>NZ_JBFRFX010000021.1:0-194410 GCF_052115045.1 Cupriavidus sp. 2TAF22
CTTGCCCATGTCCTCGACCACCTTCTTGGCGTCGCCGAACCTTGCCCATGTCCTCGACCACCTTCTTGGCGTCGCCGAACACCATCATGGTCTTGTCCATGTAGAACAACTCGTTGTCGAGACCGGCATAGCCGGCCGCCATCGAGCGCTTGTTCACGATGATGGTCTTGGCCTTGTAGGCTTCCAGGATCGGCATGCCGGCGATCGGCGAGTTGGGATCGGTCTTGGCSGCCGGATTGACCACGTCGTTGGCGCCCAGCACGAGCACCACGTCGGCCTGGCCGAACTCGCTGTTGATGTCTTCCATCTCGAAGACCTGGTCGTAGGGCACTTCGGCCTCGGCCAGCAGCACGTTCATGTGGCCCGGCATGCGGCCCGCCACCGGGTGGATGGCGTACTTCACCGTCACRCCCTTCTCGACCAGCTTCTCGGTCAGTTCCTTGAGCGCGTGCTGCGCGCGCGCCACCGCCAGGCCGTAGCCCGGCACGATGATCACGGTCTCGGCGTTGCCCATCAGGAAGGCCGCGTCATCGGCCGAGCCGGACTTGACCGGGCGCTGCTGCTGCTCGCCGGCGGCCGCCCCCGCGGCCGTGCCGCCGAAGCCGCCCAGCAGCACGTTGAAGAACGAGCGGTTCATGGCGCGGCACATGATGTACGAGAGGATCGCACCGCTCGATCCCACCAGCGAGCCGGCGATGATCAGCATCGGGTTGTTGAGCGAGAAGCCGATGCCGGCCGCCGCCCAGCCCGAGTACGAGTTCAGCATCGACACCACCACCGGCATGTCGGCGCCGCCGATCGGGATGATGATCAGCACGCCCAGCACGAAGGCGATCGCCAGCATCACCACGAAGGGCAGCCAGCTCTGCGACAGGAAGAAGATCACSCCGAAGCCGATCATCGCCACCGCCAGCAGCAGGTTGAGCATGTGCTGKCCGGGGAAGGACACCGGCGCGCCCTGGAACAGGCGGAACTTGTAGCGCCCGGCCAGCTTGCCGAAGGCGATCACCGAGCCCGAGAAGGTGATGGCACCGACGAAGCAGCCGATGAACAGCTCGATGCGGTTGCCCAGCGGGATGTCGTGCGAGCCCGCCGGCGTGATGCCGAAGGCGGCCGGTTCGGCCACCGCGGCCACCGCGATGAACACCGCCGCCAGGCCGATCAGCGAGTGCATCGCCGCGACCAGCTCGGGCATCTTGGTCATCTCGACTTTCTTCGCCACGTAGGCGCCGATGCCGCCGCCCACCACCAGCGCGCCGAAGATCAGCAGGGTGACGAGATTCATGCTCATTTGCCGTGCTCCTTGGCCGAGCCGTCAGCCTTTGCCTTGGGTTCCTTCTTCTTGAACATCTCCAGCATGCGCTGGGTCACCAGGAAGCCGCCGAACACATTGACGGCGGCCAGCGCCACCGCCAGCGTGCCCATGGTGCGTCCTACCATGCCCTCGGTCAGGCCGGCCGCCAGCATGGCGCCGACGATGATGATGGCCGAGATCGCATTGGTCACGGCCATCAGCGGGGTGTGCAGGGCCGGCGTTACCGTCCAGACCACGTGGTACCCCACGTAGATCGCCAGCACGAAGATGATCAGGTTGATCACCGTGTGGTTCACCATTTCCATCGCCTACTCCTCCGTTGCTTGAATGCCTTCGCTGCGCGGTTGTCCCGTGTTCTTCTGCCTGGCCCGGCGCACCTGGCCGTGCTGCCCGATGCCGGTCTGCTTCTCGCGTGCGCGCCGCCGCAGGCGGCGGCGCGCGAAGTCCGTACGTATGGACGGCTGGACGGCTGGACCGGCTGGCTCGCCGGATCCGCCGCATGCCGCCTACACCTTCTTGATTTCCTTGATGCCGTTGTTGTCGTTCACCAGGATGACCTTCGGCTTGTAGGTGGCGATCTCTTCGTCGCTCATCGGCGCGTAGGTGCAGATGATGAGATGGTCGCCCAGGTGCGCGCGCCGCGCGGCCGCGCCGTTGAGCGAGATCTCGCCGGTGCCGCGCGCGCCCTTGATGATGTAGGTCGAAAAACGCTCGCCGTTGTTGACGTTGTACAACTCGATCTTCTCGAACTCCTTCATGTCGGCCGCGTCGAGCAGGTCCTCGTCGATGCCGCATGAGCCCTCGTAGTGGAGGTCCGCCTGTGTCACGGTGACACGATGGAGCTTGGCGCGGAGCATGATGCGTTGCATTGGTGATGCGTCCTTGGTTGTGGCTGTGTGAGCCCGTGGGCAAGCCCCGCGGGCCGCTGCAAAGCTCCCGGTGCCCGGACGTGCCGGCCGCGCCGGCGAACGCCCGCGCGCCATGCCGGGACCGCGTGGCGCCAATCTAAAGCGAGCGGGCCGCGGCGGGCCCGCCTGCGCGCTTCAGTTGGCGCCGCGGACGACTTGTCCGTCCTTGCACATCAGGCAGGCCGCCACGATGTCGTCTTCCAGGTTCAGTATGAACTGGCCGTCCTTGTCGATGACGAGCTTGAGGAAGTCGAGCACGTTGCGCGCGTAGAGTGCCGAGGCGTCGGCCGCCACCATGCTGGCAAGGTTGGTATGGCCGATCAGCGTGACGCCGTGGCGCTCCACCACTTCGTCGGCCACGGTGAGCGGGCAGTTGCCGCCCTGCGCCGCGGCCAGGTCGACCACCACCGAGCCCGGCTTCATGGCCTGGACGGTTTCTTCCTTGAGCAGCACCGGTGCCTGGCGGCCCGGGATCAGCGCGGTGGTGATGACGATGTCGGCGGCCTTGGCGCGCTCGTGCACCAGTTCGGCCTGGCGGCGCATCCAGTCCGGCGGCATCGGGCGCGCATAGCCTCCCACGCCCTGGGCGATCTCGCGCTCTTCATCGGTGACGAACGGCACGTCGACGAACTTGGCCCCCAGCGACTCGATCTGTTCCTTGACCGCGGGGCGCACGTCGGAGGCTTCGATCACCGCGCCCAGGCGCTTGGCCGTGGCGATGGCCTGCAGGCCGGCCACGCCGGCGCCGAGGATCAGCACGCGCGCCGCCTTCACGGTGCCGGCGGCGGTCATCAGCATCGGCATGAAGCGCTGGTAATGGTGAGCGGCGACCAGCACGGCCTTGTAGCCGGCGATATTGGCCTGCGAGGACAGCACGTCCATGCTCTGCGCGCGCGTGGTGCGCGGCGCGGCTTCGAGCGCGAAGGCGGTCAGCGTGGCGCGCGCCATGCGTGCGTTGTTGTCGGCATCGAAGGGGTTGAGCATGCCGACCAGCGCGGAGCCGGGCTTCATCAGCGCGAGCTCGGCGTCGTCCGGTGCGCGCACCTTCAGGACGAGCTGCGCGCCCAGCGCCTGGGCCGCGGTGCCGATGGTGGCGCCGACCGCCTCGTAGGCTGAGTCGGGCTGGCTGGCGCGCACGCCAGCTCCCGATTGCACGATAACCTGATGGCCCTGCGCGACGTATTTCTTGACCGTCTCGGGGGTTGCGGCGACACGAGTCTCACCTGCCCGCGTCTCCTGCGGGATGCCGATGTGCATCGTCAATTTCTCCTTTTGCTGGCGTCTTCGAGGCGCTGTCAAAATGATTCTGGCGATGGGGCGCGCGTGCCTTGCGTACGTACGACATGTACGGGATGTACGACATGTACATCCAGTCGGAGCGCCCGACCAGAACCGCTTCGTTTCATTCTGACAATGCCGCTGCTCTGCATTTACGGGCGGACGTCCTGAGCCCTTTGTGTTTTCCCGCGCGCACAGCCGAAGCTGGGCGCAGCGCACAATTTTTTCGCAGCTTACAGGAATCTGACGATCCGTGGTGACCGGCCGTTCGGCTTTTGCGCAACAAGTCCGCATGGCGCATGGCGGCTATCCGGGTGGTGCATGACTGGCCCCCGTCTTTATGTGATCGCTTGGCGTGCCCCCGTTTTCTTGACACCGATTTGAGATGCGCTCCCGTACTGTTCGGGTCGCTGCGCGGCCCGTGCCGCGCCACCGCGCCGATGGCGCTATTCCGATCGACCTCCCTGTTTCCTGCCAAGCAATCCATGACTGTCTTCCGCCTTGCTGCTCCGCGCGCCTGCGCCGTCTTCCTGTCCGGCGCCGCCCTTTTCTGCGGCGTGTCCGGTGCCCATGCCCAGAGCACACCCGACGCCGAAGCCTCGCCGCACACGTTCACGGCCAACGTGACCGTCGCCAGCGAATACCGCTACCGCGGCCTGATGCAGACCAACCGTCGCCCGGCCATCCAGGGCGGCTTCGACTACGCGCATTCGAGCGGCTTCTACCTCGGCAACTGGAACTCGAGCATCAGCTGGCTCAGCGACAGCAACCCGCAGGTCTCGGCACCGATCGAGATGGATTTCTACGGCGGCTTCAAGAACACCGTGACGCTGGCAGGGCTGGAGTGGAACTACGACCTGGGCGTGCTGCAGTACTACTATCCGGGCGACTACCCGAACGGCTTCACGCGCCCCTACACCACGGAGCTATATATCGGCGCTGGTTACGGCCCCGTGTTCCTGAAGTACTCGCAGGCGCTGACCAACCTGTTCGGCTTCGCCAACAGCAAGTACAGCTCCTATATCGACCTCAGCGCCAACGTGCCGCTCAATGTGTGGGACCTGACGCTGAACGCGCACGTGGGCTACCAGGACGTGCGCAATGTCACCGATGCCTCGTACACCGACTGGAGGCTCGGGCTGACCAAGGACCTGGGCAAGGGCTTCGCGCTGGCGCTCGCCTATATCGACACCAACGCCCACCACTCGGTCTACACCAACACGTCCGGGCGCTATATCGGGCGGGCCGCCGCGTTCGCTTCGCTCACCAAGACATTCTGAGCGCGGCCTTTTGATGACTTCTTGATGACGCCGGCGGCAATCATTGCATCAACTTGAGGCCCGCCTGCCTAGCATGGTTCCATCTACAACAGACGACCCGTTTCACACGGGTCCAGCCCATATGCGACAGTCGAGCCTTGCCGTGGCCTTCGTTTCCGTGCCGCGCCGTCCTTCCCGCACGCAGTCCGCCCGCGCCGCATCGGCGCGCACCGAAGCCACGCGCACCGGGCGCGGCGCCGCGCGTCCCGCGCAACCCGTATCCGGCATCGACAACGCCGCGGCGAACGCCGCCGACACCGCATGCGCATGGATCCGCCTGCGCCTGGCAGTGGCCTCGGGCCAGGTCTTCGCGCTGCGCCAGTCGCTGCACGCGGCGATCGGCAAGCTGGCGCGCATCTATGTGGTCGAGGTGGACCACCGCCACGGCGAGACCACCGTGCATGTGGAGGTCGAGCGCGGTGGCCGCGATGCCGCCATGCACGCCATCATGATGGCGCTGCCTGCCGCCGAGTTCGGCGTGACCACTGTGCTGGGGCAAGACCATGCCGCGCACTGAGCAGGAAGCGGGCCGCCTGCGCAAGCCGGGCGGCACCGGGCTGTGGCTGCCGATGGTGACGCCGCTGCAAGGCGGCGAGCTGGACCTGCCCTGCGCGCAGCGCCTGGCCGCGCACTATGTGGCCAGCGGGGTGGACGGTCTCGTCATCCTCGGCACCACGGGGGAGGGCGCACTGCTCTCGCCAGCGGAGCGGCTGATGTTCACCGCCGCGGTGCTCGAAGCAGTCAATGGCGCGCTGCCGGTGATGGCCGGCGTGGGCGGCGTGGATACCCGCGGCGTGTGCGAGCAGGTGCGCCAGCTCGACGCCTTCGACCTGGCCGGCTACCTGGTGCCGCCGCCGTACTACCTGCGCCCGGGCGACGATGGCATTGCCTGGCATTTCGAGCGCGTGGCCGACGCTACCTGGCGGCCGCTGATGCTCTACAACGTACCGCGCCGCACCGGCTGCAGCCTGTCGCCCGCGCTGGTGCGGCGCCTGGCCGCGCATCCGCGCATCGTGGCGGTCAAGGAGTGCGATGCGGCGGGGCTGCGCGCGCTTGCCGGCTGCGAAGCGCTCTCGGTGTTCTGCGGCGAGGACGAGGCCATCCTCGGCCATCTGCTGGGTGGCGGCGACGGCGTGGTGCCGGCCAGCGCGCATATCCGCACCGACCTGTTCGTGCGCCTGGTGCAACTGGCCGCGGACGGCCGGCACGAGGCGGCGCGCGCCCTGTTCGCGCGCCTGGCGCCGCTGATCGCGCTGTTGTTTTCCGAGCCCAATCCCGCGCCGGTCAAGGCCGCGCTCGCCTTGTGCGGACTGGCCGGCGCGGAGGTCAGGCGGCCGCTGATGCCGGCCAGCGCGGCGCTGCGCGAACGGCTCGAGCATGCGATCGACCTGCTGCCTTCCGCGCGAGAAGTGGAGTGCACTTTGCAGCCTGCGTGACGGGCCGGGCGCCGCGGCGAGGCGGACGGCCTGGATGCGCGAAAGTGCGGCAACCGGTAGAATGCCGGATTGCCTAAATTTTGTGCATCATGTCACACGACTGGAAAGCCAGCGTCACCGTCGCCGCGGTCATCGAACGCGGCGGCCGTTTCCTGCTGGTGGAAGAAGAAACCCCCGACGGCCTGCGGCTGAACCAGCCTGCCGGCCACCTCGATCCCGGCGAGAGCCTGGTGCATGCGGTCATCCGCGAGACGCTGGAGGAAACCGCGCACACCTTCGAGCCGCGCGCGCTGCTGGGCTGCTATATGGCGCATTCCGGGTCGGCGGGCAGCACGGCGCGGCCGGGCGGCGACATCACTTATGTGCGCTTTGCCTTCACCGGCGAGCTGGGCGCGCTCGATGCCGGGCGCCAGCTCGACGTCGGCATCGTGCGCACGGTGTGGATGAGCGCGGATGAGATCCGCGCCTGCCCCGAGCGCCATCGCACGCCCTTGGTGCTGGCCTGCATGGAAGACTACCTGGCCGGCAAGCGCTTCGCGCTCGACGCGCTTTTCACCCACCCCTCGGTGACCGCGGCGACGCACGCACCGGCCGGCGGAGCCGCGTCATGAGCGGCAAGCGCGTGGTGGTGGGCATGTCGGGTGGCGTCGACTCCTCGGTGACCGCGTGGCTGCTCAAGCAGCAGGGCTACGAGGTGATCGGCCTGTTCATGAAGAACTGGGAGGACGACGACGACAGCGAATATTGCTCGACCCGGCAGGACTGGCTCGATGTCGTCTCGGTGGCCGACCTGATCGGCGTGGACGTGGAAGCCGTCAACTTCGCCGCCGAGTACAAGGACCGCGTGTTCGCCGATTTCCTGCGCGAATACTCGGCCGGCCGCACGCCCAATCCCGACGTGCTGTGCAACGCTGAGATCAAGTTCAAGGCCTTCCTCGACCACGCCATGTCGCTGGGCGCGGACACCATCGCCACGGGCCACTATGCGCGCGTGCGCCAGGCCGCGAACGGCCGCTTCGAACTGCTCAAGGCCTTCGATCACACCAAGGACCAGAGCTATTTCCTGCACCGCCTGAACCAGGCGCAGCTCTCGCGCACGTTGTTCCCGCTGGGCGAGATGCCCAAGACGCGCGTGCGCGAGATTGCCGCCGAGATCGGCCTGCCCAACGCGAAGAAGAAGGATTCGACCGGCATCTGCTTTATCGGCGAGCGGCCTTTCCGCGATTTCCTCAACCGCTACCTGCCCACCAGCCCCGGCCCGATGAAGACGCCGGACGGCAAGGAAGTCGGCCAGCACATCGGCCTGGCCTTCTATACGCTGGGCCAGCGCAAGGGCATCGGCCTGGGCGGCAGCCGCGAAGGCAGCGGCGACGCCTGGTACGTGGCGCGCAAGGATATGGCGAGCAATACGCTGTATGTGGTGCAGGGCCACGATCATCCGTGGCTGCTGACGCCGGCGCTCGATGCCGCGGACCTGTCGTGGGTGGCCGGCGAGGGCCCGCAGGTGGGCACCGCGCTATCGGCCAAGACACGCTACCGGCAGAGCGATGCGCCGTGCTCGGTGTCGGCGCTGGAGGGAGACGCGCTGCGGCTGGGGTTTGCCGAGGCGCAGTGGGCGGTGACGCCGGGCCAGTCGGCAGTGCTGTACCAGGGCGATGTCTGCCTCGGTGGCGGCATCATCCGGTAGCTGGGCGCGCCGGTCGCCCGGCGCGCTGATGCGCCCGCGTGCCTACGCGCGCGGCGGCTCGGTATCGATGAACGACTGGCGCTTGCCCAGCTTGTCCTGATACACGGCCAGGCGCGGATGACGCTCGCGCCAGGCGATGTCCGGGAAGCGGAAGTCCAGGTACGAGAGCGCGCAGCCAACCGCCACGTCGGCCAGCGAGTAGTGGTTGTCGCAGCACCACGGGCGGTCGGCCAGGCCGTCGGCGATGGCCGCCACCGCCGAGTCGATCTTGCCGAGCTGGCGCTTGACCCAGCGCTCGCTGCGCTGCTCGGGTTCGCGCTGGGTATGCTCCAGGCGCGCCAGCAGGGCGGCGTCGAGCAGGCCGTCGGCCAGCGCTTCCCAGCAGCGTACTTCCACGCGTTCGCGGGCGCCTTGCGGGATCATCCGGCTGACCGGCGTCAGCGTATCGACGTATTCGACGATCACGCGCGAATCGAAGATCGCGCCGCCGTCTTCCATCACCAGGCAAGGCACCTTGCCGAGCGGGTTGAACTGGCCGATGGTGGTGTCGGGCGACCACACGTCCACCTCGACCATCTGGTAATCGATCTTCTTCTCTGCCATCACCACGCGCACCTTGCGCGCGTAGGGACTGGTTTGCGATGCGTACAGCTTCATGGACTCCCCTCGAGCTTGTTATGAAGTGCATCGGCGCCCTCTGGCACGACGGACCGCGCTGGAGGCGTCCGGCCGGCATGCCCGATGCACTTCATAACAGGCTAGCGGATCGGCGAGCGCGAGTATACCCGTGCCCGGTGCCATACATATGATGGCCGCGCACCATCTCCGTGCGGGTGTCGTGGTGCCGATACGCGCCACCGCGCCACCGCCATGCCGGCGGCCACAGAACGGCGGCCGCGATGGTAAAATGCCCGCTTTCCGCCGCGCCGCCGGTCGGCCGGCGCGCCTGATTGGTCTCTTTTGCGGCTTGTCGCGGGTCTTCGCGGCGCGTGCCGGCCATTTTTGCGCCGGTTTGCGCCAGACCACCGTCTTTTCCCTTCCTTCCGGTCTTCCAGCATGTCTTCCTCCTCGCTCTCCCCGCTCACCGCCCTGTCCCCCATCGACGGCCGCTATGCCTCCAAGGCCGATGCGCTGCGCGAGTGGCTTTCGGAAGCGGCCTTCATGCGCAACCGCGTCAAGGTGGAAGTGCACTGGCTGATCGCGCTGTCGCAGGCCGGCCTGCCCGACATGCCGAAGTTCTCGCCGGCATCCGAGGCCGCGCTGCTGGCCCTGGTGGACAACTTCTCCGAAGCGCACGCCGCGCGCATCAAGGAGATCGAGGCCGTCACCAACCACGACGTCAAGGCGGTCGAGTACTGGCTCAAGGAGCAGGTCAAGGGCAATGCCGAGCTGGAAGCCGCGAGCGAGTTCATCCATTTCGCCTGCACCTCGGAAGACATCAACAACACCTCGCACGGCATGATGCTCAAGGGCGCGCGCGATGGCGTGGTGGTGCCGGCGCTGCAGCGCGTGCACGCGCGCCTGGTCGAACTGGCACATGCCAACGCCCGCCAGCCGATGCTGTCGCGCACCCATGGCCAGCCGGCCAGCCCGACCACGCTGGGCAAGGAAATGGCCAATGTGGCCGCTCGCCTGGGCCGTGCCATCGAGCGCATCCAGCGCGTGGAGCTGCTGGGCAAGATGAACGGCGCGGTGGGCAACTACAACGCGCACCTGTCGGCCTATCCGTCGTTCGACTGGGAGGCGTTCTCGAAACAGGTGATCGAAGCGCGCCTGGGCCTGACCTTCAACCCGTACACCATCCAGATCGAGCCGCACGACTACATGGCCGAGCTGTTCGACGCCGTCGCCCGCGCCAACACCATCCTGATCGACCTGAACCGCGACGTCTGGGGCTATATCTCGCTGGGCTACTTCAAGCAGAGGACCAAGGCCGGCGAGATCGGCTCGTCGACCATGCCGCACAAGGTCAACCCGATCGATTTCGAGAACTCGGAAGGCAACCTGGGCCTGGGCAACGCGGTGCTGCGCCACCTGTCGGAAAAACTGCCGCTGTCGCGCTGGCAGCGCGACCTGACCGACTCCACCGTGCTGCGCAACATGGGCGTGGCCCTTGGCTACAGCCTGCTGGCCTACGAGGCCTGCCTGCGCGGCCTGGGCAAGCTGGAAACCAACCCGGAGCGCCTGAACGAAGACCTCGACAATTGCTGGGAAGTGCTGGCCGAGCCGGTGCAGACCGTGATGCGCCGCTTCGGCGTGCCCAATCCGTATGAGCAGCTCAAGGAGCTCACGCGCGGCAAGGGCATTTCGCGCGAGGCGCTGCAGACCTTCATCGGCGGCCTGGCGATTCCCGAGGACGCCAGGAAGCTGCTGCTGGAGATGACGCCGGCCAGCTACATCGGGCGCGCCGTGAGCCTTGCCGAAGGCATTTCGGCCGCCTGATCTCGCGCGCTGTCCGGCCCGCCGGCCGGCACCGGGACAACAAAAGAAGCCACCCTGCGGGGTGGTTTTTTCGTCTGGCGACCGCCGCGGCGAAATGTCACTTCAAATGGTTTGAATGATTCCATGAATTTCGGACCGCTCGGCCTCATGCGTACGGCACAATAATGCGAGAATCCAGAGGCTGATGGTCATCTGCATGCCGTCGCCTTTTTGCATGCGCCGATAAAACGCTCGACACAAACGCTCCACACAAACGCGCCATACGAACGCGCCATACGAACGCGCCATACGAACGCCCGTGACGGGCAGGGGTTTTACATGCATTCTCAAATCAAGACCGGCGCCCGCGCCGGGGCCTCACCACAGTTGTCCGCATCCGCCTACGGGGCAACCGCGATCGGTCTGCACTGGATCATCGCCTTGCTGATCTTCGCCGCCTTCGGGCTTGGCCTGTACATGACCAGCATTCCGGGGCTGTCGATGCTCAAGCTCAAGCTGTTCTCGTGGCACAAGTGGCTGGGCGTGACGGTGTTCGCCATCGCCGTGCTGCGCGTGCTGTGGCGCGCCACCCACCGGGCGCCGGCGCCCGCCGCGGGTACCCCCGCCTGGCAGGCCGCCGCGGCGCACGGCGCGCATATGCTGCTGTACGTGCTGATCGTGGTGGTGCCCATCACCGGCTACCTGTACAGCTGCGCGGCCGGCGTGCCGGTGGTCTACCTGGGTGTCCTGCCGCTGCCGTCGCTGATCGAGCCGAACGACGCACTCAAGGAAATCCTCAAGCAGGCCCATATCTGGCTGAACTACCTGATGGCAGCCATCGTCGTGATCCACGCGGCCGCGGCGATCAAGCACCAGTTCATCGAACGCGACGGCACGCTGGCGCGCATGCTGCCGTTCCTGAAGTAAAGCGGCGCGCAACGTAGCAACGCAGCAACCCGAAACACCATCTGAAAAACTGACCGAGGGCATTGCCCTCCTAGCGACAGGAGTCTTTGATGAAACGCATTCCCCGCCCGAGCGCGCTCCTGATGGCCGCCACCCTGGCTGTCGCCGGCATCGGCGCCAATCTCGCCTGGGCCCAGGTCGATGCCGCCAAGAGCACGGTGACCGCGACCGCCCGCCAGATCGGCGTGCCGATGGAAGGCAAGTTCAAGAAATTCGATGCGACGGTGACCTTCGATCCCGCGCAGCTGGCTGCCTCCTCGGCCAAGATCGAGATCGACGTGTCGAGCTTCGAGATCGGCGACGCCGAAACCACCAAGGAGGTCAAGGGCGCAGACTGGTTCAACGCGGCCAAATTCCCCAAGGCGGTGTTCCAGTCGACCAGCATCAAGACCGGCGCCGCCGGCAAGTACGAGGTGGCGGGCAAGCTCACCATCAAGGGCAAGACCCTGGACGTGGTGGTGCCGGCGAGCTATCGCCAGGACGGCGGCGGCCAGGTGTTCGACGGTGTGCTGCCGATCAAGCGTACCGTGTTCAATATCGGCGACGGCGAATGGAAGGATACTTCCGTTGTCGCCGACGATGTCCAGATCAAGTTCCATATCGTGACGGCGGCCAGGAAGTAAGCGCTTCGCGCTTGCCTTCGCTGCTATCGCTTTGCTGTTCATCCCCAACTTTTTGCCGGGAGCTCTCATGAAACTGCGTACCATCCTCGCCGCCGCCGCGGCCATTTCCGCCAGCGCCGCCTTCGGCGTGGCTTCGGCCAACACGGTGACCTACAACCTGGATCCCACCCACACCTACCCGAGCTTCGAAGCCGACCACCTGGGCGGCCTGTCCGTCTGGCGCGGCAAGTTCGAAAAGTCCAGCGGCACCGTGACGCTGGATCGCGCGGCCAAGACCGGCTCGCTCGACGTCAAGATCGATCCGGCTTCGGTCGACTTCGGCAACGCCAAGCTGAACCAGCACGTGAAGGGCCCGGACATGTTCAACGTCGAGGCCTTCCCGGAAGCCACCTACAAGGGCAAGTTCTCCAAGTTCAACGGCGACGTCCCGACCGAAGTCGACGGCGTGCTGACGCTGCACGGCGTGTCCAAGCCGGTCAAGCTGGAAATCCGTGAATTCAAGTGCATCCAGCACCCGATGCTCAAGCGCGAAGCCTGCGGCGCCGACGCCGTCGGCACCATCAACCGCGCCGACTTCGGCATCGACTATGGCGTGAAGATGGGCTTCAAGCCCGACGTCAAGCTGGCCATCCAGGTCGAAGGCGTGAAGGCGGAATAAGCGCGCGCTCACGCCCGGGACATGGTCCCGGCGCGCAGCACGAGAGAGGCCGGGGAGCGATCCCCGGCCTTTTTCGTTTGCCGGCCGGTGCGTGCCAGGTTATGTTGTCCGCACCTGATGCCCACAGTACAATGATTCGACAGGAATCAGTTACAGTCTCATCCAGTCAACAATCTCAGCCACTTCCTCGCTCACAGTTACCAGGGTGTAGTCGCGTGCGTGCCTGCCAGTCGAGGACGCCAATGCCCGCAACCGATTACCGACATGTATCCCAGCAGTACCCCTTGATGCCGGCCTAGCGTAGCGATCGTAGCGATCCCCTTGCCCTACGAGCTGTACCCGGCCAGTCGACAAGGACTGGACGGCCGGCAGCGTTTCTCGGATTTCTCTGGCGCAATACCGTGTACTCCCAAACGCAAATCGATCCGGTGGTCAGTTTCCGCAACTCGCAGGGCGAGCAGGTGCGGGGCACAATTATCAATCTCCAGAGAAAAGCTCTGGTGATGGAAATCTACAATCCATACTCGATCGTCCAGGTCAGCGAGGTGCTGAGCGAGCTGAGTGTGCGCATGGGAAGCAAGAACGCCTACCTGGGCAAGGCGGTGGTGATGAGCCTGGTGAATACCGGCCTCACCGCGGTGGTGTCGCTGACGCTCATCGACGAGTGGCGCGAGCTGAGCGACCTGCCCAACGAGCCCAAGTCGGTGGGGCGGGAAGCCGAACTGTTCATCAACGACTGGGACGCGCGCTTCAACATCCGGCGCGACTACCAGATCGTGGTCAACGAAATGCGCGCCTTCCTCTCCGAAGTCTCGCGCTGGGTCGAGCAGGTGGACCTGACCGAGAACCTGCCGAAGGTCGACGGGCGGCTGCGCGAGGACGTGTTCTACGAGCTGGCCACGCCGATCATGCTCAAGACCAAGACCTACCTGGACCGGCTCGAGGGCGAGGCCGAACAGGTCGACGCGGAGATCGCGCCGGTGCACCGCACTTACGCGCAGTCTGCGCTGCACCCGCTGCTGCTGCGCGCGCCGTTCGTCTACCGCACCTTCACCAAGCCGCTCGGCTATGCCGGCGACTACGAGATGGTGAACCAGATCCTGAGCGATCCGCAGCAGGGCCCGACCACCTACTTCCAGATCGTCAATACGGCCTTCCTCAAGGCCGCCGTGGCGACCGCCCACCGCAACCGCATCGACCTGCTGGTCGATTTCCTCTCGCGCCAGGCCGATGCCGCGCGCGCGGCCGGGCGGCCGTTCCGCGTGCTCAACGTGGGCTGCGGCCCGGCCTTCGAGATCCAGCGCTTCGCGCGCGAGTATGCGCAGCCCGAGATGCTGTCGTTCCAGCTGGTCGATTTCAGCGAAGAGACCCTGGCCTACACCAAGGCCTCGATCGAGCGCTCGGCCGGCGAGGCAGGGCACAAGGTGTCGGTGGAGATGGTGCACCAGTCGGTGCACGAACTGCTCAAGCGCAAGATTTCGCCGGACGACGCCAGCCTGCGCGAGTTCGATGCGGTGTACTGCGCGGGCCTGTTCGACTACCTGTCGGACAAGGTCTGCGCCCGCTTGCTCAGCTACTTCGCCGCGCGCACGCGCCCCGGCGGGCAGTTGCTGGTGACCAACGTCCACTCGGCCAATCCAGAGAAATTCGGCATGGAACACCTGCTTGAGTGGTACCTGATCTACCGCGACGAGGCGAGGATGAGTATGCTGCTGCCCGAGCAATCCCGTGCACACAAGCTCTACGTCGACCAGACCGGCGTCAACGTGTTCGCGGAAGCGAACATTCTCTGAAACACCGTTCTGAAAACCGAGCAGCCTGCCCAGACATGAGCACGAATCAACTTTATGCGGGTTACCAGACAGAGCTGGCGGACTTCCGCCTCGCCTTCAGCCGTGGCGGGGCCTATACCGCCATCGTGCTGGTGCTGCTCGGCGTGGGACTGGACTACGGCCAGTACCCGCAATTGCAGGCACCGTTCGCGGTGGCGCGGGTGCTGGTGTCGCTGCTGATCGCCGGCATCGTGATGATGCTGTACAGCTCGGCGGGCCGCCGCTTCGCGCCGTGGCTGACCTTGTCCTGGCTGCTGCTGCCGCAGATCATGATCTCGTGGATGATCTGGCACACCGACGGCGTGGAGTCGCCATACTACGTGGGCCTGAACCTGGCCATCTTCGCGTCCGGCATCGCGCTGCCGTTCGGCCTGTGGCAGAACCTGGTGTTCGGGCTGCTCTCCTACCTGTTCTACCTGCTGGCCTGCCTGTTCCATCCCGGCGGGGTCGAGCCGGCCGGCACCTTCATCGTCAATTCGCTGTTCCTGCTGTTCGCCGCCGCGGCCAGTGCGGTCTACACCTTCTTCAACGAGCGCGCGCGCTTCATGCTGTTCCGCCTCAAGGCCGAGGTTGCGGAAAAAAACGGCGAGCTCGAGGTGATCAACCGCAAGCTGGTCGACATCAAGGGCCAGATGCTGCAGCAGGAAAAGATGGCCGCCATCGGTACGCTGGCCGCAGGCCTGCTGCACGAGGTCAACAACCCGGTGAACTTCTGCCTGATGGCGATCGAGGTCGCGATGGAGGAGCCGGTGGCCAAGAACGAGCCGATGCTGCAGGAGTGCCTGGTCGACGCCAAGCAGGGCATGCAGCGTATCCAGCATATCGTGTCGGACCTGAAGACCTTCGCTTATCGCAAGCCGGGCGCCGAGGCCGAGGGCACGCCGTTCCTGTTCGAAAAGGCGCTCGATTCCTCGATCCGGCTCACCGCGCATGAACTGCGCGGCGTGGCCGTCACGCGCGAGCTGCCGGCCGACACGCTGGTGCTGGGCGACGAGGCCGCCGTGATCGGCGTGCTGATCAACCTGTTTTCAAACGCTGCGCTAGCGATGCGCAAGGCCGGCACGCAAAGCCCGGCGATCCACACCACGGTGAAGTGGGTCGAGCGCCGCCTGCACGTGACCGTGAAGGACAACGGACCGGGCATCGCCGCCGAACACCTGGCGCGCGTGTTCGAGCCGTTCTTCACCACGCGCGAAGTGGGTCAGGGCCTTGGCCTTGGCCTGTCCATCAGCTATGCGGTGGTCGAACGCCACGGCGGGGTCCTGTTCGCCGAGAGCGAACTGGGCAAGTGGGCCTCGTTCAGCTTCGACCTGCCGCGCGCCGACTGAGAATGCCATGAGCGACGCCAGGCAACCCCGGCTTACCGTGCTCTACGTCGATGACGAAGAGATGGCATGCAAGTATTTTGCCCGCGCGGTCGGTGCGGAGTACGAGGTGCTGGTCGCCAGCGGCGCGGACGAGGCGATCGGCATCCTGCGCCGCGAGGGCGCGCGCGTGGCGGTGCTGGTGACGGACTTCCGCATGCCCGGGCGCGACGGCGGCGACCTGCTGCGCCAGATCGCGCTCGAATATCCGCAGATCGTGCGCATGCTGGTGACGGCCTATGCCGACAAGGACATGCTGCTGCAGACGGTCAATACCGGCGAGGTCTTCCGAATCCTGGAGAAGCCGCTCGGGCTCAGCCAGGTGCGCGACGCGCTGCGCATGGCGGCGGAGCGCTATCGCGAACGCTCGATGCGCCACCAGCGCCTGATGGCCATCGACGAGACGCTGGCCTTCCTGGCGCACGAACTCAACACGCCGCTGGCGGCGATCGCAAATTTTGCGCGCGGTATCGAAAGCCGGATCGTGGCGGAATACAATCCGCAGCGCCAGACCGAGATCGGCCAGGCGGCCAGCGCGATGCACGACAACGCACAGTATTGCCTGGCGGTGATCTCGTCGTTCCTGCAGTCGGTGCGCAGCAGCGGCAGCCGGCCGAGCACGCAGGCCACCGCCAGCCGTGAAGTGACCGCCGGCGGGCTGATCGCCGCGTTGCTCGATACCTACCCGTTTGCGGGAGCGCAGCGGGAGTGGGTGCAGGTTGAACTGCAAGAAGATTTTGCCGTGCGCACGTTGCCCAACTGCGTGGCGCTGGTGCTGTCGTCGCTGCTGTCCAATGCGCTGCGTGCGCTCGACGGCATCGACGGGCCTTCGCTGCGTTTCGTGGTGACGGCCGAGCCCGAGGCCGCGATCCGTATTTGCGACAACGGCCCGGGCATCCCGCCGGAGGTGATGGGGCGCCTTCTGGTGGACCCGGTTACTACCCACGCGAGCACCGGTGGCAATGGCCTGGGCATGATTTTCTGCAACCGTGTGATGCAGTCTTTCGGTGGCGGTATCCGGATCGAATCGATGGCCGGGGCCGGTACCACCGTAACGCTGGATTTCCCCAATACAAAGAGTCGAATGCATAGGAGTGATCGATGAACGAACCGAATGCCACGCAGGCACCATCACCGGCGATTCTGTTCGTCGATGACGAAGCCACGGCGGTCAAGTATTTCCAGCGTGCCATCGGCGCCCTGGCGCCAGTCGTGACCGGCGGCTCGGTTGAAGAAGGCAAGGCGCTGCTGGATGCGCACGCCGACAGCCTGGCGGTGCTGGTTTCCGACCAGCGCATGCCGGGCGAATACGGCAACGAGCTGCTGCGCTACGCGCGCGAGCGCTACCCGCATATCGTGCGTATCCTGACCACTGCCTATTCGGAGATCGAGCATACCGTCGCGGCCGTCAACGAAGGCCAGATCCATCGCTACATCAAGAAGCCGTGGGACATCACCGCACTGCGCATGGAGCTCAAGCAGGCGCTCGAGATGGCGGGCCTGCGCAAGGAGCGCGACCAGCTCGTGCGCGAGAAGCTGAGCGTGCTGCAGAAGCAGACCGTCGCCACGCGCGTGGGGCTGGTGCGCGCACTGGTGGCCAGCCTGATCGGCACGGATCGCTTCCAGCCGGTCGAGACCTACCTGGCATCGGCCGCATTGGCCGGCGTGCAGAACCCCGAGCCGGACTGGCTGCTGATGGACTACGCTGATCTGGTGGCGGCGGAAAGCCGGCGCAGCGGTGGCTTCGGCTTCGCGGTGGCGGCGCAGCTCGCCGCGCTGCGCACGCGCTTTGCCGGGCGCGGCGCAGGCGACGCAGTCACGGTGCTGGCCGACGTGCTGGCTGAAGTACCGTCCACGGGCGAAGGCGCCGCGGCGGTGCGCCGCGATGGCGATGCGCTGGTCTGGACCCGGCCTGCTGCGCTGGCCGAATACCTCGGCGAGCCGGTCAAGAAGGAAGTCTCGGCGCAGCACGCCGTCTGGCTTGCCGGGCTGCTATGGCTGGAAGAGGCGGGCGGCGCGCTCAAGGCCGCGCGCGAGGGCGATGTCATCGTCTGCCGCGTTGCCGCGCGCACGACGGAATTCTCGACGGACCGCCTTGCGGTGTGGATCGAGCAGTTCTGATCCGGGCAGTGCCGCGCCGCGCAGGCGGCAGGGCAAGAAAATGGGCACCCGGAGGTGCCCATTTTTCATGGTCGCGAGCCAGGCCCGGGGCCGTCAGGCCTGCGCGCCGTAGTTCGGGTCGTCGCGGTCGATTTCGCCCGGCTTCTTCTCGCCCTTGACCAGGTCCTCGCGCTTGACGCCGAACCACATGGCCAGCGCCGCGGCGACGAACACCGAGGAGTAGATGCCGAACAGGATACCGACGGTCAGCGCCAGCGCGAAGTAGTGCAGGGTGGGACCGCCGAAGAAGAACATCGACAACACCATCATTTCGGTCGAGCCGTGGGTGATGATGGTCCGCGAGATGGTACTGGTGATCGCGTTGTCGATGATCTCGTGCGTGCTCATCTTGCGGTACTTGCGGAAGTTCTCGCGGATCCGGTCGAAGATCACCACCGACTCGTTGACCGAGTAGCCCAGCACCGCCAGGATCGCCGCCAGCACCGAYAGCGAGAACTCCCACTGGAAGAAGGCGAAGAAGCCGAGGATGATCACCACGTCGTGCAGGTTGGCGATGATGCCCGCCACCGCGAACTTCCATTCGAAGCGGAACGACAGGTAGATCACGATGCCGGCCACCACGCACAGCAGCGCCAGCAGGCCGTCGGTGGCCAGTTCCTTGCCCACCTGCGGGCCGACGAATTCCACGCGCTGCAGCTTGACTTCAGGCGTGGCGGCCTGCAGCGCGCCCATGACCTGCTCGCTCTGCTGGGCCGAGGTGACGGGCTTGCCGTCCGGGCCCTTCTGCAGCGGCAGGCGGATCATCACGTCGCGCGAGGTGCCGAAGTTCTGCACCTGCACGTCGGTATAGCCGAGCTTGCCGACCTGGCCACGGATCTTCTCGAGATCGGCGGTCTGCTGGTAGTTGACCTCCATCACCGTGCCGCCGGTGAACTCGATCGACAGGTGCAGGCCCTTGTGCCAGAGGAAGAACACGGCCGCGGCAAACGTCAGGAAGGAAATCACGTTGAAGACCAACGCGTGCTTCATGAACGGAATGTCGCGCCGGATGCGGAAGAATTCCATGTTGAATCCTGTTCTGTACGGCAGCCCTTGCTGCCGTTCTTGTGCTGTTTGGCGGCCGCGCGCCTGGCGCGGCCGCCTTGATGCTGTCCCGATGCTTACTTGGTGACGGTGCCCTGGCTGTCCGAGCCCGGCTTCCAGATCTGGCCGATCGCCACGCTCTGCAGCTTCTTCTTGCGGCCGTACCAGAGGTTGACCAGGCCGCGGTTGAAGAACACCGCCGAGAACATCGAGGTCAGGATGCCCAGGCAGTGGACCACGGCAAAGCCGCGCACCGGGCCCGAACCGAAGGCCAGCAGCGCCAGGCCGGCGATCAGCGTGGTCACGTTCGAGTCAAGGATGGTGGCCCAGGCGCGGTCGAAGCCGGTGGCGATGGCGACCTGCGGCGAAGCGCCCGCGCGCAGCTCTTCGCGGATGCGCTCGTTGATCAGCACGTTGGCGTCGATGGCCATGCCCAGCACCAGCGCGATAGCGGCGATGCCCGGCAGGGTCAGCGTGGCCTGCAGCATCGACAGCACCGCCACCAGCAGCAGCAGGTTGATGGCCAGCGCGGCCACCGAGAACACGCCGAACAGCATGTAGTACAGCACCATGAAGATGGCGATGGCGCTGAAGCCGTAGGCCACCGAGTCAAAGCCCTTCTTGATGTTGTCCGCGCCCAGCGACGGGCCGATGGTGCGCTCTTCGATGATTTCCATCGGCGCGGCCAGCGAGCCGGCGCGCAGCAGCAGGGCCAGGTCGTTGGCGGCTTCGGTGGAGTACGAGCCGGTGATCTGGAAGCTCGAGCCCAGTTCGGACTGGATCGTCGCCACCGTCAGCACTTCGCCCTTGCCCTTCTCGAACAGCACGATGCCCATCGGCTTGCCGATGTTCTCGCGCGATACGTCGCGCAGCACGCGCCCGCCCTGGGCATCGAGCTTGATATTGACCGAGGGGCGCTGGTTGTGGTCGAAGCCCGCCGAGGCGCTCTCGATGCGGTCGCCGGTGAAGATGACCTGCTTCTTGAGCACCACCGGGGCGCCGTTGCCTTGCGTGAACAGCTCGCTGCCGAACGGGATCGGGTCGCCCGGGCGCGGCGCGCGCGGCGCGTCGGGATCGGCCAGGCGGGCTTCCAGCGTGGCGGTGCGGCCGATGATGTCCTTGGCCTTGGCGGTGTCCTGCACGCCAGGCAGCTGCACCACGATGCGGTCGGCGCCTTGCTGCTGGATCACCGGTTCGGCCACGCCGAGTTCGTTGACCCGGTTGTGCAGGGTGGTGATGTTCTGCTTGACCGCCGAGTCCTGCACGGCCTTGCGCGCGGCGTCGGTGAACACGCCGGAGATATTGTTGCCGTCCGGCGCGAAGGCCAGTTCGCGCAGGTTGTCGGCAAGGATGCCACGCGCCTTGGCAGCGTCGTCGGCATTGTTGAAGCGCACCGTCAGGCGCTCGCCGTCGCGGTCGATGCCGCCGTGGCGGATGCCCTTGTCGCGCAGCAGGGTGCGCGCGTCGCCGGCCAGGCTGTCGAGTTTCTTGTCGACCGCGCCCTTCATGTCCACCTGCAGCAGGAAGTGCACGCCGCCGCGCAGGTCCAGGCCCAGGTACATCGGCAGCGCGTGCATGGCGGTCAGCCAGCGCGGCGAGCCCGACAGCAGGTTCAGCGCCACCACATAGGTGGCGTCATTGGCATCCGGGTTGAGCGCGCGCGTCAGGACGTCCTTGGCCTTGAGCTGCTCGTCGGGCGTGCGAAAGCGTGCCTTGACCGAGCCGGACTGGCCGTTGACGTCGAAGAACATGCCGTCGGGCTGCAGGCTGTTCTGCGCCAGGATCTGCTCGATCTGCTTCTGCGTGGCCAGGTCGACCTTGACCGTGGCCTTGGCGGAGGAAACCTGCACGGCAGGCGCCTCGCCGAAGAAGTTCGGCAGCGTATAGGTGATGCCGATGGCCAGCGCCACCAGGATCACGAGGTATTTCCAAAGCGGATAACGATTCATCTTTGGCCAGTCGTTCTGCGGTTGGCGGGGCCGAGCGTACCGTTCGACGGTATCGTCAGCGGGAGATCGGCACCGCCGCACCGGTTGGCAAACAGCCGCCTGGCATCCACGGGCAACCCCGGGCTGGATCAGGCGGCTGCGGGGGCACGCGCGCTAAAGGCGTGCCGGGAAGGGCGAAATAAGCCGGCGAGAAGGCAGCGAAGCGGCAGCAGGGCGGCAGCGCAAAGGGCGCGCTGCCTGCGGCGCGATGCTCAGAGCGACTTCAGCGAGCCCTTGGGCAGCACGGTGGTCACGGCGCTCTTCTGCACGGTGATTTCGGTGCCGGCTGCGATCTCGACGGTCACGTACTGCTCGTTCACCTTGGTCACGCGGCCAAGGATGCCGCCGGCGGTGACGACTTCATCGTTCTTGGCCAGGGCTTCCAGCATTGCCTTCGATTCCTTCTGGCGCTTCATCTGCGGGCGGATCATGATGAACCACAGCACCGCGAACATCAGGATGATGGGCAGGAAACTCATCAGGCCACCCGCCGCGCCACCGGTTACACCGGCAGTCTGGGCAAATGCGTTAGAAATCAGCACGTCGCTTCTCCGTCACAAAGTCAATCAGTTAGTCGATCATTCTACCACCCGCTTGCAACCGCATTGCACGCCCGATCGGGGCATTTGCAGGGGTTTACGGGTTTGTTCGGGGCGCCTTGCGAGCCGCCTGGACACGCCGGACCCCGCTGTTCGACCGCCGCCCGGCGGAAAGTTCACGGGACCCGGGTGGCCTCTACTGCGCTCCGCGCGCGCGGTCCGCGGCAAAGCGCGCCCGGAAGGCTTCGAAGCGGTGCTGCTCGATGGCCTCGCGCATCTCTGCCATCAGCTGCAGGTAGTAGTGCAGGTTGTGGATGGTGTTCAGGCGCGCGCCCAGGATCTCGCCGACGCGGTGCAGGTGATGCAGGTAGGCGCGCGAGAAATTGCGGCAGGTATAGCAGCCGCAGCTTTCGTCCAGCGGGCGGGTGTCGCTGCGGTGGACCGCGTTCTTGATCTTGACGTCGCCGAAGCGCGTGAACAGCCAGCCGTTGCGGGCATTGCGGGTCGGCATCACGCAGTCGAACATGTCGACGCCGGCGGCCACGCCCGCCACCAGGTCCTCGGGCGTGCCCACGCCCATCAGGTAATGCGGCTTGTGCGCCGGCAGGCGCGGCGCCACGTGCTCCAGCACCCGCATCATGTCTTCCTTGGGCTCGCCCACCGACAGCCCGCCGATGGCGTAGCCGTGGAAGTCCAGCTCGGACAGGCCGGCGAGCGACTCGTCGCGCAGGTCCTCGAACATGCCGCCCTGGACGATGCCGAACAGCGCGTTGGGGTTGGCCAGGCGGTTGAATTCGTCGATCGAGCGCTTGGCCCAGCGCAGGCTCATGCGCATCGAGGTGGCCGCCTCGGCGTGCGTGGCCGGGCGGTTGTCGATCTCGTACGGCGTGCACTCGTCGAACTGCATGACGATGTCGGAATTCAGCGTGCGCTGGATCTGCATCGAGATCTCGGGCGAGAGGAACAGCTTGTCGCCGTTGACGGGCGAGGCGAAGGTCACGCCATCCTCGGTGATCTTGCGCAGCGCGCCCAGCGAGAACACTTGGAAGCCGCCCGAATCGGTCAGGATCGGCTTGTCCCAGCCCATGAAGCGGTGCAGGCCGCCGTGGCTCTCGACCACTTCCAGGCCGGGGCGCAGCCACAGGTGGAAGGTGTTGCCCAGGATGATCTGCGAGCCGATCTCGTTGAGCTCGAGCGGCGACATCGCCTTGACCGAGCCGTAGGTGCCGACCGGCATGAAGATCGGGGTCTCGACCACGCCGTGGTTGAGGGTGACGCGGCCGCGGCGGGCGTTGCCGTCGGTGGTGAGCAGTTCGAAGTCGAGCATGGCGGGTATCTTGGAAGCGGTTTCTGGCTGGCGCGGCGCGCTCAGGGCTGCGGCTGGCGCGTGAGCAGCATGGCGTCGCCGTAGCTGAAGAAGCGGTAGCGCTGTTCCACCGCATGGCGGTAGGCGGCGCGGATGGGCTCCACGCCGGCCAGCGCCGATACCAGCATCAGCAGGGTCGACTTGGGCAGGTGGAAGTTGGTGATGAGCGCGTCGACCACGCGGAAGCGGTAGCCGGGCGTGATGAAGATGTCGGTATCGCCGCGGCCGGCGGCCAGCGTGCCGTCGGCCGCGCCGGCCGATTCCAGCGCGCGCAGCGAGGTGGTGCCGACCGCGATCACCCGGCCGCCGGCGGCGCGCGTGTCGCGCACGGCCTGGGCCAGTTCCCCGGAGATCTCGTACCACTCGGCGTGCATCTTGTGCTCGGCCAGGTTCTCGGTGCGCACCGGCTGGAAGGTGCCGGCGCCCACGTGCAAGGTCAGGAAGCCGCGCCGCACGCCGAGCGCATCGAGCCGCGCGAACAGGGCGTCGTCGAAATGCAGGCCGGCGGTGGGCGCGGCCACGGCGCCGGGATTGCGCGCGTAGACGGTCTGGTAGCGGGTTTCGTCGTAGGCGTCGGGGTCGTGGGTGATATAGGGCGGCAGCGGCAGGCGGCCGTACTGCTCGATCAGGTCCAGCGCCGGCGCGGGGAAGCGCAGCGTGAAGAACTGGTCCACGCGCGGGCCCACGGTGACCTCGAAGGCATCCGCCAGGCGGATCCGGCTGCCCTCGGGCGGCGTCTTGGACGCGCGCACCTGGGCCAGCACGGTATCGGTGTCCAGCACGCGCTCGACCAGCACCTCGACCTTGCCGCCGCTGCCCTTCTGGCCGAAAAAGCGTGCCTTGATCACGCGCGTGTCGTTGAACACCAGCAGGTCGGACGGGCGCAGGTAGTCCGCCACATCGGCAAAGACGCGGTCCGCCATGCGCGTGACACCCGTCTGCGCCTCGGTCTCCACCACCAGCAGCCGGCTGGCGGCGCGCTCGGGCAGGGCGGTCTGCGCGATCAGTTCTGGCGGGAGCGGGAAATCGAAATCGGACAACGTCAGCATCATGGGGGGCAAAAACGGCAGCGGGCCGCGCAGTGGCGCGGCCGGCATAGGTACAATCGGCGAATCCGGTATTGTAAGGCTTGGGGCGGCAGCGCCGCCCGGGCGCGCATGATATCGCCTATTTGCCGGTCCTTCGCGGCCCCTCGCGGCCCCTGGCGACCGCTTGCGTCACCCTGCCGCGGCAGGTATCCGACACCACACGCTTACTCGCCACAACACTGCCGCCCGATGCCAGGAACCGCTCCCGACCCGATCCAGGAAACCGCCGACAGCCCGGCGCCGGCCGCGGGCAAGCCGGCGCGCCCCGGCAAGGCCGCGGCGGCCAAGGGCGGCGCGGCGGGCAAGCCATCCTCGGCCATGGCGCGCCTGCACAAGCTCGGCCTCAAGCGCGATGTCGACCTGGTGCTGCACCTGCCCATGCGCTACGAGGACGAGACCTCGCTGCAGCCGATCGCCGAGGCGATCCGGCGCGCCGGGCTGGGCCTGACGGCGCAGGTCGAGGGCGTGGTCGCCTCCAACGAGGTCACCTTCCGCCCGCGCCGCCAGATGGTGGTGAAGATCGCCGACGACAGCGGCGAGCTGACGCTGCGCTTCCTGAATTTCTACGGCAACCAGGCCCAGCAGATGGCCGAGGGCGCCAGCCTGCGCGTGCGCGGCGAGGTGCGCGGCGGCTTCTTCGGCGCGGAGATGGTGCACCCCACGGTGCGCACGGTAGCGCCCGGCGAGCCGCTGCCGGACCGCCTCACGCCGGTCTATCCGAGCACCGCCGGCATTCCGCAGACCTACCTGCGCAAAGCCATCGGCGGCGCGCTGGGGCGCACGCCGCTGCCCGAGACCCTGCCGCACCCGGTGCTGCAAGGACCCCTGGCCCAGCTCAAGCTGCGGCCGCTGCCGGAGTGCCTGCGCCTGCTGCACGCGCCGCCGCAGGAGGTGGACGAAGCCGCGCTGACCGAGCGTTCGCACCCCGCCTGGCAGCGCATCAAGTTCGACGAGCTGCTGGCCCAGCAGCTTTCGCTCAAGCGTTCGCAGGCCGCGCGGCGCGACAAGAGCGCGCCGCCCATGCCGCGCCGCGCCGGCGGGCTGCTGACGGGCTTCCTGGCCGCGCTGCCGTTCAAGCTCACCGGCGCGCAGCAGCGCGTGGTCGAGGAAATCGCCACCGACATGGGCGCGCCGCACCCGATGCACCGCCTGCTGCAGGGCGACGTCGGCAGCGGCAAGACCATCGTCGCCGCACTGGCGGCCTGCCAGGCCATCGATGCCGGCTACCAGGCCGCGCTGATGGCGCCTACCGAAATCCTGGCCGAGCAGCACTTCCGCAAGCTCTCCGCCTGGCTGGAGCCGCTCGGCGTGACGGTGGTATGGCTGGCCGGCAGCCTCAAGGCGCGCGCCAAGCGCGAGGCCGCGGCGCGGGTCGAATCGGGCGAGGCCAGGCTGGTCATCGGCACCCACGCCCTGATCCAGGACAGCGTGAAATTCGCGCGGCTGGGCTTGTCGGTGGTGGACGAGCAGCACCGCTTCGGCGTGGCGCAGCGGCTGGCGCTGCGCGGCAAGGCCGACGCCGATGGCGGCGAGGCCGTGCCGGCCGCACGCGGCGGCGCGCCCGCCGAAACCGTGCCGCACCAGCTGATGATGTCGGCCACGCCGATCCCGCGCACGCTGGCCATGACCTACTACGCCGATCTCGACGTTTCGGTGATCGATGAACTGCCGCCCGGGCGCAGCCCGGTGGTCACGCGGCTGGTCAACGATGCGCGCCGCGACGAGGTGATCGAGCGCGTGCATCATGCCGCCGCCGACGGCCGCCAGATCTACTGGGTCTGCCCGCTGATCGAGGAGAGCGAGGCGCTGCAGCTGCAGACTGCCGTGGAGACCTACGAAACCCTGGTCGCGGCGCTGCCCGAGCTCAAGGTGGGGCTGGTGCATGGCCGGCTGCCGCCGGCGGAGAAGGCCGCGGTGATGGGCGATTTCATCGCCAACCGGCTGCAAGTGCTGGTCGCCACCACGGTGATCGAGGTCGGGGTGGACGTGCCCAACGCCTCGCTGATGGTGATCGAGCATGCCGAGCGCTTCGGCCTGGCGCAGCTGCACCAGTTGCGCGGCCGGGTCGGGCGGGGGAGTGCGGAATCGGTCTGCCTGCTGATGTACCAGGCGCCGCTGTCGCCCACGGCGAAGGAGCGCCTGGCCACCATGCGCGAGACCACGGATGGCTTCGAGATCGCCCGGCGCGACCTGCAGATCCGCGGCCCCGGCGAGTTCCTCGGCGCGCGCCAGTCCGGCGAGGCGATGCTGCGCTTCGCCGACCTGGAAACCGATGCCTGGCTGGTCGACTACGCGCAGGAGGCTGCCGAACTGATGCTGGCGCGCTACCCCGAAGCCGTGGAGGCGCACCTGCTGCGCTGGCTCGGCGGGCGCGAGCATTTCCTCAAGGCTTGAGGCCTCCGGCGGCGACAAGTGCCGCAGCCTGCACGTCATGTTCCGGGCCGGGGTATCGTGCGCGCCGCATTGATCCTGGCTCTGACAGAACCGTGAATCGAAGGTAAAATCTATCGCCTAACGGGAATTGATAAGTCATGACGCTCACCGAACTCAAGTACATCGTCGCCGTGGCGCGTGAGCGCCATTTCGGCCGGGCCGCGGAAGCCTGCTTCGTATCGCAGCCGACCTTGTCGGTCGCCATCAAGAAGCTGGAAGACGAGCTCAATGTGCAGATTTTCGAGCGCGGGACCTCCGAGGTCTCGGTGACGCCCATCGGCGAGCAGATCGTGGCGCAGGCCCAGCGCGTGCTGGAGCAGACCATGGCCATCCGCGAGATCGCCAAGCAGGGCAAGGACCCGCTGGCCGGGCCGCTGCGCCTGGGGGTGATCTACACGATCGGGCCCTACCTGCTGCCTTCGCTGGTCAAGGAAATGATCCAGACCGTGCCGCAGATGCCGCTGATGCTGCAGGAGAACTACACGGTCAAGCTGATCGAGCTGCTCAAGCAGGGCGAGATCGACTGCGCCATCATGGCCGAGCCGTTCGCCGATTCCGGCCTGACCGTGCAGCCCCTGTACGACGAACCCTTCGTGGTGGCGGTGCCGCGCGGGCACCAGCTGGAATCGGCCGGCAAGGTCGATCCCGACGAGCTCAAGCAGCAGACCATGCTGCTGCTGGGTAGCGGCCATTGCTTCCGCGACCAGGTGCTGGGCGTATGCCCGGAGCTGTCGCGCTTCTCGCAGGCGGCCGACGGCATCCAGAAGACCTTCGAGGGCTCCTCGCTGGAAACCATCCGTCACATGGTGGCCAGCGGTGTCGGCATCACCGTGCTGCCGCGCACCTCGGTCGCCGACCTGAGGCCGGGCAAGAACGACCTGCTGGCCTATGTGCCGTTCACCGACCCCGTGCCCGACCGGCGCGTGGTGCTGGCCTGGCGCAAGAGCTTTACGCGCCTTCCCGCCATGGAGGCGCTGCGCCGCGCCGTGGCCGCGTGCGCGCTGCCTGGCGTCAGCATGCTGGCCGCCAAGGAGCTGGCCGAGGCCGCCTGAGCGGCCTGTCCTTCCGGGCGGGTGGTCCTGCCCGCCTGTCCTGCCCCTCCTGCCCCTCCTTTCCCTCCCTCCATCCCCCTTCTATTTCCCGCGCATTCCCTGCGTGCGCTGGCCGAACCTGCCGGCCGACATAGGTGACGTCTATTTCATAGTTAGAAATTATTAAATTCCAAACTTGATAGATCGACCTTAGACTTCCTGCATCGACACATTACGTGCCGGTCACTCAGAGGAGTCCTGGATGGAAGGCATCCGATCCACCACAACGGGCAGCATCCTGCGCGCGCTGGCAGGCTGCGTGGCCGATTGCCTTGCCTGTTGCGCCGCGGTGTACTGAAATTAGCCAGCGGCCATGCAGAGCCCGCCCCAGCCAGGATTCCAGATCACCCAATCACCCGATCACCCACAAGAAGAGGGCATGATGAGCAAGGACAAGGATGTTCTCACCACTGGCGCGGGCGCGCCGGTTGCCGACAACCAGAACTCGTTGACCGCGGGCCCGCGCGGTCCCATGTTGCTGCAGGATGTGTGGTTCCTCGAGAAACTCGCGCACTTCGACCGCGAGGTCATTCCCGAGCGGCGCGTGCACGCCAAGGGCTCCGGTGCCCACGGTACCTTCACCGTCACGCACGACATCAGCAAGTACAGCAAGGCCTCGGTATTCGCCCAGACAGGCAAGCAGACGCCGATCTTCATCCGCTTTTCCACCGTGGCCGGCGAGCGCGGCGCGGCCGACGCCGAGCGCGACGTGCGCGGCTTCTCGATCAAGTTCTACACGGACGAAGGCAACTGGGACGTGGTGGGCAACAACACGCCGGTGTTCTTCGTGCGCGACCCGCTCAAGTTCCCCGACTTCATCCATACGCAGAAACGCAACCCGCGCACCAACCTGCGCGACCCGATCGCCGTGTGGGACTTCTGGTCGCGCCATCCGGAGTCGCTGCACCAGGTCACCATCCTGATGAGCGACCGCGGCCTGCCGCAGAACTATCGCCAGATCCACGGCTTCGGCTCGCACACGTATTCGTTCATCAACGCCGCGAACGAGCGCTTCTGGGTCAAGTTCCACTTCAAGTCGGCGCAGGGCATCGCCAACTGGACCAATGAAGAGGCGGCCAAGGTAGTCGCGGGCGATCGCGAGAGCGCGCAGCGCGACCTGTTCGAGAACATCGAGCGCGGCAACTTCCCGCGCTGGAACGTGCGCGTGCAGGTCATGCCGGAGGCCGACGCCGCCAAGTACCACCTCAACCCGTTCGATCTCACCAAGGTGTGGCCGCACAAGGACTACCCGCTGATCGACGTCGGCGTGCTGGAGCTCAACCGCAACCCGGACAACTACTTCGCCGAAGTGGAGCAGGTGGCGATGAATCCCGCCAACGTGGTGCCCGGCATCAGCTTCTCGCCCGACAAGATGCTGCAGGGCCGGCTGTTCTCGTACGGTGACACGCAGCGCTATCGCCTGGGCGTGAACCACAACCAGATCCCGGTCAACGCGCCGCGCAACCCGTCGGTCAACAGCTTCCACCGCGACGGCGCGATGCGGGTGGACGGCAACCAGGGCGCCAAGATCAACTACGAGCCGAACCGCCAGGGCGCCTATGCCGCCAGCGAGCGCGCGGCCGAGCCGCCGCTGGCCGTGGGCGGGGACGCGGACCGCTTCGACCACCGCGAGGACAGCGACTACTACAGCCAGCCAGGTGCCCTGTTCCGCCTGTTCGACGAGGCGCAGCGCCAGCGCCTGTATTCGAATATCGCGGCCGCGATGCGGGGCGTGCCCGAAGAGATCGTGCGCGTGCAGCTGGAGCACTTCGCCAAGGCCGATCCGGCCTACGCGGAAGGCGTCAGGCGCGCACTCGACCTGAAGTAAACCGCGTCCGCGCCGGCGCCCCGGATGGCGCCGGCGCAGCGCGGCAACCCAAGGCAAGGAGGACCATCATGGCCATGATCGATATGTTCGTCAGCGAGCTGCAGCAACTGCGGCATGATGCGCACGACCGCGCCGGCCACGCCGATGCCGCGCGCCTGCAACGCAAGCTGTGGCGCAAGGAAATCGGCATGGCGGTGATCGCGCTGGGCGCGGCCGCGGTGCTCTTCAATGCCGCGCGGGGTTTGCTGGCCGGTTTGTCGGCCTTCGGCGGGTGATGCGATAATGTGCGGGTTGTGCCGCGTTGCATGGCGCGGCAGTTATCGTGGCCACCCCAGATTGGAGCGTACCTATCATGGCAAAGAAGAATGAGATGAGCGTGAACATCGGCATTTCCGACAAAGAGCGCAAGAAAATCGCGGAAGGCCTCTCGAAGCTGCTGGCGGATACCTACACGCTCTATCTCAAGACCCATAACTTTCACTGGAACGTGACGGGTCCGATGTTCAACACGCTGCACCTGATGTTCGAGGCGCAGTACACCGAGCTGGCGCTGGCCGTGGACTCCATCGCGGAGCGCATCCGCGCGCTGGGCTACCCGGCACCGGGCACCTACAAGGAGTACGCCCGCCTGTCGTCGATCGCCGAGGAAGAGGGCGTGCCCGAAGCCACCGACATGATCCGCAAGCTGGTCGAAGGCCAGGAAGCCGTGGTGCGCACCGCGCGCTCGCTGTTCCCGGTGATCGACGCGGCCGGCGACGAACCCTCGGCCGACCTGCTGACCCAGCGCATGCAGACGCACGAAAAGACCGCATGGATGCTGCGCTCGATGCTGGCCTGAGCGCCGTCCCGGTGTCGTGCGCGCGCCCCTCCGGCGCCAGCTGACGGCACCGTGCCCCGCGCGCCGCGCCCTGACCGGGTCGCGGCGCGTTTCCGTTTCATGTCCCGCTGTCCGGGACCCCGCATTCCCCTGTCCGCAGTCCGCATCGCGGGCCTCTGCCATGTTCGAACGCCTCGCCCTGTACGCGCGCCTCGTGCGCATCGACAAGCCCATCGGCACGCTGCTGCTGCTCTGGCCCACGCTATGGGCGCTCTGGATGGCCGCGGGCGGCCCGCCGGCGTGGAGCCTGTTCTGGATCTTTTTCGCCGGCACCTTCCTGATGCGCTCCGCCGGCTGCGCCATGAACGACTGGGCCGACCGCGACTTCGACAAGCACGTCAAGCGCACCAGGGAGCGTCCGCTCACGGCCGGCAAGATCAAGGCGTGGGAAGCCATCGCGGTGGCGGTGGTGCTGGCCTTGCTGGCTTTCATGCTGATCCTGCCGCTCAATGCGCTGACCAAGTGGCTGGCGGTGGCGGCCGCCTTTATCGCGGCCACCTATCCCTTCTTCAAGCGCTTCTTCGCCATCCCGCAGGCCTATCTCGGCATTGCCTTCGGCTTCGGCATCCCGATGGCGTTCGCCGCCGTGCAGGGCGAGGTGCCCGCGGCGGCGTGGATCATGCTGCTGGCCAATGTGTTCTGGGCCGTCGCCTACGACACCGCGTATGCGATGGTGGACCGCGACGATGACCTGCTGCTCGGCATGAAGACCTCGGCGATCACCTTCGGCCGCTACGACGTGGCTGCCATCATGCTGTGCTACGCGGCCTTTCTCGGCCTGATGGGATGGGCGGGCGCGCGGTTCGGGCTCGGCTGGCCCTACTGGGCGGGCCTGGCGGCCGCGGCCGGCTGCGCGGTCTATCACTACACGCTGATCCGCGGCCGGGACCGCATGCAGTGCTTTGCCGCGTTCCGGCACAACAACTGGCTGGGCGCGTGCGTGTTCGCCGGGACGGCGGTGGCCTACGCGATTCGTTGAAGGCGTGGCCTGGCCGGGCCTTCGAGCGGCGCATATCCCGATGGTTTGCTCCCCTCTCCCGCCTGCGGGAGAGGGCGCCAGGGCAGCGGGTGCCAGGACGGCGGGCACCAGGACAGCGGGCAGCGCCGCCGGTGCGGGCGCATCTCGCCGGCTTCGTTTCGGCTCCGGGGGCTATGCTCCCGTTCAGTCCTTGCCGAACTCCGCGCCCATTTCGGTGGCGCGTGCCGCCGCCGCATGCATGGCCTTCACGAAGGACTCGCCGATGCCGGCGTCCTGCATTGCGGTGAGCGCCGCGTAGGTCGTGCCGCCCTTCGATGTCACGCGCTCGCGCAGCAGGCTGACCGGCTCGTCCGACTGCGCCGCCAGCGCGGCGGCGCCGCGGAAGGTCTCCACCGCCAGCGCACGCCCCTGCTCGGGCGTCAGGCCGAGTTCGGCGGCCGCCTTTTCCATCGCCTCGATGAAATAGAAGACATAGGCCGGGCCGCTGCCGGAAATCGCCGTGACGGCGTCGATCCGGGCGTCGTCCGCCACCCATTCGCATTTGCCCACCGCACTGGCCAGCGCGCCGGCGATCTCGCGGTCGCGTTCGCCCAGCCCGGGTGCCGCGGCCAGGCCGGTCATGCCCATGCCGGCCAGCGCCGGGGTGTTCGGCATGGCGCGCACCAGGCGCTGGTGGCCGCCGAACCAGCGCTGCATGTCGGACAGGCGGATGCCGGCGGCCACGCTGACGATCAGGTTGTCGGCGAGATGCGGCGCCAGCGATGCCGCCGCTGCGTGGAACTGCTGCGGCTTGACCGCGAGCACCAGTACGTCGCTGGCGCCGAAGGCGGCGTCGGGCGTGCCGGACGCATGCACGCCGTGGTCGCGCCGCAGGCGCGCCTGGGCATCCTCGAAGGGATCGACCACGCGGATCGAGCTGGCGGGTACGCCGCGGGCGATCAGGCCGCCGATCAGGGCAGTCGCCATATTGCCGCCGCCGAGGAAGCCGAAGGTGAGGGTGTCGAGCATGGGTTTTCTTTGTCTCTTGCTGGAGTTCGTTTTGGGGAGCGCGCGGTCAGCCGTGCGCGACGGGGGCCGCATGGCCGGTTCCGGCCGCCGCGCCATAGTCGCGCGCGCCGAAGATGGCGGTACCGATGCGCACGATGGTGGCCCCTTCGGCGATGGCGGCGTCCATGTCGGCGGACATGCCCATCGACAGGGTGTCCAGGTCCAGGCCCTGCGCGCGCAACTCGCCCAGCAGCGCGCGCATGGCGGCGAACGGACGGCGCTGCGCGGCCATGTCGCCGGCCGGTTCGGGAATTGCCATCAGCCCGCGCAGCCGCAGCCCGGGCAGTGCGGCCACGGCGTGCGCCAGCGCGGGCGCTTCTGCCGGCGTCACGCCGCTTTTGCTGGCTTCGCCGCTGATATTGACCTGCAGGCAGACCTGCAGCGGCGGCAGCGCGGCCGGACGCTGCGCCGACAGGCGCTCGGCGATGCGCAGGCGGTCGATGGCATGGACCCAGTCGAAATGCTCGGCCACGATGCGTGTCTTGTTGCTTTGCAGGGGGCCGATGAAGTGCCAGCAGATGGCGTCGCGCAGGGCGGCCAGCCGGGCGATCTTGTCCACGCCTTCCTGCACGTAGTTCTCGCCGAAGGCGCGCTGGCCGGCGTCGAAGGCGTCCTGCACGGCGGCGGCGGGGAAGGTCTTGGAAACCGCCAGGAGGCTGACGTCACCGTCCGCCCGTCCGGCCTGTTGTGCGGCTGCCGCGACGCGCCGGTGCACGGCTTGCAAGTTGGCGGCGATTACAGACATAATCCGGCGAACATATCAAGAAGTACAACAAAGTACGACAAAAATAGGGTGGGGTCATTATAGATGGACATCGCGCAGCTATTGGCTTTCGCCGTCAAGAACAAGGCGTCCGATCTCCATCTCTCGGCAGACATGCCGCCGATGGTACGTATCCACGGCGACATGCGCCGCATCAACGTGGCCGCAATGGCGCACAAGGATGTCCACGCCATGGTGTACGACATCATGGGCGACACCCAGCGCAAGCAATATGAAGAACGCCTGGAGATCGACTTCTCGTTCGAGATTTCCGGCCTTTCCCGCTTCCGGGTCAACGCGTACAACACGCAGCGCGGCGCGGCCGCGGTGTTCCGGACCATTCCTTCCAAGGTACTGACGCTCGAGGACCTCAAGACGCCGGCGGTGTTCGCCGACCTGTGCATGAAGCCGCGCGGCCTGGTGCTGGTGACCGGGCCCACCGGCTCGGGCAAGTCCACCACGCTGGCGGCGATGGTGGACCACCGCAACGATCACGACATGGGCCACATCCTCACGGTGGAAGACCCGATCGAATTCGTGCACACCTCGAAGAAGAGCCTGATCAACCAGCGCGAACTGGGGCCGCACACGCACTCGTTCGCCAACGCGCTGCGCTCGGCCCTGCGCGAAGACCCGGACGTGGTGCTGGTGGGTGAGTTGCGCGACCTGGAAACCATTCGCCTGGCGCTGACCGCCGCGGAAACCGGTCACCTGGTGTTCGCCACGCTGCACACCAGCTCCGCGGCCAAGACCATCGACCGTGTGGTCGACGTGTTCCCGCCGGAGGAAAAGGACATGGTGCGCACCATGTTGTCCGAATCGCTCGAGGCGGTGATTTCGCAGACGCTGCTCAAGACGCGCGACGGCAACGGCCGTACCGCCGCGCATGAGATCATGATCGCCACGCCGGCCATCCGCCACCTGATCCGCGAGAACAAGATCGCGCAGATGTACTCGATGATGCAGACCAGCAGCGGGCTGGGCATGCAGACGCTGGACCAGTGCCTGTCGGACCTGATCAAGCGCGGCGTGATCGGCTACAACGACGCGCGCGCCATCGCCAAGAATCCCGACTCCTTCGCGGGCTGAGGCCCACCGCGGAACCAACACCGCACCCGAACCAGGTGACCGCCATGCTCGACCGCGAATCCGCTGCCAAGTACATCAATGACCTGCTCGAGCTGATGGTGAACAACCGCGGCTCGGACCTCTTCATCACCGCCGATTTCCCGCCGGCCATCAAGGTCGACGGCAAGATCACGCCGGTTTCGCAGCAGCCGCTGATCCCGGCCCAGGCCCTGGGCCTGGTGCGCTCGATCATGAACGAGCGCCAGACCACCGAGTTCGACGGCAGCCGCGAATGCAATTTCGCCATCTCGGTGCCCAACGCCGGGCGCTTCCGCGTCTCCGCCTTCATCCAGCAGGGCAAGGCCGGCATGGTGGTACGGACCATCAACACGCGCATCCCGTCGGTGGGCGATCTCGACCTGCCGCAGACACTGCACGAAATCGTGATGGCCAAGCGCGGCCTGGTGATCGTCACCGGCGCCACCGGCTCGGGCAAGTCGACCTCGCTGGCGGCCATGCTCGATCACCGCAACGCGCATTCGTACGGGCATATCATTACCATCGAGGACCCGATCGAATACGTGCACGCGCACCAGAACTGCATCGTCACGCAGCGCGAGGTGGGCATCGATACGGATTCCTGGCACATTGCGCTGAAGAACACGCTGCGCCAGGCGCCCGACGTGATCCTGATCGGCGAGATCCGCGACCGCGAGACCATGGAGTACGCCATGCAGTACGCCGAGACCGGCCACCTGTGCCTGGCCACGCTGCACGCCAACAACGCCAACCAGGCCATCGACCGTATCGTCAACTTCTTCCCCGAGGAAAAGCGCCAGCAGTTGCTGATCGACCTGTCGCTCAACCTGAAGGCGATGATCTCGCAGCGCCTGCTGCCGCGCCAGGGCCAGAAGGGCCGGGTGCCGGCGGTGGAAATCATGATCGGCACGCCGCTGGTGGCCGACCTGATCTTCAAGGGCGAGATCCATGCGCTCAAGGAGGTCATCAAGAAATCGCGCGAGCAAGGCATGGTTTCGTTCGACCAGGCGCTGTTCGATCTCTACGAGTCCGGCAAGATCAGCTACGAAGATGCGCTGAAGAATGCCGACTCGCTCAACGACCTGCGGCTGATGATCAAGCTGCACGGCAGCCGGGCCCGCGAGAGCGACCTTGGCGCCGGCACCGAACATCTCAACGTGATCTGACCTGCCGCGCCAGGCCAAGCAAGTCAACCAAGGAAGCCGCCATGAGCAACGTCTATCAGTTCGAAGCCAGCTCGCTTGCCGGACAGCCGGTGCCGCTGTCCCGGTTCAGCGGCAAGGTGCTGCTGATCGTCAATACCGCCAGCGAGTGCGGTTTCACGCCGCAGTACGCCGGCCTGCAGGCGCTGCAGGAGCAGTACGCGCAGGGCGGCCTGGAAGTGCTGGGCTTTCCGTGCAACCAGTTCGGCAAGCAGGAGCCGGGCGACGCCACGCAGATCGGCCAGTTCTGCGAAGCGCGTTTCCACGTCACCTTCCCGATGTTCGCCAAGATCGACGTCAACGGCGCCAACGCGCATCCGCTGTATCGCTGGCTGACCTCCGAGAAGCCCGGCGTGCTGGGCCTGGAAGCCATCAAGTGGAACTTCACCAAGTTCCTGCTGCGCCGCGACGGCACGGTGTTCAAGCGCTACGCGCCCACCACCAAGCCGGAGGACATCAAGGGCGACATCGATAAGCTGCTGGCCGAGGCGGCCTGAGGCAGGCACCGGGCCAGCGCTGGCCCGGCCGGACATGACAAGGGCGCAGCCGCGGCTGCGCCCTTGTCGCTTGCGGCATCGGCCGACCCGCGCGCCGGCTCAGCCGCCGGCCTGCACGGCCCGCAGGAAGCCGTTGAGCGAGCGGTCGGGAGTTTCATGGAAGCGCTCGTCGAGCATGACGATGCTGCGGCAACGGTCCAGGCGGAAGCTGCGGTAATCCGTGCGCGTGGTGCACCATGCCGCCAGCAGCCAGCTATTGCCCCAGAAGAACAATCCCAGCGGCTGCACCACGCGGTCGGTGGCGCGCTGCTGCGCGTCGGTGTAGTCCAGGTGCAGCAGGCGCTGCGCGTTCATGGCGCCGTGCACCACGTCGAAGGCACTGCGCACCTGCGGGTGGTTGACGAATTCGGGCGCGAACACGCGGCTTTGCTGCGCCGCGAGGCGCCGCGCCGGCGGCAGCGCCGCCACCAGTTTCTCGAGCGCCGGATCGGCCGCGGCGGCGAGCGCGCCACCGCCCCAGGCCTTGAGCAGACGCAGTCCGGCCACCAGCGCCTCGACTTCCATGGCGGTGAACATCAGCGGGGGAACGTCGTAGTCCGCGCGCAGCCGGTAGCCGATGCCCGCCTCGCCCTCGACCGGCACGCCCGACAGCGACAGCGCCTGGATGTCCCGGTACACCGTGCGCTCGGACACGCCGAGCCGCTGCGCCAGCAGCGCCGCCGTGGTGAGGCGGCGCCCCCGCAGGACCTGGACGATCTGGAAAAGGCGGTCGGCGCGGCGGCTCATCGGGCTTGGTTCATGTCTCGGGCGGCGGGTGGGTTGGCTACGGTCAGGCTGCCTGCGGATCTTCCGGCAAGCCTGCTCAGGCCGCCAGCGGCTGGTGCAGGCCGATCCGGTTGCCTTCGCTGTCGATGATATGCGCGATATGGCCGATATCGCCAGGCAGCTGCAGCGGGCCGAACACGGTCTTGCCGCCCGCGGCCTGCACGCGCGCCAGCAGCCCGGCGAGCCCCGGGGCGTGCAGGTAAGGCACGCAGCCGTCGGCCGAGGGGCGGTATGACTCGCCCGCCACCAGCGCGCCGCCGGGTTCCATCTCGCCGAACACCGCCATGTCGACCTGCTGCATGGCCTCGCGCTTCAGGCTGGTCTGGAACACCTGCTCGTAGAAGCGGATGGCACGGTTCATGTCGGCGACGGGGATTTCAAGCCAGTTGATCAGTCCACTCATGATGACCTCTGCGGTTGGGGTTGGAGAGGCCGATCATGCGCGGGGGCTCCTGACAACGTCCTGTCAGCAGCGATGCGCGGGAATTCAGCGCGGCATCCAGGTCGCCAGCACCGGCACCATCACCGCCGTCAGCACGCCGTTCAGGCCCATGCCCAGCGCGGCGAAGGCGCCGGCCTCCTGGTTGACCTGGAACGCGCGCGCGGTGCCGATGCCGTGCGCCGCCAGCCCGGTGGCGAAGCCGCGCACGGTGTAGTCGGTGATGCGCAGCAGGTTGAGCAGCTTGGTGGCGCTGACCGCGCCGATGATGCCGGTCACCATCACCAGCACGGCGGTGAGCGAAGGCAGGCCGCCGATCTTTTCCGCCACGCCCATGGCGATGGGGATGGTGACCGACTTCGGCGCGAGCGAGCGCACGGTTTCCGGCGAAGCGCCCAGCAGCCAGGCGATGCCCACCGCCGAGACCACCGCCACCAGCGAGCCCGCCAGCAGCCCGCCCAGCAACGGCAGCACGTGCCGGCGCAGCTTGGGCAGTTGCAGGTAGAGCGGCACCGCCAGCGCCACCGTGGCCGGGCCGAGCAGGAAGTGGACGAACTGCGCGCCGTCGAAATACGTCTTGTAGGGCGTGCCGGTCACCGTCAGCAGCGTGACCAGGATGGCCACCGCGATCATCACCGGGTTGGCCAGCGGCGAGAAGCGCGCGCGCTCGTAGATGCGAAAAGCGAACACGTACGCCAGCAGCGTGGCGGTCAGGCCCAGCAGCGGGCTGGCGGCCAGGTAGACCCAGATCTCGTTCAGGCGCGGCGTCATCATGCGCGCTCTCCCTTGCCGGCCGGTGCATCGGCCGCGGGCGGCCGCGCGCGGCCCATCAGCGCGCGTGCCACCAGCGCCGTGGTGGCGATGGCCAGCCAGGTCGACAGCACCAGCGCGACCACGATCGGCAGCCACTCGCCGCCGATGCGGTGCGCATGGACCATGATGCCCACGCCGGCCGGCACGAACAGCAGCGACAGGTGCTTGAGCAACTCGGAGGTGGTGCCCTGGATCACCGGCAGGATCCGGTCGTCGATGGCGAGCCAGCAGAACAGCAGGATCATGCCGATCACCGGGCCGGGCACCGGCAGGCGCAGGGAGTAGCTGAGCGCCTCCCCGACGGATTGGAAAACCAGCAGGATGGCGAAGGTCTGGAGCATTGCGGAGGGCGCGGGAGAAAGCGGTTCTGGAGCCACCGCATGGTAACCCGCAGCGGACCGGTTTGGCAGCGGGATGCGCCAGCGCCGCCCGCGGTGCCCGATATTTTTTCACTCCCTCTCCCCTCATGGCCCGAGGGGAGCAAACCTGCGCGTCGCCGCCCGACGGCCGCTTCAGCCGACCAGCCGGTCCACCAGCTCGACCCAGTGCAGCACCGGCGTCTGCGTGCCGCTCTGCAGGTGTGTGATGCAGCCGATATTGGCCGAGACGATCGCGTCCGGCTTCGAGGCATGGAGGTTGGCGAGCTTGTCGTCGCGCAGGCGGTAGGACAGTTCAGGCTGCAGCACCGAGTAGGTGCCCGCCGAGCCGCAGCACAGGTGGCTGTCGGCGCAGAGTTTCACGTCCACGCCGAGCGAGGTCAGCAGCGCTTCCACCTTGCCGCGGATCTGCTGGCCGTGCTGCAGCGTGCAGGGCGGATGGTAGGCCACGCGCTTGGCGTCGCCGCCGGTACGCTGCCCGGCCATGTCCTTCAGGTTGTCGGCAAAGTCCGGCAGCAGCTCGGACAGGTCGCGCGTCAGCGCCGAGATCCGGCGCGCGCGCTCCGCATAGCGCGCATCGTTGCGCAGCAGGTGGCCGTATTCCTTGACCATCACGCCGCAGCCCGAGGCCGTCATCACGATGGCTTCCGCGCCGGCTTCCACCAGCGGCCACCAGGCGTCGATATTGCGGCGCGCATTGTCGAGGCCGCCGTCGTGGTCGCCGGTGTGGTACCGCACCGCGCCGCAGCAGCCGGCCTCGCGCGCCACCAGCAACTGCACGCCGAGGCGGTCGAACACGCGCGCGGTGGCGGCATTGATGTTGGGCGACATCGACGGCTGCACGCAACCGTCGAGCAACACCATCTTGCGCGCGTGCGTGTTGCGCGGCCACGCGCCGGCGGCGGCCGGCTTCGGCACCTTGTTGCGCAGCGCCTGCGGCAGCAGCGGGCGCACGCGCTGGCCCAGGCGCATGGCGGTGCCGAACAGCGCCGGGCGCGTCATGCTTTCGCGCAGGGCCCAGCGTGCGAGACGTTCTCCAGCCGGGCGGTGCACCCCCTGGGCTGCAAGGCGGTCATCCACCACCTTGCGGCCGATATCCACCAGCCGGCCGTAGCGCACGCCGGAAGGGCAGGTCGATTCGCAGTTGCGGCAGGTCAGGCAGCGGTCCAGGTGCAGGCGCGTGCTTTCCGTGACGGGGTGGCCTTCGAGCACCTGCTTCATCAGGTAGATGCGCCCGCGCGGGCCGTCCAGCTCGTCGCCGAGCAGCTGGTAGGTGGGGCAGGTGGCGGTGCAGAAGCCGCAGTGCACGCATTTGCCGACGATCGACTTGGCTTCTTCGCCTTCGGGTGTGTCGCGCAGGAATTCGGCCAGGGTGGTTTGCATGGTCGGGGACTCTCCGGTGCCTTTGCTGGATGTGGGTGGGGCCTGGCTCGCGGCTCAGAGGCCAGCGTACATGCGATGCGGATTGAAGATGCCGGCGGGATCGAAGCTGGCCTTGAGGCGCTGGTGGATCGCGGCCAGCGGCGCCGCCAGCGGCGTGAACACGCCCGCTGCCTTGTCGCCGTTGCGGAACAGCGTGGCGTGGCCGCCGGCCGCGCTGGCCACGGCACGCACGACGGCGGCATCGGCCGCGCTGTCGGCGCCGCCCAGCCACCAGCGCTGGCCCCCGCCCCATTCGATCAGCTGGCTGCCCGGCAGCGCCAGCGGCGCGGCGGTGGTGGGCACGGCGATGCGCCACAGCGCGCGCCCGGCCTGTACCGGCGCAAAGAAGGGATGTTGCTGGTCGCGCAGCGCGCGCCACAGCGCATCGGCTTGGTCCGGCGCCACGGCCTCGCCGCCCAGGCGCTCGCGCGCGGCGCGCAAGGCCGCCGCCGCGCCCGACAGGCGCAGGTGCAGCACGCCGTCGTGCCAGGCCGAGGCCGCGATGGGCAGCGGCTGGCCGCCCCACTCGTTGAGGTGGTCGAGCGCATCCGGCTCGCTCAGTGCAAAGCGCAGCGTTGCGTCGTCGAAGGGCACGGGCAGCACCTTGAGCGAGACCTCGAGAATCAGCCCGAGCGTGCCCAGCGATCCGGCCATCAGGCGCGACACGTCATAGCCGGCCACGTTCTTCATCACCTGGCCGCCGAAGTTCAGGATGTCGCCGCGGCCGTCCATCACTTGCGTGCCCAGCACGAAGTCGCGCAGCGCGCCCACCGCCTGCCGGCGCGGGCCGGACAGGCCGGCCGCTACCGCGCCGCCGATGGTGGTGGCGCCGTCGCCGAAATACGGCGGCTCGAAGGCCAGCATCTGGCGGCGCTCCGCCAGCGCTGCCTCGATCTGCGCCAGCGGCGTGCCGCAGCGCGCGGTGATCACCAGCTCGGGCGGGTCGTAGTCGACGATGCCGCTGTAGGCGCGCGTATCGAGCACCTCGCCCTGCAGTTGCTGGCCATAGAAATCCTTGCTGCCGCCGCCGCGCAGGCGCAGTGGCGCGCGCGTGTCGGTGGCGCGCCGGATGGTGTCGCGAAAGGCGTCGAGGGTGGCTTGCTGGTCGGCTGGCATGGGTGCTGGCTCGTTCTGGTTTGTGTGGGCCCGGGTCGCCCCGGGTCGGCTTGAGCCGGCCCGGGCGCGGTAGGGGTCAGGCCGGCGCGGGCTTGCCCAGGCGCCGGCGCGTCCGTGCGTTCTGCCGGGCGCGCGGCGCGGCGTCGTGGCCTGCCATGCTCAGAAGCGCGGCAGGTCGGGGTGCGGCAGCACGCCGCGCTTGACATGCATGCGGCCGTATTCCGCGCAGCGTGCCAGCGTGGGAATGGCCTTGTCGGGATTGAGCAGGCGCGCCGGGTCGAAGGCCGCCTTGACGCCGAAGAACATCTCGCGCTCCTCCGGCGCGAACTGCACGCACATGGAATTGAGCTTCTCCACGCCCACGCCGTGCTCGCCGGTGACGGTGCCGCCCAGCTCCACGCAGCTCTCCAGGATGTCGGAGCCGAACAGCTCGGCACGGTGCCATTCGTCCTGATCGGCACCGTCGAACAGGATCAGCGGATGCATATTGCCGTCGCCGGCGTGGAACACGTTCATGCAGCGCAGGCCGTACTTGCGCTCCATCTCCTCGATGCGCTTGAGCAGCGTGCCGATATGCTTGCGCGGGATGGTGCCGTCCATGCAGTAGTAGTCCGGCGAGATGCGGCCAGCGGCGGGGAAGGCATTCTTGCGCCCGCTCCAGAAGCGCAGCCGCTCGGCCTCGCTCTGCGACACGGCGATGCGCGTGGCGCCCGAGGCGCGCAGCACCTCGCTCATGCGCTCGATCTCCTCGGCCACTTCTTCGGTCGTGCCGTCGGATTCGCACAGCAGGATGGCGGCGGCGTCGAGGTCGTAGCCGGCGCGCACGAATTCCTCCACGGCGACGGTGGCGGGCTTGTCCATCATCTCCAGCCCGGCCGGGATGATGCCGGCGCCGATCACGTCGGCCACGGCGTCGCCGCCCTTGGCCACGTCGTCGAAGCTGGCCATGATCACCTGCGCCAGCTGCGGCTTCGGGATCAGCTTGACCGTCACCTCGGTCACCACCGCCAGCATGCCTTCGGAGCCGATCAGCACGGCCAGCAGGTCCAGCCCCGGCGCGTCGGGCGCCTCCGAGCCGAACTCCACCACCTCGCCTTCCATGGTGACGGCGCGCACGCGCAGCACGTTGTGCACCGTGAGGCCGTATTTCAGGCAATGCACGCCGCCCGAGTTCTCGCTGACGTTGCCGCCGATGGTGCAGGCGATCTGCGAGGACGGGTCGGGCGCGTAATAGAGATTGAACGGCGCGGCGGCCTCGGAGATGGCCAGGTTGCGCACGCCCGGCTGGACGATCGCGGTGCGCGAGCGCGCATCCACGCTGACGATGCGCTTGAACTTGGCCAGCGACAGCACCAGCCCGGTGGCGATCGGCATGGCGCCGCCCGACAGGCTGGTGCCCGCGCCGCGCGGCACCACCGGCACCTGCAGCGCGTGGCACAGGCGCAGGATGGCGCAGACCTGTTCTTCCTTGTCGGGCAGCGCCACCGCCATGGGCAGCTGGCGGTAGGCGGCCAGGCCGTCGCATTCGTACGGCGCGGTGTCTTCGGGTTTCCACAACAGGGCCGCATCGGGCAGGATTTTCGCCAGGCCTTCGAGCAGCGCCGCGCGGCGGCTGTCGTCGGTGACCTGGGAGACTTCGTGCGGGGCGTTCATGGCAACTCCTGTAGTGGCCGCAAGCAGGCGCCATGGCGGCGCGCAAGCGGGTGGGGAGCAAGGACTATAGCGCAGCGCGGTCGCCGCGCAGCCATGCGGCGACGTGAATTCCGCATGGCAGGCCGATCAAAATCGCTCATGTCGGCGGCGGGCCGGAACATGGCAGGCGCGGGGCAGGTGCGCGATTCCAGCTTAGCACCGGCGGCCGGCGCCGGACGTCACCGCCGCGGTACGCCGGCGCCACATGCCTGCCGCGCCGCTACCACTCCAGGCCCAGCAGCCAGTCGACGAAATAGCGCGCCTCGGGCTTGAGCGGCGCCTGCTCGCGCTCGACGATGTAGTAGCCGTGCGGCGAAACCGACTCGATATCGAGCAGGCGCACCATCTGGCCCAGCGCCAGCCACTGGCGGGCCATGCGCTGGCGCACCAGCGCCACGCCCTGGTTGGAGGCGATGGCCTCCAGCATCAGGCCGATGTCGTTGAACTGCGGGCCGGTCTGCGGCTCGGGCCAGTCCAGCCCGGCGGTCTCGAACCACGGCTTCCACGGCTCCAGCGGGCTGCGCAGCAGCACCAGGTTGTGCAGGTGTTCGGGCCTGGTAATGGAGCGGCCATCGATGCGCTCGTAGTATTCGCGCCCGCAGGCCGGGAACACCGGCTCGACCAGCAGTTTCGTCGTCTTCAGGTCCGGGTAGCGCCCGGTGCCGTAGCGGATCTCGACGTCGGTGTCCTCCGCCTTCACGTCGAGGAAGGGGATGGCCAGGTGCAGCTCGGTGTCGATATGCGGGTACAGCGCGGTGAACTCGGGCAGGCGCGGCACCAGGTGCTGGCGGCCGAAGGTGGGCGGGATCGCCACGCGCAGGCGCGTGCGCTGCTTGTTGTACTCGGGCCGCGCCAGCTCGTTGAGGGACTTGAGCGCGTCCTGCACGTTACGCAGGTAGCGCGTGCCGGCGGAGGTCAGGCGCAGCGCGGCATTGGAGCGCACGAACAGGTCCTCGCCCCACAGTTCCTCGAGGTTCTTGATGCGGTGCGATACGGCGCTGGGCGTGACCGACAACTCCTCCGCCGCGCGCGCGAAGCTGCCCAGGCGGGCGGCGGCCTCGAACGCGATCAGCAGGTGCAGCGGCGGTACGCGGTTGAACACGGCGGCCATGGACGGCCTTTAGCGCGAGGCGCGGAAGATCTTGCCCGGGTTGAGGATGTGGTTGGGATCGAGCGCGTTCTTGATGGCGCGCATCAGGTCCAGCGCGTCCTCGCCGTGCTCGCTGACCAGGAAGTCCATCTTGTGCAGGCCCACGCCGTGCTCGCCGGTGCAGGTGCCGCCCATGGCCAGCGCGCGCTCCACGATGCGCCGGTTGATGGTCTCGGCCTCGGCCAGTTCCTCGGGCCGGGCCGGATCGGTCAGGATCGCGACGTGGAAATTGCCGTCGCCCACGTGGCCCACGATGGGGCAGGGCAGGCTGGAGGCGTTGAGGTCGTGCTCGGTCTCGGTCACGCAGTCAGCCAGGCGCGAGATCGGCACGCACACGTCGGTGGTGACGGCGCGGCAGCCCGGCTTGAGCTGCAGCATGGCGAAGTAGGCGGTATGGCGGGCGTTCCACAGGCGGCTGCGGTCTTCCGGCCGGGTGGCCCATTCGAAGCCCTGGCCGCCATGCTCGGCGGCGATCTGCTGGACGGTCTCGGCTTGCTCCTTGACGCCGGCCTCGGTGCCGTGGAACTCGAAGAACAGGTGCGGCATCTCCGGCATGGCGAGGCTGTCGTGCCGGTTGATGGCGCGGATGGCCAGCGCGTCGACGAACTCCGCGCGCGCGACCGGCACGCCGAGCTGGATGGTGTCGATCACCGCCTGCACCGCGCTGCCCATGCTGGGGAAGGCGCAGATGGCGGCGGAGACGGCCTCCGGCTGCGGGTAGAGCCGCACCGTGACCTCGGTGATGATGCCGAGCGTGCCTTCGCTGCCGATCATCAGGCGGGTCAGGTCGTAGCCGGCGGAAGACTTGCGCGCGTGGGTGCCGGTCTTGACGACGCGGCCGTCGGCCATGACCACGGTCAGCGCCAGCACGTTCTCGCGCATGGTGCCGTAGCGCACCGCGTTGGTCCCGGAGGCGCGCGTGGCGCACATGCCGCCCAGCGACGCATCGGCGCCCGGGTCGATCGGGAAGAACAGGCCGGTGTCCTTGATTTCCAGGTTGAGCTGCTTGCGGGTGACGCCCGGCTGCACCGTCACGTTCAGGTCCTCGGCCTGCACCGACAGCACGCGGTTCATCTGTGACAGGTCCAGGCTGATGCCGCCGGCCACCGCCAGCAGGTGGCCTTCGAGCGAGGAGCCGGCGCCGTAGGGAATCAGCGGCACGCGGTATTCATTGCACAGCCGGGCCACCTCGGCCACTTCCTCGGTGGTGTGGGCGAAGACCACGCCGTCCGGCGCGGCAGGCGGGAATGGCGATTCGTCGCGCCCGTGGTGCTCGCACACGCCCGAAGAGGTGGAAAAACGTTCGCCGAAACGGGCCTGCAAGGCATCGCGCACGGCTGCCGGCAGCGGCTGGCGCACCAGCGCCGTAAGGGGGGTGGGATGGTTCATGGTGTCTCCGGCGGGACTGCGGCGGCGGGCTGCCGTGCGGCGCCCGCCATCGGGGGAGGCGCGCGCGACGGTGCCGGCACTGGCGCCCGACAGCGTATTGGGCGAATCCCGTATTCTACGCCGCGCCTGTGCCGTCCAGCGCATCAGGCGCCGCAACGCGCACCCCGGGCCGGATGGCGGGCAGGCCGGCGCCGGCCGCCGCCGCGGCCCCCGATGGGCGCCATAATGCTGGATTGCCAACGAGGAGACCCCCATGGGCAACCGCCTGACCAAGATCGCCACCCGCACCGGGGACGGCGGCACCACCGGCCTCGGTGACGGCAGCCGCACCGGCAAGGACAGCCTGCGCATCGCCGCCATCGGCGATGTCGACGAACTCAATTCGAATATCGGCGTGCTGCTGACCGAGACGCTGCCCGACGAGGTACGCGCGGCGCTGCTGCATATCCAGCACGACCTGTTCGACCTCGGCGGCGAGCTGTCCATCCCCGGCTACGTGCTCGTCAAGCCGGAACAGGTGCTGCAGCTCGACGAATGGCTGGCGCACTACAACGCCGCCTTGCCGCGGCTGGCCGAGTTCATCCTGCCCGGCGGCAGCCGCGCGGCGGCCGTGGCCCATGTCTGCCGCACGGTCTGCCGGCGTGCCGAGCGGGCCCTGGTGGCGCTGGGCGCGCAGGAAGCGCTCAACGAAGCGCCGCGCCAGTACCTGAACCGGCTCTCGGACCTGCTGTTCGTGCTGGCGCGGGTGCTCAACCGCGCCGCTGGCGGCAGCGATGTCCTGTGGCAGCGCGGGCGCTGAGGCAGCCCCGGTCTTGCGTCTCAAATAAAGTATGGCAAGGCGCACAAAATGCGGCTTGCCGGCGGGTTTGGCGTGGCGGTGCTCAAGTCATCGCGCCGGCTTGCCGTTGAACACCCGGAAAAACCGAGAAATTTACTCGGAATTGCGCCTGCGGCACTTGAAATGGCCCCGGACGGCCACATTTCGGCTTCAGGACGAATTGCAGCGCCCACGGATAGTGGGGCTCAAGAGGAGAGAATAAATGGGTAAGATCATCGGTATCGACCTCGGTACCACCAATAGCTGTGTCGCGATCATGGAAGGCAATACGCCGAAGGTGATCGAAAACGCCGAAGGTACGCGTACCACCCCGTCGATCATCGCCTACATGGAAGACGGCGAGATCCTGGTGGGTGCGCCGGCCAAGCGCCAGGCGGTGACCAATCCGCGCAACACCCTGTATGCGGTGAAGCGCCTGATCGGCCGCAAGTTCGAAGAAAAGGAAGTACAGAAGGACATCGGCCTGATGCCGTATTCCATCGTCAAGGCCGACAACGGCGACGCATGGGTGTCGGTGCGCGACCAGAAGCTGGCGCCGCCGCAGGTGTCGGCCGAAGTGCTGCGCAAGATGAAGAAGACCGCGGAGGACTACCTCGGCGAGCCGGTGACCGAAGCCGTGATCACGGTGCCGGCCTACTTCAACGACTCGCAGCGCCAGGCCACCAAGGACGCCGGGCGCATCGCCGGCCTCGACGTCAAGCGCATCATCAACGAGCCGACCGCGGCCGCGCTGGCGTTCGGCCTGGACAAGAACGAGAAGGGCGACCGCAAGATCGCCGTGTATGACCTCGGCGGCGGCACCTTCGACATCTCGATCATCGAGATCGCGGACGTGGACGGCGAGAAGCAGTTCGAAGTGCTGTCGACCAACGGCGACACCTTCCTGGGCGGCGAAGACTTCGACCAGCGCATCATCGACTACATCATCGGCGAGTTCAAGAAGGACCAGGGCGTCGACCTGTCCAAGGACGTGCTCGCGCTGCAGCGCCTGAAGGAAGCGGCCGAAAAGGCCAAGATCGAACTGTCGAGCTCGCAGCAGACCGAAATCAACCTGCCGTACATCACGGCGGATGCCTCGGGTCCGAAGCACTTGAACCTGAAGATGACGCGCGCCAAGCTCGAAGCGCTGGTGGAAGAACTGATCACCCGCACCATCGAGCCGTGCCGCATCGCGATCAAGGACGCCGGCGTCAAGGTCAGCGAGATCGACGACGTGATCCTGGTCGGCGGCATGACCCGCATGCCCAAGGTGCAGGAACAGGTCAAGGAATTCTTCGGCAAGGAAGCGCGCAAGGACGTGAACCCTGATGAAGCCGTGGCCGTGGGTGCCGCGATCCAGGGCTCGGTGCTGTCGGGCGACCGCAAGGACGTGCTGCTGCTGGACGTGACGCCGCTGTCGCTGGGTATCGAAACCCTGGGTGGCGTGATGACCAAGATGATCACCAAGAACACCACCATCCCGACCAAGCATGCGCAGGTGTTCTCGACCGCCGACGACAACCAGCCGGCCGTGACCATCAAGGTGTTCCAGGGCGAGCGTGAAATGGCCACCGGCAACAAGCTGCTGGGCGAGTTCAACCTCGAAGGCATCGCACCGGCGCCGCGCGGCCTGCCGCAGATCGAAGTCTCGTTCGACATCGACGCCAACGGCATCCTGCACGTGGGCGCCAAGGACAAGGCGACCGGCAAGGAAAACCGCATCACCATCAAGGCGAACTCGGGCCTGTCGGAAGACGAGATCCAGCGCATGGTGAAGGACGCCGAGGCCAACGCCGAGGAAGACAAGAAAGCCCGCGAGCTGGCTGACGCCCGCAACCAGGCCGACGCGCTGATCCACTCGACCAAGAAGGCGGTCACCGAATACGGCGACAAGCTCGAAGCGGGCGAGAAGGAAAAGATCGAAGCCGCGATCAAGGAACTGGAAGACGCCGCGCGCGGCGGTGACAAGGCCGAGATCGACGCCAAGGTCAGCGCGCTGTCCGACGCCAGCCAGAAGCTGGGCGAGCGTGTCTATGCCGACATGCAGGCCAAGGCCGGCGAGGCAGGCGGCGCGGGCGCGGCCGGTGCCGCCGGTGCTGCAGGCGCGGGCCAGCAGCAGGCCCATCCGCAGGACGACAATGTCGTGGACGCCGAGTTCAAGGAAGTCAACGACAAGAAGTAATGGATGAGCGGGGGAGGGGCGCGCAGCACAGGACCGCCGCCAACCCCTGTCCCGACGCCGGGCGACGGACATCTGACAAAGCGGGGAACCGCCGTCGGATGCCGCGCTCGGCTTTTTTGCTATCTTCTTTGCTATTTATTTGCCCCGGGCGGGTCTCGCACGCGCCACAGGGCCAATCAGGTAACCAGCCACCATGGCAAAACGTGACTACTACGAAGTGCTCGGGGTGGGCAAGAACGCCAGCGACGACGATATCAAGAAGGCGTATCGCAAGCTGGCGATGAAGCACCACCCGGACCGCAATCCGGACAGCAAGGATTCGGAAGAGAAGTTCAAGGAGGTCAAAGAGGCCTACGAGATGCTCTCCGACTCCGAGAAGAAGGCGGCCTACGACCAGTACGGCCACGCCGGCGTCGACCCCAACATGGCGGGCGGCTTCGGCGGCGGCGGCCAGGGCTACGGCGGCTTCGCCGAAGCCTTCGGCGACATCTTCGGCGATATCTTCGGCCAGCAGGGCCAGGCCGGCGGACGCCGCGCCGGCGGCGGCCCGCAGGTGTACCGCGGGGCCGACCTGCGCTACAGCATGGAGATCTCGCTCGAGCAGGCCGCGCACGGCCACGAGGCGCAGATCCGCGTGCCGCACTGGGACGAGTGCGAACACTGCCACGGCAACGGCGCCGAGCCCGGCAGCAATGTCGAGACCTGCCCGACCTGCCACGGCGCGGGCCAGGTGCGCGTCTCGCAGGGCTTCTTCTCGATGCAGCAGACTTGCCCGAAGTGCCACGGCACCGGCAAGCATATTCCCAAGCCATGCACCAAGTGCCACGGCCAGGGCAAGATCAAGTCGCAGAAGACGCTGGAGGTGAAGATTCCCGCCGGCATCGACGAGGGCATGCGCATCCGTTCGTCGGGCAACGGCGAGCCGGGCATCAACGGCGGCCCCCCGGGCGACCTGTACGTCGAAGTCCACATCAAGCAGCACGCGGTGTTCGAGCGCGACGGCGACGACCTGCACTGCCAGATGCCGATCTCCTTCGCCACGGCGGCGCTGGGCGGCGACCTGGAAGTGCCCACGCTGGGCGGCAAGGCCAGCTTCCCGGTGCCCGAAGGCACCCAGCCCGGCAAGACCTTCCGCCTGCGCGGCAAGGGCATCAAGGGCGTGCGCTCGGGCTATCCCGGCGACCTCTACGTGCATGTGAACGTGGAAACGCCGGTCAAGCTGACCGAGTCGCAGAAGGACATCCTGCGCCAGTTCGACCGCTCGGTGCATGAAGGCGGCTCGCGCCACAGCCCGCAGGAGCAATCCTGGCTGGACAAGGTGAAGAGCTTCTTCAGCTGATCCGGCTCGCGGCATGCGGCCGGCCACGCGTGAATGCGTGGCCGGCCTTTTTGTTTTGTGGCGCGCGATAATGACAAGTCGCCCGCCTGCAGGCGGCGCCAACCGACGCTGGTGATTTTCCCGTGGCAGTTTCCCCATTTCCCATGCCTTCCCTTTCCGGCCAGGCACCCGGCACGCTTCGCAGGCCCGCCGCCGGCAACGATCCCTTCGTCCTGCTCGACGATGCCACCGCCGCCCCCGGCGAGGCGGTATCGCGCCTGTACACCGGATTCGTCCGCGAGGATGTGCTGCCCGATGCCACCGCGCTCGACGCGCTCGATGCCATGCTGGCCGAAGGCTGGCGTCAGGGCTGGCACGCCACGCTGTTCGCGCCCTATGAATTCGGCGGGCCGCTGGTCGGCGTCGCCGTGCATCCAGGCCAGGCCCTGCCGTTCCACGACGGCGCGCTGCGGCTGCTGTGGTTCCGGGCGCTGCAGAAGCTGGACAGCGAGGCCGTCGCGCAATGGCTGGCGGGCCGGCAAGCCGGGCAAACCGAACAAGGCGGGCAACCGGCCGGCGTGCTGGACGTCGCGGCCGATACGCCGGAGCCAGCCTTCCATGCGGCGATCGCCCGCATCCACGCTTGGATCGAGGCCGGCGACACTTACCAGGTCAACTTYACCCAGCGCCTGCGCTTCGGTGCCTTCGGCGAGCCGCCCGCGCTCTATGCGGCGCTGCGCGCGGCGCAACCCGTGCCCTACGCCGTGCTGGCGCGGCTGCCCGGCGATGGCTGGGTGCTGTCGCTGTCGCCCGAACTGTTCGTGCGCCATGACGGGCAGGGCCATCTGCTGACGCGGCCGATGAAAGGCACCGCGCCGCGCAGCGGCGACCGGGCACGGGATGCCGAGGCTGCCGCCGGGCTGGCCGCCGACGCCAAGAACCGCGCCGAGAACGTGATGATCGTGGACCTGCTGCGCAACGACCTCGGGCGGGTGGCGGTGCCGGGCACGGTGGCCGTGCCGGAGCGCTTCGTGGTGGAGCCGTTCGGCCAGGTGCTGCAGATGACGTCGACCGTGACCGCCACCGCGCGTGCGGGCACGAACGTGGCCGGGCTGCTGCGCGCGCTGTTTCCGTGCGGCTCGATCACCGGCGCGCCCAAGCGCCGCACCATGGAGATCATCGCCGAACTGGAGTCCTCGCCGCGCGGCCTCTACACCGGCTCGATCGGCTGGATCGACGCGCCGGCGGCACCGGCACAAGCCTTTCCCGGCGCATTCGCGCTATCCGTGGCGATCCGCACGCTGGTGCTGGGCGCGCCGGGTGCCGACGGCCTGCGGGCAGGCGAGATGGGCGTGGGCGGCGGCATCGTCCACGACAGCGACGCCGCCGGCGAGTACGCGGAATGCGGCTGGAAGGCCCGCTTCCTGACCGCGCACGACCCGGGCTTCACACTGTTCGAGACGATGCGCGTGGAGGATGGCGCATGCCAGCGGCTGGACCAGCATCTGGCACGGCTCGGCGCATCGGCGGCCTGTCTTGGCTTTCGTTTCGAATCCGCCAGCGCGCGGGCGGCGGTGCGCGAAGCGGTGGCCGGGCTCGCTGCCGGCTGCTGGCGCCTGCGCCTGGCGCTGGACAAGACCGGCGGCCTGGCCGTGACCCATGGCGCGCTGGCGCCCCTGGCCGCGCAGCCCGCCTCGTTGCTGCTGGCCGCGCAGGCACTTCCCGATGCGGATGTGCTGCGTTGCCACAAGACCAGCGCGCGCGCAATCTACGACGCGGGCTGGCAGGCGGCCGAACGTGCCGGCGCCTTCGACAGCCTGTTCTTCAACACGCGCGGCGAACTGCTCGAAGGCGGGCGCAGCTCGGTGTTCGTCAAGGTGGATGGCGAGTGGCTGACGCCGCCGCTGGCGGCGCATATCCTGCCCGGCGTGATGCGCGCCGCCGTGCTGGCCGATGGCAGGCGCTACCTGGGCGGGCCGGTGCGCGAGGCGGTGGTCACGCGCGCCATGCTGCGGCGCTGCGAGGCGCTGGCGGTTGCCAACTCGCTGCGCGGCGTGCTGCCCGCGGCGCTCTCTGCCGGCGGGTAAGGTCAGGAAAGCACAGGCAGGGACCCGCAGCCGGCCGGCGCCGCGGGTCCGCGGCGGCGGATCAGGCGGAGAAGGTGTGCTCGGCAGCCGGGAAGCTGCCGTCCTTGACGGCCGCCACATAGGCCCGCACGGCGGCCTCGATCGAGCCCGCGCCGTCCATGAAATTGCGCACGAACTTGGCCTTGCGGCCCGGGTAGACGTTGATCATGTCCTGCAGCACGAGCACTTGCCCGGAGCAATCCGCGCCCGCGCCGATGCCGATGGTCGGAATGGCCAGCAGGCCGGTCACCACGCCCGCCACCGCCGCCGGCACGGCTTCCATCACGATCAGCTGGGCGCCGGCGGCCTGCAGCGCGAGCGCGTCGCGCTTGAGTTGCGCGGCGCTTTCGTCAGTCTTGCCCTGCACCTTGAAACCGCCCAGCGCGTGCACCGACTGCGGGGTCAGGCCGATATGCGCGCACACCGGGATGCTGCGCTCGACCAGGAACTTGACGGTGGGCGCGAGCCAGTCGCCGCCTTCGAGCTTGACCATGTGCGCGCCCGCGCGCATGAGCGCGGCGGCGCTGGCGAAGGCCGTCTCGGGCGTGGGGTAGGTGCCGAACGGCAGGTCCGCCACCAGCAGTGCGCTCTGGTTGCCGCGCGCCACGCATTCGGTGTGGTAGATCACCTGCTCCAGCGTCACGGGCAGCGTGGTCTGCTGGCCCTGCATGACGTTGCCTAGGGAATCGCCGACCAGCAGCACCTCGACGCCGCAGTAGTCGAGCAGCGCGGCGAAGCTGGAGTCGTAGGCGGTCAGCATGGCGATTTTCTCGCCGGTGGCGCGCATCGCCTGCAGCTTGGGGATGGTGACGGTCTTGCGGGAGGGGTCGAGGAGGTAGCTCATGACGTTGGGCCGGTAGAGAGACGGGAGGCGGGCCGGCCGCCATCGGGCGTGCGGCGTTGCGCGGTCCCCTGCAATCCGCTTTGCCGCGGTGCGCGGCAGCGGCTGCTGTCGTTATGGTCAGGCTGGCAGGCGGGTACCTGTCAGGGCGCAGCGAGATTGAGAAAGGCCTTGCGGCCGCGCATGTTTTCGATGCGCGACATTAGTGTACGGAAATCACCGTCATTGTCCACCGGACTGAAGTGGGCGGTGTCGACGATCATCACCGGCGCTTCGTCATAGCGGTGGAACAGCTCGCCGTAGGCGTCGCACAGACGATCGAGATAGGCCTCGTCGATGCTGGACTCGCCGGGCGCGTTGCGGCGCGCGATGCGCTCGCGCAACAGCGCGGGCGAGGCCTGCAGCACGATCACCAGGTCCACGCGCTGGCTTTGCGCAGGCAGGCGCGCGGCGAGGGCATCGTACAGCGCCAGTTCGTCCTCGGGCAGCGTGAGCCCGGCGTAGAGGCGGTCCCTCGCGTAGAGGAAGTTGCCCACCATGCGCTGGCCGGCCAGCAGGGCCGCCTGCCATGCCGCCAGCTGCTGCGCGCGCCGGTTCATCAGCGACAGTTGCAGGGGCAGGGCGTAGCGCGCCGGCTCGCGGTAGTAGCGTTCGAGGAAGGGGTTGTCGCGCGCGGTGTCGAGCAGTTCGCCGGTGCGCAGGGTTTGCGCCAGGCGCTGCGCCAGCGCCGTCTTGCCGGCGCCGATGGGGCCTTCCACCACGATTCTGCGCAAGTGTTCGAGCATGGGCGGATCCGGTGGCTAGAGAAGCGGGTCAGGGGAGTGGTGCAGGGGGGCGCGGGGCAGACAGCGGCGTGCCCGTTCGCTGCGCTGGCGCGGCGTCAGGAAGCGCCGCGCGCCTCGGCTTGCCGCGTGCACTGGCAGAACGAGATCTTTTCCACGCGCTGCGCATTGACCGCGGGCAGGAAACCGGCGGCGGGGCCCAGCCCCGGGATCACCAGCGCGGCGTCCAGCTCGAGCAGCGGCACCAGCGTGAAGGCGCGCTCGGCCACGCGCGGGTGCGGCACCGAGAGATGCTCGCCGCGATGGATCTCGTCGCCGAACAGCAGCAGGTCCAGGTCGAGCGTGCGCGGCGCGTTGTGGAACGGCCGTTCGCGGCCGAACTGGTCTTCGATGTGGTGGCAGATGCGCAATAGCTGGGCGGCGGTGAACGAGGCTTCCACCTTGACCACCGCATTGAAGTAGTCGTCGCCGCCCGCATCGACCGGGGCCGTGCGGTACAGCGACGATCGCGCCAGCACCGTGATGCCGACCTGCTGGGCCAGGCACACGATGGCATCCTTGAGGGCCTGCCGGGCATCGCCCAGGTTGGCCCCGATGCCGATAAAGGCAACTGTCATTACGATTCCTCCGGCTGGACGCGCACCTTGCCGGTTTTCCGGTCTTCACTGGAGCCGGCTTCCTGGCTCGCATCCATATCGCTCCGGGAGGAAACTTTATCCGATTTCCGCGGACTGCGCCGGCGGCGCTTCTTGCGTGCCGGGCCGCCGCCTTCGCCGCTGTCACCGCCGCCTTCCCAGTCGGTGGGCTGATCGCCGCTGTCGGTGCTGCCGCCGCCGCCACCGCCACCCTGCTTGCCGCCGCGCGCCGGGCGCACAGCGTCGATCAGGGCTTCGCGGCCCTCGCCGTCGGCGTTCTGGAAGTCCTGCCACCAGCGCGCCAGCTCGGCCGGCTGCTCGCCGGAATCGCAGCGCAGCTGGAGGAAGTCGAAGCCGGCGCGGAAACGCGGCGACTCGATCAGGCGGAACGGCATGCGGCCCACGCGCTTCTCGAAGCGCGGCTGCATGCCCCAGATATCGCGCATGTCGGTGACGAAGCGGCGCTGGATGGCAAGCTGGCCGGTCTGGCGTTCCAGCACGTCGTCCATCGCGATATTGAGCGCGGCGATGGCGTGCTCGCCTTCCTCGCGCAGCGCGGTCCAGCGCTGCAGCACGTGGTGCCACAGCAGCGCGGCGAACAGGAAGCCCGGCGAGACCGGCTTGCCGACCTGCACGCGCTGGTCGGTGTTGTCCAGCGCCAGCTGCACGAAGCGCTGGCCCATCGGCTGCTCGATCGCCACGTCCAGCAGAGGCAGCAGGCCCTTGTGCAGGCCGGCCTTGCGCAGCTCCTGCAGCGAGGCCCAGGCATGGCCGGACATCAGCAGCTTGAGCATCTCGTCGAACAGGCGCGCGCTCGGCACGTTGTGGATCAGCGAGGCCAGGTCGGCGATCGGCTGGCGCGTGTCCTCGTCGATGCCGAAGCCGGTCTTGGCAGCGAAGCGCACCACGCGCAGCATGCGGATCGGGTCCTCGCGGTAGCGCGTGACCGGGTCGCCGATCATGCGCAGGGTGCGCGCGCGGATGTCTTCCATGCCGTGGTGGTAGTCATACACCGTCTGCTCGGCCGGGTCGTAGTACATCGCGTTGATGGTGAAGTCGCGGCGTTCCGCGTCTTCGGCCTGCGAGCCCCACACGTTGTCGCGCAGCACGCGGCCCGAGGCGTCGATCGCATGGGTCTTGCTGTCGAGCTCGGCGCGCTTGAGGCGACGCCCTTCGGGAAGCGTCTCGCTGGCGATGGCGTCGACCAGCGCGCGGAAGGTGGAGACCTCGATGATCTCCTGCTCGCGCCCGCCGTAGAAGGTCACGTGCACGATCTGGAAGCGCCGCCCGATGATGCGCGAGCGGCGGAACAGCGCCTGCACCTGGTCGGGCGTGGCGTTGGTGGCGACGTCGAAGTCCTTGGGCTTGATGCCGAGCAGCAGGTCGCGCACCGCGCCGCCGACGATGAAGGCCTGGTAGCCGGCCTGCTGCAGCGTGGAGGTGACCTTGATGGCGTTGCGCGAGATCAGCGTCTGGTCGATCTGGTGCTCGTCATGCGCCACGATGCGCGGCGTATGGGCACGCTGGCCACGGCGCTTGGCCGGGCGCTGCTGGGGGCCCGGCTTGCCGAGCAGCCGGTTGATTAGCTTCTTGATCACGTCAGAACAGATCCATGATGCGCCAGCCGGCCGCGGCGGCGTGGTGACGCAGGCGATCGTCCGGGTTGGCGGCGATCGGTTCGCTGACCTTTTCCAGTAGCGGCAGGTCGTTGGCCGAATCGCTGTAGAAGGTGGTGGTTTCGAAGGCATCCCACTGGGTGCCCATGCTCTTTAGCCAGGCCTCGACGCGGGCGATCTTGCCCTCGCGGAAGCTGGGGATGCCCGCCACTTCGCCGGTGAAGGCGCCGTCCGGCTGCCCGTTGGCGGTGGCCGGCTCGGTGGCGATCAGGTGCTTGATGCCGAAGGCGGCCGTGATCGGCGCGGTGACGAAGCTGTTGGTGGCGGTGACCACCGCGCACAGGTCGCCGGCGTCGAGGTGCTTGTACACCAGCGCGCGCGCCTGGGGCGTGATGACCGGATCGATCACTTCGCGCATGAATTGCTTGCGCCATGCTTCCAGGCGGTCGCGCGGATTGGCGGCCAGCGGCGCCAGCGCAAAACGCAGGAAGGCCTGGATATCCAGGGTGCCTGCCTTGTACTGCCCGTAGAACTCGTCGTTCTTGCGGCGGTAGGCTTCCTCGTCGACAACGCCGAGGCGCACCAGGAAGCGCCCCCATTCGTGGTCGCTGTCGGTCGGGAGCAGGGTGTGGTCGAGGTCGAACAATGCCAGATTCATGGGCGGCGATTTTACATTAACGTGATTGTTGCCGGTTTCTTGGCGTCACTGCACCGCGGTACATGCAAGCACGGGGCATGCCAGTGGCCGCGGGCACCGTGCCGGTAGCCTGCGCTCACTCGCGCAGCTCCGCAAACATTTCCCGCAGCAGCGGCAGGGTGACGGCGCGCTTGCGCTCGAGCGAATAGGTGTCGAGCGCGTCCAGCAAGGCCATCAGGCTGGGCATGTCGCGGTAGTGGCGCGTGACCAGCCAGTGCGGGATTTCGGGCGAAAGCTGCAGGCCGCGCTCGCGCGCCGCCTGCACCAGCGCCGTCATCTTGTCTTCGTCCGACAGCGGTGCAAGCTGGTAGACCAGGCCCCAGCCCAGGCGCGTGCGCAGGTCCTCGCGCACCGGCATGGCCAGCGGCGCCACGCTGCCGGCCACCACGATGGCGGTGCGCACGTGGGCGCGCACCTCGTTGTAGAGCGAGAACACCGCGATCTGGCGCGCTTCGTCAAGCAGTTCCACGTCGTCGACGGTGTAGAGTTGGCAACTGGGATCGAAGATGAAGTCCGACAGGGCATGGTGCGGGCTCAGGTAGCGGCAGCCGATGCCGGCCTGGTAGCCGCTTTCGCAGATCGCGTGCAGCAGGTGGGTGCGGCCCGAGCCCGTTTCACCCCACAGGTAGATCAGGCGGTCGGACGCGCGCTCCTGCGCGACGGCCGTGGCCAGGTCGCTCAGGCGCTGCACCGGCTCGCGGTTGGCGGCCACGAAGAAATTCTCGAAGGTCGACGGCGGCGGACTGCCAAGTTCAAGCGAAAGCTGCTTGGGACGCGGATACATGACGTTTCGGTTACTTGGGATGAAAGCCAGCTACCGGGTAAACGCGTCGCGGCATGCTTGCGCCGACCGCCCGCAGGGCGCATGCGCGCTGGCCGGGGGCCGCCTGATTGATGTGCATCGGCATGGTGTGGGGGCAAGACTTCATGACGCGGGAAACCGGAAACTGGAAGCCGGAAGCCTGTATCCGTTAAAATTGCGATTCTACTGGACTCGCGGCCGCAAATCGCCGTCGTGAGCGCCGCATTCCTCACTTCACACCCCCAGGACGAGCAGGTTCTATGAGCGCATCCCCCACTTCCGGCCAGGCAGGCCTTTCCTACCGCGATGCCGGCGTCGATATCGATGCGGGCGACGCGCTCGTAGACCGCATCAAGCCGTTCGCCAAGCGCACCATGCGCGAAGGCGTGATGGCCGGCATCGGGGGCTTCGGCGCGCTGTTCGAGCTGTCGAAGAAATACAAGGAGCCGGTGCTGGTTTCCGGCACCGACGGCGTGGGCACCAAGCTCAAGCTGGCGTTCCAGCTCAACCGCCACGACACCGTGGGCCAGGATCTGGTCGCGATGAGCGTCAACGACATCCTGGTGCAGGGCGCCGAGCCGCTGTTCTTCCTCGACTACTTCGCCTGCGGCAAGCTCGACGTGGAAACCGCGGCCACCGTGATCCAGGGCATCGCCCACGGCTGCGAGCTGTCCGGCTGCGCGCTGATCGGCGGCGAGACCGCCGAAATGCCGAGCATGTACCCCGACGGCGAATACGACCTGGCCGGCTTCGCCGTCGGCGCGGTCGAGAAAAGCCGCATCATCGACGGCAGCACCATCGTCCCGGGCGACGTGGTGCTGGGCCTGGCCTCGTCGGGCGCGCACTCCAACGGCTACTCGCTGGTGCGCAAGATCATCGAGGTGGCCAAGCCGGACCTGAACGCCGATTTCCACGGCCAGCGCCTGCAGGACGCCATCATGGCGCCGACCCGCATCTACGTGAAGCCGCTGCTGTCGCTGATCGAGACCCTGCCGGTCAAGGGCATGGCCCACATCACCGGCGGCGGCCTGACCGAGAACGTGCCGCGCGTGCTGGCGCAGAACGTGACCGCCGTGCTGCAGCGCGATGCGTGGACCCTGCCGCCGCTGTTCCAGTGGCTGCAGGCGCAAGGCAACGTGGCCGACGACGAAATGCACCGCGTGTTCAATTGCGGCATCGGCATGGTGGTGATCGTGGCCAAGGAAGACGCCGAGCGCGCCATCCGCCATCTGCAGGCAGCCGGCGAAGCTGTGTGGCAGATCGGCGAAATCCGCGAGCGCGCGGAAGGCCAGGCGCAGACCGTGGTGGTCTGAGCGTCAGCGCCCCGGCAGCAAAAACGGCACATGCGAGCATGTGCCGTTTTTTTTTTGCGCGCGCCAATCCGCCTATTCAGCCCCACCCATCTTGGTCAGTGCCTCTCCCGTCACCCGGCAGATGCGCCAGTCCGGCAGCACGTCCGCGCCCATGGCCCGGTAGAAATCGATCGACGGCGTGTTCCAGTCGAGCACGGTCCACTCGAAGCGGCCGCAGCCCCGCTCGACCGCCAGCGCCGCCAGGTGCTTGAGCAGCGCCTTGCCCATGCCGTGGCCGCGCCAGGCCGGTTCCACGTAGAGGTCTTCCAGGTAGAGGCCGCGCCTGGACAGGAACGTCGAGAAGTTGTGGAAGAACAGCGCGAAGCCGACCGCCTGCGGCCCTTGCGCACCGGGCACCTCCACCAGTACCGCCTCGGCCAGCGGGCGCGGGCTGAACAGCGCCTCATGCAGCTTCTGCGGGGTGGCTTCGAGGAGGTGGGTCAGCTTTTCGTACTCCGCCAGCGCCGAGATCAGCTGGAGCAGCGTGTCGCAGTCGGCGGCGGTGGCGGGGCGCAGGACAAAACGGGGAGCGGCGGCGGTGGTCATGGCAGTGCGCGGGGCGAGTCGAGAAACGCGGATTATCGCCCAGGCATCACTTTGGCCGGCGCTTCTGGTGCAATTGTTGCGAATGCCTGCGCCGGTCCAGGCGCGGCTGCCGGGCCGCTCAGGCCTGCCCGATGCGGGCCAGCTCCGCCACCCGCGCCACATAGCCGGGCGCGAGGCAGTCCACCACCTCGCGCTCGGGCGTGCTGCGCAGCCACGTGAGCTGGCGCTTGCAGAGCTGGCGCGTGGCGGCCAGTCCGCGCTCGCGCATGGTGGCGAAGTCGGTCTCGCCGTCGAGGTATTCCCACACTTGCCGGTAGCCCACGCAGCGGATCGAGGGTAGCGTGGGCTGCAGGTCGCCGCGCGCGCGCAGGCGTTCCACTTCCTCGATGAAGCCACCGGCCAGCATGGCGTCGTAGCGGGATTCGATGCGCGCATGCAGCGCCGCGCGGTCCGATGGCTCCAGCGCGATCACGCGAAAGCGGCGATCGGCCGTGCCGGCAAACGTGCGCTCGTCCGCCTGCCGCGCCAGCAGCGTGGACATCGGCTGGCCGCTGAGCCGGTGGATTTCCAGCGCGCGCTGGATGCGCTGCGCGTCGTTGGGCGCCAGCCGCGCGGCGGTGACCGGGTCGACCTCGGCCAGCATCGCGTGCAGGGCCGGCCAGCCGCGCTCGGCGGCCAGCGCGTCGAGTTCCGCGCGCACTGCGGGGTCGGCCTGCGGCAGGTCGTTCAGGCCCTGCGTCAACGCTTTGTAGTAGAGCATGGTGCCGCCGACGATCAGCGGCTCGCGGCCGCGCGCGCGGATCTCGCCGGTCAGGCGTTCGGCGTCCGCCACGAACTGCGCGGCCGAATAGCTCTCGGCCGGGTCGATGATGTCGATCAGGTGGTGCGGCACCGAGGCGAGCTCGGCCGCGGACGGCTTGGCGGTGCCGATATCCATCCCGCGATAGACCAGGGCCGAATCGAGGCTGATGATCTCGACAGGTGTCTGCGCCGCCAGCGCGAGCGCGGCGGCGGTCTTGCCCGATGCGGTGGGGCCGAGCAGGCAGACGACGGGCGCGGCGTGGCCGGGGGGAGCGGAGGCTGTCAAGGCGATGCGATGCTATGCGATGCGATCGGCCGGCTTACTGGCCGCGCAGGAACAACCGGTCCAGTTCCGCCACCGACAGCTGCACCCAGGTGGGCCGGCCGTGATTGCACTGGTCGGCGCGCTCGGTCTGCTCCATCTGGCGCAGCAGCGCGTTCATTTCTTCCACGGTGAGCTTGCGGTTGGCGCGCACCGCGTTGTGGCAGGCCAGCGTGGCGAGCAGCTCGTTTTGCCGCTCGGCCAGCACGCGCGAGCCGCCGAACGATTGCAGGTCGCGCAGGACGTCGCGCGCCAGCGCCTCGGTGTCGGCCTGCTTGAGCAGCGCGGGGATGGCGCGCACCGCAAGCGTGGTGGGCGAGACCGGCGCGATATCGAAGCCCAGCAGCGCGAGCGTTTCCTGGTGTTCCTCGGCGGCGCCGATCTCCATCGGGCTGGCGGTCAGCGTGACCGGGATCAGCAGCGGCTGCACCGCCAGCTCGCGCGTCTCGAGGGCGGTCTTGATCTGCTCGTAGAGGATGCGTTCGTGGGCGGCGTGCATGTCCACCAGCACCAGGCCGCGCGCGTTCTGCGCGAGCACGTAGATGCCGTGCAGTTGCGCGATGGCGAAGCCAAGCGGGTTGGCGTCGCCGGCTGCCGGTTCCTGCCGCACGGGGGCGTCGAGCAGTCCGGGCGGGTCGTTTTCGCGCGCGGCCTGGGCGTCGGCCAGCCAGGCCGGAGGCGTGGACGAGCCGCCCGCGTAGCCGGCCGATGCCGGCGCGGCGGGGCGCGGGAAGCCGCCGCCGGGCTGGATCGCGTCGCGCACCATGCCGAGGTAGGCCTGGCGCGGCTGGGCGATGCCGAGCTCGGTCTGGCGCGCGGCGGCGGTGTAGTCGACCCAGGGGCGCGCGCCGGCGCCGCCGCCCATGCCACCGCCCGTGCCGCCACCCATGCCGCCACCCGGCGCGCTGCCTCGTGCCGCGGCGGCGCTGCCGAAGCTGCCGGGGCCGGCGCGCGGCACCATGGCGGGCGCGCCTTCGTCGACCGCGCTGCTATGCAGGCTGTCGCCCTGTTCGCCGGCCTGGCGGGCCAGGCAGCGCTGCACCGCGTGGTAGACGAACTGGTGCACCGCGCGCGATTCGCGGAAGCGCACTTCGATCTTGGACGGGTGCACGTTCACGTCCACCATTTCCGGCGGCAGGTCCATGCACAGCACGTAGGACGGAAAGCGGTCGCCGTGCAGCACGTCCTGGTAGGCGCTGCGCACCGCGTGGTTCAGCAGCTTGTCGCGCACGTAGCGGCCGTTGACGAAGAAGAACTGCTGGTCAGGGCGGCCGCGCGAGGCGGTCGGCAGGCCGGCGAAGCCGTACAGGTGCAGGGTGTCGGCTTCCTCGTCGAGCGGCAGGCGGGCCCGCGCAAAGTCGGCGCCGAGCACCTGCGCCGTGCGCGTGGCCACGTCGCCGCTGTTCCAGTGCTCCATCGGGCGGCCGTTGTGATGGACCGTGATGCTCACGTCCGGGCGCGCCAGCGCGGCGCGCCGGACCATCTCCAGGCAATGCCCGAACTCCGTCTGTTCCGATTTGAGGAACTTTCTGCGCGCCGGCGTGTTGAAGTAAAGGTGCTGCACGTCGACGGTGGTGCCGACGCCCCCGGATGCCGGCTGCACGCTGCCAGTATCGGCGGCGACCTGCGTGGCATGGGCGTCGTCGGCGGTGCGGCTGGTCAGGGTCAGCTCGGAAACCGAGGCGATCGAGGCCAGCGCTTCGCCGCGAAAGCCCAGCGTGAGCACGGACTCCAGCTCGTCGAGCGAGGCGATCTTGCTGGTGGCGTGCCGCATCAGCGCGACCGGCAGTTCGGCGGCGGGGATGCCGCAGCCGTTGTCGGCGATCACGATGCGGCGCACGCCGCCTTCCTCGAGACGGATATTGAGCTGGGTGGCGCCCGCGTCGAGCGCGTTCTCCAGCAGCTCCTTGACCACGGAGGCGGGGCGTTCCACCACCTCGCCGGCAGCGATCTGGCTGATCAGCTGGTCGGGCAGGGGGCGGATGGGGCGGGGCGGCTGGGCGGGGCGTGTGGCTTCGGCAGGCATGGGCGGAATTATACGTGGGCGGCGCGCCCGGCCGGCAGGTCAGCGCGGCGGCTGCGGAAGCGAACGGATCGGGTGACTTTGAAGCCGGTCCGCTCTTGTATGATGTGGGCTGAATCTAGAACGGGGATCGAATTGGATATCGCTTTGCAGTTCATCGACATGTTGCTGCACGTCGACAAATACCTTGGCACCGTCATCCAGAACTATGGCGCGTGGGTCTATGCCATTCTTTTCGCGATCGTCTTCGCGGAAACCGGGCTGGTGGTGCTGCCGTTCCTGCCGGGCGATTCCCTGCTGTTCATCGCCGGCGCCTTCTGCGCCACGGGCGCCATGAACGAGTGGGCCCTGGTGGGCCTGCTGCTGGTGGCGGCCATCGGCGGCAATACCGTCAACTACATGGTGGGAAGCTGGGTGGGGCCGAAGGTGTTCGACGGCCATTGGCGCTTCCTCGACCAGACTGCCCTGCGCAAGACGCACAATTTCTATGAACGGCACGGCGGCAAGACCCTGGTGATGGCCCGCTTCCTGCCGATCGTGCGCACCTTCGCGCCGTTCGTCGCCGGCGTGTCGCAGATGACCTTCGCCAAGTTCCAGCTCTTCAACGTGCTGGGCGCGGCGGCCTGGGTGCTGGGCCTGGTGTTCGCGGGCTATTTCTTCGGCAACCTGCCCTTCATCAAGCAATACCTGAACCTGATCGTGCTGGCAGGCATCGGCGCGGCCGTCGTGCCGCTGGTGCTGGGCGGGCTGTGGAAGCTGGTGCGCGGCGGCAAGCGCCGGCCTTCCTGAGGGTGGCAATGGGCGGGCTGCGCGGCGCGCGGCCCGCCTGGCTCAGTTCACGCTGCGGCTCATCATGCGCAGCGCCGGCATGCGGTCCCGGATCTGGGTCGTGTCGGCCGCATCGGGGCGCGCTATCACATAGGCTTCCAGGTCTTCCAGCGCCGGGCGGAAACACTCCAGGTTGGCATAGGCCAGGCCCCGGTCGCGCACCTCCTCGATCGAGCCCGGCAACAGGATCACCAGGCGGTTCTGCACCGCCAGCAGGCGCTGCCAGCGCGACTCCTGCAGATAGATCGACTTGAGGTTGCGCAGCACGCGCGCCACGATCTCGCGGTGGCTGGCCACCTGCAGGAACAGGCCCAGCGGCACTTCGTTGGGATCGGCGATGCCCTCGCGTTCGAGATGCGGGTCCAGCATCTCCTGCAATTGCTCCTTCGACAGCGTCTCGCCCGTGAGCGGGTCCACCACCACCTCGCCCGCCGGGATCGACATCCGCACCAGGAAATGATTGGGGAAGGACACGCCCTTGAGTGGCAGGCCGATATGCTGCCCCAGCTCCATATAGAGCACCGCCAGCGAGATGGGGATGCCGCGGCGCTGCTTGAGCACCACGTTCAGGTAGGAGTTGTCGGGGTCGTAGTAATCGTTCGCGTTGGCGCCGAAGCCCAGGTCGCGGTAGAAGAAATGATTGAGCAGGCGCAGGCGCTGGATGGCCGGCGTGCCCTCCGCGACGCGGCGCTTGAGCCGTGCCGCGAGCACGTCCAGGGCGGCCAGCTCGGCCTGCAGGTCCAGGTCCGGATAGGCATCCTGGGCGAGCGAGAGCACGGCCTCGGTCAGTGGGATACCGTGCTCGTCTGCCACGAGGCTGGCGAAGTAATCCAGGACTTTCGTGGTTGTCATTGCGGCTTTCCTGAATACGGCGTGTTGGCCATGCCTGCCGGCACGACCTCGACTGCCTTGACCCTGTACCGCGCGCTGTCTCCCGGTTCTGTGCGGCGCGTACGCACGCATACGGCGCCGCTGCATCCGGCCGATAGACAGGCGGGGCTTCCTAGCCGGCTCTCCGCTTGAATGCGGAGTATCTCAGCCCCATGAGCCACAGTGTACCGAAGTAGACGACCGCTGCAAGTACCAGGCAGGAAGCGAGCAGCGCGATGCGCAACAGCGGCGTGGCACCCAGGGCCACCCAGTCGAAGGTACGCGCGAACCACAGCAGCATGCCGGCCAGCAACAGGACCGCAGTCAGCAGCTGGGCCAGGAACAGCAGCCAGCCCTTGGCCGGCGTGTAGAAACCGCGTTTGCGCAGGCCCAGGAACAGCAGCAGCGCGTTGACCGTGGCGCCGAAGCTGATCGACAGCGCCAGCCCGGCATGGCCGAAGCGCGGCACGAACACATAGTTGGACAGCTGCGTGATCACCAGCACCAGCAAGGCGATCTTGACCGGCGTGCGGATATCCTGGCGCGCGTAGAAGCCCGGCGCCAGGATCTTGATCAGGATCAGTCCGAGCAGGCCCGTGCCGTAGGAAACCAGCGCCTGGCGCGTCATTTCCACCGCGTGGGCGTCGAACTTGCCGTAGTTGAACAGCACCGCGGTCAGCGGCGCGCCGAACACGAACAGCCCCACCGCGCACGGCACGGCCAGCAGGAAGGTCAGGCGCAGGCCCCAGTCGAGCAGGCCGGAGTATTCGGCGCGGTTGTCGTCTGCGCTGGCCTTGGACAGGCTGGGCAGCAGGATGGTCCCCAGCGCCACGCCCAGCAGCGCGGTGGGAAACTCCATCAGGCGGTCGGCGTAGGTCAGGTAGGACACGCTGCCCGCGGCCAGGCGCGAGGCGATATTGGTATTGATGATCAGGCTGATCTGCGCCACCGAGACCGCCAGCAGCGCCGGTGCCATCTGCCGCATGACGCGGCGCACGCCGGGGTCCGACCAGGCCGCGCGCAGGTCGAAGGTCAGGCGCGGCATGACGCCGAGCCGCCGCAGCGCGGGGACCTGCACCGCCAGCTGCAGGATGCCGCCCACCAGCACGCCCCACGCCTGCGCGTAGATCGGCTGCGCCATGTGCGGCCCGACGAACAGCGCGGCCACGATCAGGCACAGGTTGAGCAGCACCGGCGTGAAGGCCGGCATGGCAAAGCGGCGCCAGGTATTGAGGATGCCCGAGGCCAGCGCCACCAGCGAGATCAGGCCGATGTACGGGAACATCACCCGGGTCATGAAGACCGCCGCGTCGTAGGTCTCGCCGCCTTGCCGGTGGAAGCCGGTAGCGACCACCAGCATCACCAGCGGCGCGCCGATCACGCCGAGCAGCGACACGCCCATCAGCACCCAGGTCATCACCGTGGCGACTGCGTCGATCAGGGCGCGGGTCTCGCCTTCGCCGCGCTTGCTGTGATATTCGCCCAGGATCGGCACGAAGGCCTGCGAGAACGCGCCTTCGCCGAAAATGCGCCGCAGCAGGTTGGGGATGCGGAACGCCACATTGAAGGCGTCGGTCATGTCCGAGGCACCGAAGGCCCGGGCGATCAGGATCTCGCGCACGAGGCCGGTGATGCGCGACAGCATCGTCAGGCTGCTGATGGTGGCGAGCGCTTTGAGCAGGTTCAAGATGGGTCGGCGGCAAGGGGAGAGGCGGCGGTGGCATGCTGCGTGCCACCGGGCGGACCGGCTTGAGACGCCGGGCGCGCGCCAAAGTTGCATCGGGGCCACGCGGGGCGGGGCCGGTGTGGCGCGTATTATACGGTTTGGCCCGGCGGCTCCCCGTCCGCGGCCGTTTGCGTCACCCCGCCAGTGTTCGGACGTGGTCCGGCTTGCCAGCTGCTTTTTCTTCTGTGTATAATTGCCGATTCACAAGGATAGTTGCGTTCCGGATTCGTGTGCCAGTGCATCCCGGGTCGCTTGATGTGCACTTAATTGTGTCTGCGGTTTTGTCCGTGGGGCACGCATCTGAATTCAGGATATCTACTTAAATGGCAAATTCCGCACAAGCCCGTAAGCGCGCTCGCCAGGCCGTCGCCCAAAACGCTCACAACTCCAGCCTGCGCTCGCGTCTGCGCACCGCCGTGAAGGCCGTCCGCAAGGCGATCGAAGCTGGCGACAAGGCCGCCGCCGCCGAGATCTTCAAGAACTCGCAATCGATCATCGACGCCATCGCCGACAAGAAGATCGTGCACAAGAACAAGGCTGCACGCCACAAGTCGCGCCTGTCGTCGGCCATCAAGTCGATGGCTGCCTGATAGCAGCCGCTGCGCCCGGCGCATGCCAGGCGCCTTCCGGCACCACGCCGGCCATCGTGTTCCATACCGGCCTTCTGGTGGGTACGTAGCGCGGCGGTCCGGTGGCAAGCCGGGAGCGCGAATCGCATTGCGCGATTCCGCACGATAAAAAAGCTCGTCATTCGACGAGCTTTTTTATTTTCCGCTTCTCTTTGCCGTTGCCGCGCCTTTCCTTGTCGCTTCGCTATCCCTTCGCCGGGCGCATCGCCGTTCACGCCGGTGCCGCCGCTGCGGGGCGACCGGCCGGCCCCGCCCGCTTACTCGAGCGAGCAGGCCTCGACCAGTTGCAGGTCGTTGTCGCGCGCGAAGTTGAGCACGAAGTCTAGCGCCTTGGGTTCGATGTCGCGCAGGCGCGCGTCCACCACCACGGTCTTCACGTTGCTGGTCATCACGGGCCGCACGTAAGGGGAGTAGGTGAGGCGTGGATCCCCGGTGTCCCCTTCGGGGCGGAATTGCGCCATCACGCCACACAGCCGTTCAGCCCAGTCGCTTGGACGGAAGGTCTTGCCTTCCTTGGTAATGCCTTGGATGAAATATTCGCGAACGATGGGCTTCATTGGACTGCGGGGATAAGACGGGTGACTCGACGGTAAACCCGCCAGACTTGACCAGACGGAAGCCCTTTTGACGCGGCCAGGAAACGTTTGGTTCGTTTCTTTTCCGGCCAGGGGCAGCGGGGGCGTCGGTGTCGGCGGGGGCACTTTTGATRCCGGCAGCGGGCGGGGGCATGGGTATGCCTGGCCCCGCGTGAATCAGCCAGTATTATATCTTATATAAGACTGGCGCATAAGCTCCGGCGCCGGTCCTCCGCGCGCCGCAGGCTCGCCAAAGCAGAAATAATCCCTTATGATTCTTACAGTTAAATTGCGCAAGCGACGCGAAAGGCGGCTCCGCGGCATGCTCGGGTCATGAATCCTTCATGACGGTGTGCCCCAACCGAGCCGCCTTCTTTGTTTTATGAGCCCAACTTCGATCAAGCATTACCTCCAGTTCAGCGACCTGACTCCCGACGAGTATGAGTACCTGCTGGACCGCGCGCGGATTCTGAAGGCCAAGTTCAAGAATTACGAGACATGGCACCCGTTGCACGACCGCACGCTGTCCATGATCTTCGAGAAGAATTCGACGCGCACGCGCCTGTCGTTCGAGGCCGGCATCCACCAGTTGGGTGGCCATGCGGTCTTCCTGAACACCCGCGATTCCCAGCTCGGGCGCGGCGAGCCGATCGAGGATGCGGCGCAGGTGATCTCGCGCATGGTCGACATCATCATGATCCGCACCTTCGGCCAGGAGATCATCGAGCGTTTCGCCGCGCATTCGCGCGTGCCGGTGATCAACGGCCTGACCAACGAATACCATCCCTGCCAGGTGCTGGCGGATGTGTTCACCTATATAGAGCAGCGCGGCAGTATCCGCGGCAAGATCGTGGCCTGGATCGGCGACGCCAACAACATGGCCTACACCTGGATCCAGGCGGCCGAGCGGCTTGGCTTCACCTTCCATTTCTCGGCGCCGCCGGGCTACCAGCTCGACCCGGCCATGGTGCCGCCTTCGGCCGCGCACCTGGTCAAGGTATTTGCCGATCCGCTGGCCGCCTGCCAGGGCGCGGACCTGGTCACCACCGACGTGTGGACCAGCATGGGCTTCGAGGCCGAGAACGACGTGCGCAAGCGCGCCTTCCAGGACTGGATGGTGACCACGGCCATGATGGACCGCGCCGGCCCCGACGCGCTGTTCATGCACTGCCTGCCCGCCCACCGCGGCGAGGAAGTCGAAGCGGCGGTGATCGACGGGCCCAAGAGCGTGGTGTGGGAAGAGGCCGAGAACCGCCTGCACGTGCAGAAGGCCCTGATGGAATACCTGCTCTGCGGCCGTTACTGAGCAGGGCCGGCCGGAGGCGCCGTGCGCAGCGCATGGCGCACATCGGTCACGCCGGGGCGGCGACCCCGCGCCGCCTGAGGGCCGCAAGTGCCGCCCAAGCCCGGGCGGACGTGTCAAAATAGCGGTTTTCCGCATCAATCTCTCGCGTGTCCGGCAACCATGCCGGCCGCGCTTACTTTGCGCATCGAGTCGAACATGAGCGATATCAAGAAAGTCGTGCTTGCCTACTCCGGCGGGCTGGACACTTCGGTGATCCTGAAGTGGCTGCAAGACACCTATCAATGCGAGGTCGTGACCTTCACCGCCGACATCGGCCAGGGCGAGGAACTCGAACCTGCCCGCCAGAAGGCGCTCAAGTTCGGCATCAAGCCGGAAAACATTTTCATCGACGACCTGCGTGAAGAGTTCGTGCGCGACTTCGTCTTCCCGATGTTCCGCGCCAACGCGGTCTACGAAGGCGAATACCTGCTGGGCACCTCGATCGCGCGTCCGCTGATCGCCAAGCGCCAGATCGAGATCCTGCGCAGCACCGGCGCGGATGCCGTGTCGCACGGCGCCACCGGCAAGGGCAACGACCAGGTCCGCTTCGAACTGGGCTATTACGGCCTCGAGCCGGGCGTGAAGGTCATCGCCCCGTGGCGCGAATGGGACCTGCTGTCGCGCGAAAAGCTGCTGGCCTACGCTGAAAAGGCCGGCATCGACATCGACATGAAGCACAAGAAGGGCGGCGCGCCGTACTCGATGGACGCCAACCTGCTGCATATCTCCTTCGAAGGCCGCCACCTGGAAGATCCCAAGGCCGAGGCCGAGGAAGACATGTGGCGCTGGACCGTGTCGCCGGAGAACGCACCGGACGCGGCCGAATACCTGGACGTCGAGTTTGAGGGCGGCGACATCGTCGGCCTGAACGGCAAGCGCATGACCCCGGCCGAAGTGCTGACCGAGCTGAACCGCCTGGGCGGCAAGCACGGCATCGGCCGCCTGGACCTGGTGGAAAACCGCTACGTCGGCATGAAGAGCCGCGGCTGCTACGAAACCCCCGGCGGCACCATCATCCTGAAGGCCCACCGCGCCATCGAGTCGATCACGCTCGACCGCGAAGTCGCGCACCTGAAGGACGACCTGATGCCGCGCTACGCCAGCCTGATCTACAACGGCTACTGGTGGAGCCCGGAGCGCCGCGCGCTGCAGGTCCTGATCGACCATACCCAGGCCAAGGTCAACGGCTGGGTTCGCGTGAAGCTGTACAAGGGCAACGTGATCGTGGTCGCGCGCGATTCGAAGGACACGCTGTTCGACAAGACCATCGCGACCTTCGACGACGACGGCGGCGCCTACAACCAGGCCGACGCCGGCGGCTTCATCAAGCTCAATGCGCTGCGCATGCGCATCGCTGAAAACGCCCGTCGCCAGCGTGGCGAATAAGGCGAGTTGATCCCGCCCCGGCACGGTCCGGGCGTGGCAGCAAGGAAGAGGGGCCGTCACGGCCCCTTTTTTGCGCCGCGCCCGCGTCGCCGTGCCGCCCATCCAGACACCCAGAACCCGCATCAAAGGAGAAAAAGCATGAGCCAGTTCGACAACGTTTCCGTCGTCAAGAAAGCCAACCTCTACTTCGACGGCAAGTGCGTCAGCCACACCGTGCTGTTCCCGGATGGCACCCGCAAGACGCTGGGCGTGATCTTCCCCGCCACGCTGACCTTCGGCACGGGCGCGCCGGAAATCATGGAAATCAACGCGGGCAGCTGCCGCGTGCGCCTGGCGGGCGAGGAGCAATGGAACACGTACGGCGCAGGCCAGCAGTTCAATGTGCCGGGCAACAGCAGCTTCGACATCGACGTGCAGGAAACCCTGGACTACGTCTGCCACTTCGCCTGAAGAACGGCAGCGCAGCCGGGCCCGGCTGCGCCGCTCTTACAGGACGACCGGCTCGGGCTCGATGCGCACGCCAAAGCGCGCCGCCACGGTATCGGCGATGCGGCTTGCCAGCGCCAGCAGTTCCTGCCCGCTGCCGCCGCCGTGGTGCACCAGCACCAGGGCCTGTTTGCCGTAGACGCCGACCGCGCCGTCGCTCAGGCCCTTGAACCCGCACTGGTCGATCAGCCAGCCGGCTGCCAGCTTGTAGCTGCCGTCCGGCTGGGCATGGCTGACCAGGCCGGGGTGCTGCGCCAGCAGCGCATCGCGTTGCCCGGCGCCGACCACCGGATTCTTGAAGAAGCTGCCCGCGTTGCCGATTTCGGCCGGGTCGGGCAGCTTGCGCGAGCGGATGGCGATGACGGCATCGCGGATGCGGCTGGCCGTGGCCGGCGCGGCCGGATCCTGCGCGACTTCCCGCGCGAGCTCCGCGTAGCCGAGCACCGGCTGCCACGGTCGCGGCAGGCGCAGCGTGACGGCGGTGATGATGTAGCGGTCGCGGCCCTCGCCCTTGAACAGGCTGTCGCGATAGGCGAAACGGCACTGGTCCAGCGTCAGGTCGACGAATTCGCCGGCGCGGCGGTCCCATGCGCGCAGGCGCTCGAAGCGCTCGCGCAGTTCCACGCCGTAGGCGCCGATGTTCTGGATCGGCGCGGCGCCCGCCGTGCCGGGAATCAGCGCCAGGTTTTCCAGGCCGGGCATGCCGTCGGCGACCGTGCGGCAGACCAGCGCGTGCCAGTTCTCGCCGGCGCCGGCGGTCACCAGGAAGGTATCGTCGGCCGCGCTCACGGTGTAGCCGGGGATTTCCATCAGCAGGACCAGGGCATCCAGGTCCTGCGTCAGCACCACATTGCTGCCGCCGCCCAGCACCACCAGCGGCAAGCCATGCGCGCGGGGATCCGCCAGCGCATGCAGCAGGTCGGCTTCGCTGCGCACATGGACGGCGAAGCGCGCGCGCACGTCGAATCCGAATGTATTGTGGCGGCGCAGGGGATAAAATTCGTGGAAATCTGCCATGCAAGGGAAAGGTGAAGCGGCGGCCGCGCGGCGGCGCCGGACTGCAGGGTAGGCTGGATTATACGTAAGCGCCGCCATCGGCCTGCCGCTGCGGGCGAACGGCGCTACACCGCAACATCAGCAACATCAGCAACACGCAAGACAAAGGAGAATGCAATGCCGTCGTTTGACGTAGTGTGCGAAGCGAATATGGTCGAGGTGAAGAACTCGGTCGAACAGGCCAACAAGGAGATCACCACCCGTTTCGACTTCAAGGGATCGGACGCCCGGGTCGAGCACAAGGAAAACGAGCTGACCGCCTTCGCCGATGACGATTTCAAGCTCGGCCAGGTCAAGGACGTGCTCATCAGCAAGATGGCCAAGCGCAATGTGGACGTGCGCTTCCTCGACTACGGCAAGACCGACAAGATCAGTGGCGACAAGGTCAAGCAGGTCATCACCATCAAGAAGGGCGTCACCGGCGACCTGGCCAAGAAGATCGTGCGGATGATCAAGGACAGCAAGATCAAGGTGCAGGCCAGCATCCAGGGCGATGCGGTGCGCGTGTCCGGCACCAAGCGCGACGACCTGCAGAGCGTGATCGCCCTGCTGCGCAAGGACGTTCCCGAGGCGCCGCTGGACTTCAACAACTTCCGCGACTGATCTCGTCGCAGGGCGCGGCGGCCGGACCGCCGCGCCCTGCGCCTTCAGCGCGGCTGCGGCAGGCCGCCGATCTTCGCGCCGGCCTTCAGGCCCTTCTGCGCAAACCATCCCTTGTTCATTTCCAGCGCATAGCGCACGGCTGCGCGCGGGCAATGGTTGTCTTCCGTCTGCGGCGCCATGTCCTCGATATTGACGATGGCGCCATCATCGGCGAGGAAGGCGATCGACAGCGGCAGGTCGGTGTTCTTCATCCAGAAGCAATGCCCTGCCTTCTCCTCGAAGACAAAGAGCATGCCCTCGTTGGCGGGCATGGTCTTGCGGTACATCAGCCCGAGTTCGCGGGATTCCGGCGTGGCGGCAATCTCCGCCTTGATCGCGTACATGCCTGCGGTGAGCTGCCTGACCGGCAGGCTGGCCTGCGCCTGGGCAAACGCGGAAGTCAGGGCGGCAACGGCGCAGCCGCCGGCGAGAAGTAACGGGAGGACAGGGCGCATGAAAGGGAGGCGGCGTATGACGGGTTCAGGACAGCCGCCAGCATAACGCAGCTGCGAGGCGGGCGGCTGGCTCGCATATTTCGCCGCGTTGCACGGGCGTGCCACGCGCGCGGCACGCCGGGGCGGACAACAAAAAAGGCAGGCACCCGACGGGCAGCCTGCCTCTCTCATGCCGGACCCAAAGGACCCGGCGTGCCAGCAATGCGCTTACTGGGGAGCAGCTTCGGTCTTGGCAGCCGGAGCAGCCTTGGTCTTGTTGTGAGCGTGCTTCTTGTGGGTCTTCTTGGTGCTCTTGGTCGCGGGCTTTGCGGCCGGAGCTTCAGCTGCCGGTGCTGCGGCAGCCGGTGCTGCCGGTGCGGGAGCGGCGGCTTGGGCGAAAGCGCCGGTGGCGAACAGGCCGGCAACCAGAGCAGCGATCAGTTTGTTCATGCTATCTACCTTGGAAGGTTGAATTCGATTCGAAAGAGTGACTCGTATGCGACGCGTCAGTGTCAAAAACGAAACCGAGTGGTGAGTCGTTGACCTTCTCTCTGTTAATTTTTGTAACTTCCTGGGCGGGGGCGCGCGGGGCGCCGTCCCTGAGGGGCGGCGGACCCGCCTGGTGCGCCTGCGCGTGGCGAGCCCGGGGTGTCGAGGCCAAGGTCCGCGGGCGCGATTTCGCGCCATTGTCCCGGCGCCAGCCCGAGCGTGCGCAGGTCGAGCGCGCCGATCTTCAGCCGCACCAGCCGCAGGGTGGGAAAGCCCACCGCCGCCGTCATGCGCCGCACCTGCCGGTTTTTCCCTTCGCGGATCTCCAGCTCCAGCCACTGCGTCGGGATGGCGGCGCGAAACCGCACCGGCGGATTGCGCGGCCACAGGAAGACGGGCTCCTCGATGCAGCGCGCCCGTGCCGGCAGCGTGCGGAAATCGCCAAGATCGACGCCCTCGCGCAGGCGCGCGAGCGCTTGGTCTTGCGGAATGTTCTCCACCTGGGCCAGGTAGGTCTTCGGCAACTTATGGTGTGGATCCGCGATACGCGCCTGCAGGGCGCCATCATCGGTCAGTAGCAGCAGGCCCTCGCTGTCGGCGTCGAGCCGGCCCGCCGGATACACGCCGGGCAGCGCCACGCAGTCGGCCAGCGTCGGCCGCGTGGGGTGGGCGGAAAACTGGCTCATGGTGCCGAAGGGCTTGTTCAGGGCAATCAGGGTCATGCGGATACGAGGAAACGGTGCAGGCCGGGCGCCCGCCGGCGCCAGTATGCCGCAGCCGGGCGCCCGGTTGCGGGGCGGTGGCAGGATTCGGGGGTGCCGCGGAGATGGCGGATCATGAAATTTTGCTGCATAATACAAAACGGTCTTATGTCTTATATAAGACCAAATTTTGCACATAGGGATAGAGGATTTGCGCGCACCGGGGTGCGCGCGGACGCTCCGTCGTGATGCGACGCAGCATCGTGGCCATGCCGTTCCCCGTTAAAATGCCCCCGCGCGTCACCCACATCTCGCCGTCCGGTCACGGGCCTGGCGGCAGTTTCAATCCCCCGTTCCGCACTGGAGACGTCATGTATCAACACATCAAGGTTCCGGCCGGCGAAAAGATCACGGTCAACCAGGATTTTTCGCTGAATGTTCCGGACAATCCGATCATTCCCTTTATCGAGGGTGACGGGACGGGCCTGGACATCACCCCGGTGATGATCAAGGTGGTTGACGCTGCCGTGGCCAAGGCCTACGCAGGCAAGCGCAAGATTTCCTGGATGGAGATCTACGCCGGCGAGAAGTCCACCAAGGTGTACGGTCCCGATGTCTGGCTGCCGGAAGAAACCCTCGCGGCCCTGAAGGAATACGTGGTGTCGATCAAGGGCCCGCTGACAACGCCGGTCGGCGGCGGCATCCGTTCGCTGAACGTAGCGCTGCGCCAGCAACTGGACCTGTACGTCTGTCTGCGCCCGGTCGCCTATTTCAAGGGCGTGCCTTCGCCGGTGCGCGAGCCGCAGAAGATCGACATGGTCATCTTCCGCGAGAACTCGGAAGACATCTACGCCGGCATCGAATGGGAAGCCGAAAGCGACCAGGCCAAGAAGCTGATCGCCTTCCTGCAGAATGAAATGGGCGTCAAGAAGATCCGTTTCCCGGACACCTCCGGGATCGGCGTCAAGCCGGTTTCCCGCCAGGGCACCCAGCGCCTGGTGCGCAAGGCGATCCAGTACGCGATCGACAACGACAAGCCGTCGGTGACCATCGTGCACAAGGGCAACATCATGAAGTTCACCGAAGGTGGCTTCCGTGACTGGGCCTACGAACTGGCGCAGAAGGAGTTCGGTGCGGAACTGATCGACGGCGGCCCGTGGTGCAAGTTCAAGAACCCGAAGACCGGCCGCGAGATCGTGATCAAGGACGCCATTGCCGACGCCTTCCTGCAGCAGATCCTGCTGCGCCCGGCCGAGTACTCGGTGATCGCCACGCTGAACCTGAACGGCGACTACATCTCCGACGCGCTGGCCGCGCAGGTCGGCGGCATCGGCATTGCCCCCGGCGCCAATCTGTCGGACTCCGTGGCCATGTTCGAAGCGACCCACGGCACCGCGCCGAAGTATGCCGGCAAGGACTACGTGAACCCGGGTTCCGAAATCCTTTCCGCCGAAATGATGCTGCGCCACATGGGCTGGACCGAAGCTGCCGACCTGATCATCGCGTCGATGGAGAAATCGATCCTGTCGAAAAAGGTCACTTATGACTTCGCCCGCCTGCTGGAAGGCGCGACCCAGGTGTCGTGCTCGGGCTTTGGCCAGGTCTTGATCGACAATATGTAAGCGGCTGCCGGCCTCCGCGCCGCCCAGGCGCCGCCGCACACCGACCAACCCCGGTCCCGCGCAAGCAGGCCCGGGGTTTTTTCATGAGGCCGCGCCGGGCCGCCTTGCAATCGGGCAGGGCGTTACCTAGCTTGTTCAGTGTCGAGGGAAACTGCCCGGGGAGGCATGATGGAAGATCCGTTCCGGCGCGCGGCCTTCGGCTCCGCGCTCTATTACCGCGACCCGCTCGCGGCCCTGGACTGGCTGGAAAAGGCGTTCGGCTTCGAGCGCGCCATGGTCATCACCGACCGCGAAGGCAAGCTGGTCCATTCCGAGATGCGCTTCGGCGGCGGCTATATCATGATCGGCAGCGCCTGGACGGATTACACCGCCAGTCCCGCCGCGGCAGGCGGCATGAACACGCAGTCGGTCCATGTTCACTTGCTGGAGGGGATCGATGCCCACTGCGAGCGGGCGCGGGCCGCCGGCGCGGAAATCGTCAGGGAACCGGCAGACCAGTTCTACGGCGACCGGGTCTATGGCGCGCGGGATCCCGAAGGCCATGTCTGGACCTTTGGCCAGACCGTGCGCGCGGTCACGCGGGAGGCGGCCGAGCAGGCCAGCGGGCTGCACATCGAGGGCTGGGTGTAGCGCGGCGCATGGCAAACAAAAAGCCCGGCATTGACCTGACCGGGCTTTTTGACGGATGCGTTGCGTACTGCTGTTCAGCCTGCTTTTCCGTCCATGGCGCGCTGGCTGTCTAGGCCAGGCGATGTCCGGGGGGCGCGGACCGATCCCGTTCCGGGGAGAGCTTCCCCCGCATCCTTTCGTGGCCGCCTCGCGCTCTGTCGGCGGGTGCGGCCGCGCACAGAGGCCTCAGGCGCCGTCCTGGATATTGGTGGCTTGTTTGCCCTTGGGCCCCTGGATGACTTCGAAGGACACGCGCTGACCCTCTTTCAGGGTCTTGAAGCCACTCATCTGGATGGCCGAAAAGTGCGCAAACAGTTCCTCTTCGCCGTCGTCCGGCTTGATGAACCCAAAGCCCTTGGCGTCATTGAACCATTTGACGATACCGCTTGCCATAAACTCCCCCAACAGAAAAAGCAGGATACGAGCGGGGGAAAGCGCCGCGGCCAGCCGGGCACCCGGCATGCGGCCTCGCGCTCGGACCGGTCAGACCGGGCCGGGCACGATGGCACGACTTGCGGGTACCGCGTGGCGGCCAGTTTCTGTATCTGACTCGCCGCCGCCGGATTCGTGGGCCTCCCTGCTCACGGATCACCCAGGTCCGGCTTGTTGCTTTGGCTCGCGTAACCAGACGTGAATGTGCGAACGATTCTTCTGTCAAACCTGACCCCTGTCAAGTTGGCAGATTCCCCACTCCCCGTAGGGTGTGGCGGGAAAGGAACGGCGGTCGGTGGTATTTTGGAGGGGACTGGAGCCCGGCAGCGCCGCGGCTCCCGCGAGGTGTACCCGGATGCATTCGGCATCTCCGGAATTTCGACGGTCGCTGCATCGGCCTCTTGAATCCGGCGTCTTTTCCCCAAATTGCAGAGTTGTGCGTAAGGGTTAGAATAAAGCCATGGCTACACGGCTGGCAAATGTCCCACAACGCGAAGCAGGCACCGTACTGGAGCGGAAAGAGCAGGCGCTCAAGCCGCCCGCGATGTACAAGGTCCTGCTGCTGAATGACGACTTCACCCCGATGGAGTTCGTCGTGATGATCCTGCAGCAGTATTTCAGCAGGGACCGGGAGACGGCGACGCAGATCATGCTGACCGTCCACCGGGAAGGCAAGGGGGTTTGCGGTATCTATACCAGGGATATCGCGGCGACGAAGGTCGAGCTGGTGTCAACGCACGCGCGGCAGGCGGGTCATCCGTTGCAGTGCGTGATGGAGGAAGCATGATTGCGCAAGAATTGGAAGTCAGCCTGCACATGGCGTTTGTTGAAGCGCGGCAGGCACGCCACGAGTTCATTACCGTGGAGCACCTGCTATTGGCGTTGCTTGACAACCCCACGGCAGCGGAAGTCTTGCGCGCCTGCGCAGCCAATATCGAGGATCTGCGCACCAGTCTGAAGAATTTCATCGCGGACAACACCCCGGTGGTGCCCGGCACCGACGAGGTGGATACCCAGCCCACGCTGGGTTTCCAGCGCGTGATCCAGCGCGCCATCATGCACGTTCAGTCCACTTCGAACGGCAAGAAGGAAGTGACCGGCGCCAATGTGCTGGTCGCGATCTTCGGCGAGAAGGACTCGCACGCGGTGTACTACCTCCAGCAGCAGGGCGTGACGCGGCTGGATGTGGTCAATTTCATCAGCCATGGTATCCGCAAGGACCAGGCCGAGCCGGCCAAGCATGGCGACGGCACGGCCGAGGGCGAGGGCGGCGATGGCAAGGAAAGCCCGCTGGAGCAGTTCACCCAGAACCTGAACGTGCTGGCCAAGGCCGGCAAGATCGATCCGCTGATCGGCCGCGAGAGCGAAGTCGAGCGCGTGGTTCAGGTGCTGTGCCGCCGGCGCAAGAACAACCCGCTGCTGGTGGGCGAGGCCGGCGTAGGCAAGACCGCCATCGCGGAAGGCCTGGCGTGGCGCATCACCAAGAACGAAGTGCCCGACATCCTGGAAAAGGCGGTCGTGTACTCGCTCGACATGGGCGCGCTGCTGGCCGGCACCAAGTACCGCGGCGATTTCGAGCAGCGCCTCAAGGGCGTGCTCAAGTCGCTCAAGGACAATCCGAACGCGATCCTGTTCATCGACGAGATCCACACGCTGATCGGCGCGGGCGCCGCTTCGGGCGGCACGCTGGACGCCAGCAACCTGCTCAAGCCGGCGCTGTCGTCGGGCCAGCTCAAGTGCATCGGCGCGACCACCTTCACGGAATACCGCGGCATCTTCGAGAAAGACGCGGCACTGTCGCGCCGCTTCCAGAAGATCGACGTGGTGGAGCCGTCGGTCGACCAGACCGTGCAGATCCTGCGCGGCCTGAAGTCGCGCTTCGAGGAGCACCACGGCGTCAAGTACGCGGCGGCGGCGCTGACTGCCGCAGCCGAGCTGTCGGCCCGCTTCATCACCGACCGCCACCTGCCGGACAAGGCCATCGATGTGATCGACGAGGCAGGCGCCGCGCAGCGCATCCTGCCGAAGTCCAAGCAGAAGAAGACCATCGGCAAGAGCGAGATCGAGGACATCGTTTCGCGCATCGCCCGCATCCCGCCGCAGAGCGTCAACCAGGACGACCGCAGCAAGCTGCAGACCCTGGACCGCGACCTGAAGTCGGTGGTGTTCGGCCAGGATCCCGCCATCGAGGCACTGGCTTCGGCCATCAAGATGTCGCGCGCTGGCCTGGGCAAGACCGACAAGCCGATCGGCTCCTTCCTGTTCTCGGGCCCGACCGGCGTCGGCAAGACCGAAGTCGCCAAGCAGCTCGCCTTCATCATGGGCATCGAGCTGCTGCGCTTCGACATGTCCGAATACATGGAGCGCCATGCGGTGAGCCGGCTGATCGGCGCGCCCCCGGGCTACGTCGGCTTCGACCAGGGCGGCCTGCTGACCGAGGCCGTCACCAAGAAGCCGCACTGCGTGCTGCTGCTGGACGAAATCGAGAAGGCGCATCCGGATATCTTCAATATCCTGCTGCAGGTGATGGACCATGGCGCGCTGACCGACAACAACGGTCGCCGAGCCGACTTCCGCAACGTGATCATCATCATGACCACCAATGCGGGAGCCGAGACCATGAACCGCGCCACCATCGGCTTCACCTCGTCGCGCGAGCAAGGCGACGAGATGGCCGACATCAAGCGCATGTTCACGCCGGAGTTCCGCAACCGCCTGGACGCCATGATCAGCTTCCGCTCGCTGGACGAGGAAATCATCCTGCGCGTGGTCGACAAGTTCCTGATGCAGCTCGAGGAACAGCTCCACGAGAAGAAGGTGGAAGCCAGCTTCAGCGAGAAACTGCGCAAGTTCCTGGCGAAGAAGGGCTTCGATCCGCTGATGGGTGCGCGGCCGATGCAGCGCCTGATCCAGGACCTGATCCGCAAGGCGCTGGCCGACGAACTGCTGTTCGGCAAGCTGGTTTCGGGCGGCAAGGTCGTGGTCGATCTCGACGAGCAGGACCAGATCAAGCTGGACTTCGCGGAGGCTGCGGCCGAACCGCCGGAACCGCCGGAGGCGCCGGAAAACGAGAAGGCAGAAGTCTGAGGCGTGTGGACGGCGGCCGGGCCGTCGTCTGCAATCCGTGCTATCCTCGGGCAAAATACAGGGCGGCAGCAATGCCGCCCTTTTTGTTATGGCCGGGTGCGACTGCCGCTGCAGCCGCGCGAGCCCGCCATTCGCCTGAGTACCCGATGTCCCGACCCGATTGCTCGCGGCTGCGCCGCCTGCTCCTCAAATCGCTGCCGCTGGGCGCGATGCCCCTGATTCCCGTGCCCGGCCTGGCCGCCGCCGGTGGCGAAGCCGCAATCGGCGGTGCCGGCCACCCGATCTCGATGGTGCTGCCTTTCCCCCCGGGCGGCAGCGTCGACATCGTCGCCCGCCAGCTCCAGCCTGGCCTCAAGAGCCTGCTGGGCCAGACCGTGGTGATCGACAACAAGCCAGGCGCGGGTGGCCTGATCGCATCCAGCACGGTGGCGCGCGCCAAGCCGGACGGCACCACCTTGCTGATGGCGTTCGATACCCACGCGATCAACCCGTTTGCCTACAAGCACCTGCCTTACGACACCTTCCGCGATTTCACGCCGATCTCGCAGCTGGTGCGCTTCCCTCTTGTGATTGCGGCCAATCCCTCGCTGCCCGCCTCCAATGTGAAGGAGTTGGTGCAGATGGCGCGCGAGAAGCCGGAGAGCATCCACTATGCGTCGTCGGGCATCGGCAGCCTGAACCAGCTGGCTGCGGAAGCCCTGGCGACGGAAGCCGGGGTGCGTTTCCTCCATGTTCCATACAAAGGGGGTGGCCCGGCGGTACAGGCCGTGCTGTCCAACGAAGTCGACGTCTTTTTCTCGAGCTATGCCGCCGTGCAGGCGCACGTGGCGGCCAAGACGGTCAAGCTGCTGGGCGTGACCGGCACCACGCGCCTGCGCCAGTTCCCGCAACTGCCCACCGTGAGCGAGCAGGGCTACCGTGGCTTCGAGGCCTATTCCTGGATCGGCGTGTTCGGCCCGGCCGGCTTGCCCGAGGCGACGGTGATGCGGCTGCACGATGCGCTGGTGCGCGCGCTGCGCCAGCAGCGCGTGATGGACGCGCTGGCCACGCAGGGGTTCGAGATCGTCGGTGGCAGCCCCGCCGAACTCGCCAGCCTGGTGCGGCACGAGCACGACAAATGGCAGGCCGTGGCGCGCAAGGCCAATATCCAGTTCGATTGATGACAGAGATTTGCAGAGAATTGCCGAGGCAGCGATGACGACGGAACCGCTAGACCATGCCGTGATGGTGTGCCCAGACCTCGATGCCGCGGCGCAGGCGTGGCGCGGGCTCGGCTTTACCTTGACGCCGCGCGGCTACCATACGCTCGGCTCGCAAAACCATTGCGTGATGCTGGGGAGCGACTATCTCGAATTGCTGCATGTCACGGCCCCCAGCCCCACGCGGCAGTATTACTGGGATGCCCAGCAAGCCGGCGGCGGATGCGCGGCGTTGTCCTGCAAGAGCGCCGACAGCTTCGAGGCCTCGGCGCAACTGCGTCGCGGCGGCTGGCACACCTCGGATCCGATCGAATTCTCGCGCCCGGTGCGCCTGGACGACGGCAGCGAGCATCCTGCCACGTTCCGCGTCACCGCCATCGACGACGCTCCCGGCGCCCGCTTTTTCTTGTGCGAGCACCGCACCCCGGAGTTGCTGTGGCGCCCCGAATGGACCACGCACGCCAACGGCGCCACCGGTATCGCCGCGATGTTCCTGGTGGTCGCGCCGGCGCTGGTGGAAGCGGCTGGCCGCGCCTATGCCGAACTCACCGGCGGCGAGATGACGCAGCTCAGCGATCACATCTGCAGCCTGGCGCTGGATGGCGCCACGCTGGTGGTGACCACGCCGCAGGCGCTGCCGGCCGCCACCGGCACGGAGCACGTCCGGCGCGCGGTGCCGGGCTATGCGGCCATCCGGCTGAGCACCGGCGACCTGGCCGCGGCTCGCGCGGGCTGGCGCGCCGCCGGCGTGGGCGCACTGGACCTGGGCCCCGAAGAAAGCCTGATACCGGCCTCGGTGGCCGGCGGCGTGGCGCTGCTGTTCGAACAGGCGCGCTGAGCGCGCCGGATCCCTGCCGGGGCGCTCAGGCGCCCTTGCCGGCGTGATGCACGCCGGTCGAGCCGAATCCGCCCGCGCCGCGCGCGGTGTCGGCGGAGAAATCTTCCACCGTCTTGAACACCGGCCGCAGCACCGGCACGAACATCATCTGCGCGATGCGCTCGCCCGGCTGGATCACGATCGGCTCGGTGCCGGGCGCGTTGCGGTTCCATACGCTGACCATGATCGGGCCCTGGTAGTCTGCATCGATCACACCGATGGAATTGCCCAGCACGAGTCCCTTCTTGTGGCCCAGCCCCGAGCGCGGCGCGATGGTGGCCGCCATATAGGGGTTGGCCATGTGCACGGCAAAGCCGGCCGGCACCAGTTGCGCCGGCGTGCCGGGCTCGATGGCCAGCGGCGCGTCCAGGCAGGCGTGCAGGTCGATCGCCGCCGCCATGTCGCTCTGGTAGGCGGGCAGGCCCCACTCGTGCAGGCGTGCGTCGAGCACCTTGATTTCGACGGTGGGGTTCGCTTCGATGGTCATGGCTGGTCGGTTCCGGAAAACTAAAAACGTTGGCAACCCGAGATGATAGCCGAGCGGACCCGGACGGCCACCGGACTCAGGCCGCCGGGAGCGCGAAGGCCTGCGCCAGCAGCTCGTAGGTGCGCAGCCGCGCCGCATAGCTCGCGGCCACGCTCAGCACCACCAGTTCATCGGCCTCGAAGCGCTCGCGCAGGTCCAGCATGCGCTGCGCCACCTGCTCCGGCGTGCCGCAAATGGTGCGCGGGCGCTCGCGCTCGACGATCAGGCGGTCGCGTTCCGTCAGTTCGTGCTGTGCGGCCTGCGCCAGCGAAGGGATCGGCGCGTTGACGCCATAGGCCATCTGCAGCCGGCGCAGGTCCACGGCGCGCTCCAGCTCCGCGGCCTCGGCTTCGGTGTCGGCGCAGATCACGAAGATCGCCGCCGCGCTGTACGGCCGCTCTTCATAGGCGGGCGCGAAATCCTCGCGGTAATGGCGCGCCACCGCGTGGCCCATATGCGGATTGATGAAATGGGCGAAGGCGAAACGCAGCCCCAGCCGGGCCGCCAGCGCGCCGCCGTAGTCGCTCGAACCCAGCACCCAGAGCTCGGGCCGGGTATCGATCTCCGGCTGCAGCACCACGCCCTCGGCGACATGTCCCGGCGGCACTTCGCCGCGCACCAGCCAGGACAGATCCTGCACCTGCTCGGCAAAGCGGTCGCCGCGGTTGTAGTCGCCCATCGCCACCGCCTGCGCGGTGCGCATGTCGCCGCCCGGCGCGCGGCCCACGCCGAGGTCGATGCGGCCGGGGAACAGGCCCTCCAGCATGCGGAATTGCTCTGCCACCTTGAAGGGACTGTAGTAGGGCAGCATCACGCCGCCCGAGCCCAGCCGGATCCGTTGCGTGACGCTGCCCAGGCGCGCCAGCATGACTTCCGGCGCGGGGTTGCACACGCCGCGCAGGCCGTGGTGCTCGGCGCACCAGTAGCGCGTGTAGCCGAGCGCATCGGCGGCCTGGGCCAGATCCACCGTGGCGGCCAGTGCATCGCGCGCGCTATGGCCCGCGATGACCGGGCTCTGGTCCAGCACCGAGAGGCGCAGCTTGGGTTTGCTTTCTGACATGGTCGGGGCTCGTGCGAGGGGGTTCAGCCGCGGGCGGGCAGGCGCTGGCCGATGGCCGCGACAAGGTCGCGCGCCAGCGTCAGCTTGTCGGCGCGCGGCAGGCGCGTCATGCCCTTGGCATCGAACAGCACGATCTCGTTGTCGTCCAGGCCAAAGGTGTGGTGGCCGATATTGCCTACCAGCAAGGGCACGTTCTTGCGCTGGCGCTTTTGTTCGCCGTACTGCTCGAGCTTCTCGCTCTCGGCGGCGAATCCCACGCAGTAGGGCGCGTCCGGCCGCGCGGCCACGGCGGCGAGGATGTCCGGGTTCTGCACGAATTGCAGCGTCGGCGTGTCGGTGTCGTTGGCTTTCTTGAGCTTCTGCGTGGCCACCTCGGCCGGGCGCCAGTCGGCCACGGCCGCCACGGCGATGAACACGTCGGCGGCGGGCAGGCTCGCCAGCACCGCGTCGTGCATCTGCTGGGCGCTTTCCACGTTGGTGCGCGCCACGCCGCGCGGCGTCGGCTGGGCGGTCGGGCCGGCCACCAGGATCACGTCGGCGCCGGCCTCGCGGGCCGCGCGCGCAATGGCGAAGCCCATCTTGCCGGACGAGCGGTTGGTGATGCCGCGCACCGGGTCGATGGCCTCGAAGGTGGGTCCGGCGGTGATCACCACGCGGCGCCCGGAAAGCGGCTTGGGCTGGAAGAATGCGACGATGTCCTCCACCAGCTCCGCCGGCTCCAGCATGCGGCCGTCGCCGACTTCGCCGCAGGCCTGGTCGCCACTGCCCGGGCCCAGCACCGTCACGCCGTCGGCGCGCAGCTGCGCGGCATTGCGCTGGGTCGCCGGTGCCGCCCACATCTGCCGGTTCATGGCGGGTGCCACCAGCAGCGGGCAGTCGCGCGCGATGCACAGCGTGGACAGCAGGTCGTCGCACAGGCCGTGGGCCAGCCGTGCAAGGAAATCGGTGGAGGCGGGCGCGATCACGATGGCGTCGGCTTCGCGCGAGAGGTCGATATGGGCCATGTTGTTGCCCACGCGCGCGTCCCATTGCGAGGTAAACACCGTGCGGCCGGACAGCGCCTGCATGGTGACCGGGGTGATGAACTGGGTGGCGGCCTCGGTCATGACCACCTGCACGGTGGCGCCGGCCTTGGTCAGCAGGCGGACCAGCTCGGCCGATTTATAGCAGGCGATGCCGCCGGTCATGCCAAGGACGAGATGCTTGCCTCGCAGATCCATGGATATGCTCTTTGCTCGAAGTTGTGATCCGGGTGCCGCGGCCGGGTTGCCCATCGATTGCATTCCGCCGCGCCGGAGAAACGTCAATAATACCGGCTTGCCCGCGTGCGCGTTGGCGGGCGCGCCGTCACCGGCGCTCCCGCCCCCGTTGCCGCCTCTGCCGAGCCACCTTCCTCGCCGTCCTCATGTCGCCACGTCCCTTGTTTCGCCAGCACCGCCCGCAGCGGCCCCTGCGCCTGCAGAACCTGATCCTGCTGTTGCTGGCCTGCGCGCTGGCGCTCGCCGTGCTGCTGCTGGCCTTCGCCAGGCAATGGCTGCCGCGCGAGGACGTACCGGCGCGGGCGGACTGGATCGTGGTGCTGGGCGGGGAGTCGGGCGAGCGCGTGATCGGCGCGGCGGAGCTGTACCACGCCGGCGTGGCGCCCTTCGTGTTCGTCACCGGCACCGGAGACTGCCTGTTGAACGTGCGCCGGCTGGTCATGGCCGGTGTGCCGCGCGGGCGTATCGGCTACGAGTGCTTTTCGCGCAGCACCATGGAAAACGCCCGCATGACGCGGGCGCAACTGGAGCGCTTCGCGCCCCGCCAGGCGGTGCTGGTGACCAGCTGGTATCACACCAGCCGGGCCCTGCAATCGTTCCGCCAGACCTGGGGCGAGGTCGAGTGGGGCGCTCATGGCGTCTATCCCGGCGCGAGCCTGACGAACTCGCTGGTGATCTACGAGGGCAGCGCCGTGCTTGCCGAATACCTCAAGCATGCCTGGTACGCGATCCGCTATTGAGCGGGGCGCGTGCCTGCCGCCGGCGGCCGCCCTCAGTGGCGGCGCACGCGGCGCAGTTCATCGACGATCAGCAGCACCGCGCCCACCGTGATGGCGCAGTCCGCCACGTTGAACGCGGGCCAGTGGTAGTTGCGCATGTGGAAGTCGAGGAAGTCGATCACATGGCCGTAGGCCACCCGGTCCACCACGTTGCCGATGGCGCCGCCCAGGATCAGCGAGATCGCGAAGCAGAACAGGCGCTGGCCGGTGTGGCGGTACAGCATCCACACGATGAACAGTCCCACCACCACGCCGAGCCCGGTGAAGAACCAGCGCTGCCAGCCGCCGGCGTCGGCCAGGAAGCTGAACGCCGCGCCCTTGTTGTAGACCAGCACCAGGTTGAAGAAGCCGGTCACGGGACGCGACTCGCCGTAGGCGAAGGTCCGGACGATGACGATCTTGAAGAACTGGTCGAGCACGATCACCAGCAGGGCGAACGCCAGCCACAGCAGCGGCGTGGTGCTGCTGCCCTTGCTGGCGCGCTTGGTGCCGCGCGCGCTACGCGTGGTGGTGGTGGCCATCAGGCGTGGCTCCTGTGTTCACCGGCGCCGAACAGGTTGCTGTCGCAGCGGCCGCAGAGGGTAGGGTGGGCCGGGTCGCGGCCGACGTCGGCGCGGTAGTGCCAGCAACGCTCGCACTTGGCGTGCACCGACGGCGTGACCGTGACCAGCAGGTCGCCGCCTTCCGGCGCGGGCGCCACCTTGGCGGCGGAGGTCAGCAGCACGAAGCGCAGGTCGTCGGCCAGGCTTTGCAGCGCGGCCAGCACGGGGCCGCCGGCCTGGATGGTGACCTCGGCCTGCAGCGACGAGCCGATCTCGCCGTCCACGCGCACCGACTCCAGTTGCTTGGTGACTTCCGCGCGTACTTCGCGGATGGCGTGCCACTTCTGCAGCAGCTCGTCGGCCTGGTCGACCGCCGGCACCTCGTAGTAGGTGCTGGTGAAGATGGTGTCGCGGTGCTCGGTGCCGTGGCCGAAGATCTGCCAGGCTTCCTCGGCGGTGAACGAGAGGAAGGGCGCCATCCAGTGCAGCATGGCCTGGGTGATGTGGTAGATCGCGTTCTGCGCGGCGCGGCGCTCCTTGGAGCCGGCGGCCGTGGTGTAGAGGCGGTCCTTGAGCACGTCGAGGTAGAAGCCGCCGAGGTCTTCCGAGCAGAACGTCTGCAGCTTGGCCACCACCGGGTGGAACTCGTAGCCGTCGTAGTGCGACAGGATCTCGCGCTGCAGGCGGTCGGCCAGCGCCACCGCGTAGCGGTCGATCTCCAGCCATTCCGACACCGGCAGCGCATGCTGCGCGTGGTCGTAGTCGGCCAGGTTGGCCAGCAGGAAGCGCAGCGTGTTGCGGATGCGGCGATAGCCCTCCACCACGCGCTTGAGGATCTCGTCGGAGATCGACAGTTCGCCGGAGTAGTCGGTCGAAGCCACCCACAGGCGGATGATCTCGGCGCCCATCTTGTTCGACACATCCTGCGGCGAGACCGTGTTGCCGACCGACTTCGACATCTTGCGGCCTTCGCCGTCCACGGTGAAGCCGTGCGTCAGCAGCGCCTTGTAGGGCGGCTTGCCATACAGCATCGAGGCGGTCAGCAGCGAGGAGTGGAACCAGCCGCGGTGCTGGTCCGAGCCTTCCAGGTACAGGTCCGCCAGGCGGCCTTCGGGCAGGTCGGCCGACGGATCGTACAGGTCTTCCCGGTGCGAGCTGCGGATCACGCTCCAGTGCGTGGTGCCGGAGTCGAACCAGACATCGAGCGTGTCGCGGTTCTTCTCATAGAGGGCGGCCTCGTCGCCGAGCAACTCCTTCGGGTCCAGCGTCTGCCAGGCTTCGATGCCGTGCTGCTCCACGCGCCTGGCCACTTCTTCCAGCAGTTCCGGCGTGCGCGGGTGCAGCGCGCCGGTTTCCTTGTGCAGGAAGAAGGCCATCGGCACGCCCCACTGGCGCTGGCGCGACAGGGTCCAGTCGGGCCGGTTGGCGATCATGTTGTGCAGGCGCTGCTTGCCCCAGGCGGGGAAGAACTCGGTAGCCTCGATGCCGGCCAGCGCGGTCTCGCGCAGGGTGGGGCCATCGTCGACCGGGTCCACGTCCATGCCCGCGAACCACTGCGAGGTGGCGCGGTAGATGATCGGCGTCTTGTGGCGCCAGCAATGCATGTAGCTGTGGGTGTACTTGTGCGAGTTGAACAGGTTGCCCGAGGCCTTGAGCGTGTCCACGATCTTCGGGTTGGCGTCCCAGATCTTCTCGCCGCCGAACAGCGCCAGGGTGCTGGCGTAGACGCCGTCGCCCATCACCGGGCTGATGATGTCGGCGTCCTTCATGCCGTGCGCCTTGCACGACTGGAAGTCTTCCACGCCGTAGGCCGGCGCCGAGTGCACGATGCCGGTGCCGGTATCGGTGGTGACGTAGTCGCCCAGGTAGACCGGCGAGAGGCGGTCGTAGCCCGCGTCCATCTTGGCCAGCGGATGGTGGAAGCGGATCTCCGACAGCGCCGCGCCGGTGGTGGTGGCCAGCACGCTGCCTTCGAGCTCGTAGACCTTGAGCTGTTCCTCGACACGCTCGGTGGCCAGGATCAGGTAGCCGCGCGGCGTGTCGACCAGCGCGTACTCCACTTCCGGGTGCACGTTGAGCGCCTGGTTGGACGGGATGGTCCACGGCGTGGTGGTCCAGATCACGATCCAGCCGGGCTTGGCGGCCAGCTGTGCCGCGGGCAGCTTGAACGCATGCGCGAGCTTGTCGGCCTCGGCGAAGGGGAAGCCCACGTCGATCGAGAGGTCGGTCTTGTCCTTGTACTCGACCTCGGCCTCGGCCAGCGCCGAGCCGCAGTCGAAGCACCAGTTCACCGGCTTGAGGCCGCGGAACACGTAGCCTTTTTCCATGATCTTGCCCAGCGCGCGCAGCTCGTCGGCTTCGTTGCTGTAGTTCATGGTCAGGTAGGGGTGTTCCCAGTCGCCCAGCACGCCCAGGCGCTCGAAGTCCAGCTTCTGGCGGGCGATCTGTTCGGTGGCGTAGGCGCGCGCCTTCGACTGGACTTCCTGCACCGGCAGGCCCTTGCCGAACTGCTTTTCGATCTGGATCTCGATCGGCATGCCGTGGCAGTCCCAGCCCGGCACGTAGACCGCGTCGAGGCCGGACAGGCCGCGCGCCTTGACGATCATGTCCTTGAGGATCTTGTTGACGGCGTGGCCGATGTGGATGTCGCCATTGGCGTACGGCGGGCCGTCGTGCAGGATGAACTTCTTGGCGCCTTTGCGGGCGGCCCGGATCTTCTTGTAGATCTGCTTTTCCTGCCACTGCTTGACCCACAGCGGCTCGCGCTTGGGCAGGTCGCCGCGCATCGGGAAGGGGGTCTCGAGCAGGTTGACCGGATACTTGCTTTTTTCGGGCTTGGCGCGTTTGTCGTTGGACATGTCGATTCTCGGGGCAATTCGGTTGCCGCGCGGGGCACTAGCTCGGCTGGGTGCGGGCGCGCGGTACGGCGTGGGCAGGCTGCGGGGAAGCCACGGTTTTGAAGGGGTAGCGACCCGGGTCCCGCTGCGCGGGAACGGGGCGCTAGCTAATTCGGTCGGTGGCGGAAGTGGCGAAGTCGCGCCCGCCCGCTGCCAGCGTGGTGCCCGCGGGCGAGCCCGGCGCGGTCAGGCCGAAGAAGGCGCGGGCGTCCGCGCTGTCCTTGGCGATGGCCGCGGTCAGCGCTTCGAGGCCGTCGAAGCGGGCCTCGTCGCGCAGCTTCTTCATGAATTCGACCCGCACCAGCTTGCCGTAGATGCTCTCGCTGAAGTCGAACAGGTGGACTTCCAGCAGGACCCGGCCGGCATCCTCGATGGTCGGGCGCACGCCGATGCTGGCCACGCCCGGTACCGGATGCTCGCCCAGCCCGTGCACCTGCACCACGAAGATGCCGCTGACCGCCGGCCGCTTGTGGGAGATGCGCAGGTTGAGGGTGGGGAAACCGAGGTCGCGCCCCAGCTTGCGGCCATGGATCACGTGGCCGCTGATGGCGTAGCCGTGGCCGAGCAGGCGGCGCGCATGCTCGAGATCGCCGTCGGCCAGCGCCTGGCGCACCGCGGAGCTGGAGATGCGCACGCCGCCTTCGGAGACCGAACCCATCTGTTCCACGTCGAAGCCGAACTGGCCGCCGGCCTGCTGCAGGTAGGCAAAGTCGCCGGCACGCTTGGCACCGAAGCGGAAATCGTCGCCGACCAGCAGCCAGCGCGTGTGCAGGCCATGCCAGAGCACGTTCTCCACGAACGCTTGCGGAGACTGGGCGGCGAAATGGGCGTTGAAATGCTCGACGACGACGCGGTCGACCCCGTTGCGGCGCAGGCTCTCGAGCTTGTCGCGCAGCAGCGCGATGCGCGTGGGCGCCTTGTCCGGGGTGAAGAACTCGCGCGGGTGCGGCTCGAAGGTCATCACGCACAGCGGCAGGCCGCGCGCGTCTGCCGCCGCGCGCGCGCGGGCGAGCAGCGACTGGTGGCCACGGTGGACACCGTCGAAATTGCCGATGGTGAGGGCGCAGGGCGCACGGCTCTCGGCATTGGGCAGGCCACGGAAGACTTTCACGAGGACGGCGTCAGGCGTTCGGATAAAGCGAGCATTATAAGGCGAATGGGGGGCAAGTTTCGCCCGGCCGCGCCGCAGCGGGGCCGGGAGCTGGCGTTTTTGTGCACGGATCGACCCATCGGCGTGGCGCCGCGCCCCAAAAGGCGGCATGATACGGCGGATCGCTTCCGACGCCCCAGCCCTTCCCTTGATCGCGCTGCTCAACCGAATCCTGCCGCCGCCAGGGCCTCCGCTCGATACCGACACGCGGGCCAAGCTGCTGGCGACCATCCACCGCGTCTCTCCCACCGCCATCGTCGCCTCGCTGGTGCTGCCGGTCCTGACCGCGATCGCCTTCTGGTCCGCTGCCGACCATGCCGCGCTGCTGGGCTGGTGCGGCGTGATGCTGGTGTTGACCACCGCTACGGGCTGGTTCTATTTCGGCTACCTGCGCGACGGCGCCACCATGAGCCGCTCGGCGCATACGCGCAAGTGGTGGGCCAATATGCGGGCAATGGCCTTCCTGACCGGCCTGACCTGGGGCAGCTCCGCCCTGCTGCATCTCTTTACCGGCTCGACCGTGTTCTCCAGCGTGCTGTACCTGCTGGCGCTCGGCGTGCTGGCGGGCGGGGTCACCGCCCAGTCGCCGGTGCCGTCGAACCTGGTCTACGCCGGCGTCCCGATCCTGGTGCCCAATATCCTGCTGGCCGACTATGCATTTCCCGGTCACGGCACCTACGTGCAACTGCTGCTGATGGTCTACGCCATCATGCTCACGCGCCATGCGCTGAACCTGCAGCGCACGCTGGTGCGGGCGATCCAGCTCGAAAGCGACAGCCGGCGACTGGCCAAGCAGTTCCAGGAAGAAAAGGAAAGGGCGCTGCACGCCAGCGAGGAGAAATCCCGCTTCCTCGCCGCCGCCAGCCATGACCTGCGCCAGCCCGTGCATGCGCTCGTGATGCTGGTCGAGGCGCTGCGCGCGCGCAACAAGTCGTCTTCGCTGCATCCGCTGGTCGAGCAGGTGGCGGCCGGCACCCAGACCATCGACCTGCTGTTCCGCTCGCTGCTGGACCTGTCCAAGCTCGAAGGCCGCAAGGTGTTGCCCACGCTGGAGCCGTGCGAACTCGGCCATCTCATCAACGAGGTGATGAGCCAGTTCGCCGCGGATGCGCGCGAAAGCGGGCTGACGCTGACGCCGCGCGTGCCTGAGGAACTGTATGCCATGGCCGAGCCGGTGCTGCTGCGCCGCGCGCTGTTCAACCTGGTGCAGAACGCGCTGCGCTACACGCGCCGCGGCGGCGTGCTGGTGACCGCGCGCGAGCGCCGCAAGCATATCCGCGTGGAGGTGTGGGACACCGGCGCCGGCATCACGCCGGAGCACCTGCCCGATATCTTCTCGCCTTACTACCAGGTGCATAACCCGCAGCGCGATCCGTCCCAGGGGCTGGGGCTGGGGCTGGCCATCTTCAAGGAGTGCGTGCGCCTGATGCGCGGCACCTATGGTGTGCGCTCGGTGCCGGGGCGGGGGTCGGTATTCTGGTTCTCGCTGGCGCCGGTGGAGGCCGAGACCGTCGCCACGATCCGGGCCGTGCGCGCCTCGGCGCAGGCCGAGGACGCCAAGCCGGACCGCCTGCGCGGCACCGTGCTGGTGGTGGACGACGATACGCAGATCCGCAAGGCCTGGATCGCGCTGATGGAAGCCTGGGGTATCGAGGTAGCCTGCGCGGCCCACGGCGCGGACGCCGACCACCTGTTCGGGCAGGGGCTCAAGCCGGACATCATCTTCTGCGACCTGCGCCTGCCTGGCAGCGAGAATGGCCTGGACCTGCTCGAGCGCTGGCAGAACACGCAGCCGCAGGCGCGCAGCGCGCTGTTGTCCGGCGACCTGAAATCCGACGCGCTGGCGGCGGCCGAGGAAGCCGGCTACTTCGTGCTGCCCAAGCCGGTCGATCCGGCGGCGCTGCGCCTGTTGCTGCGGCGCTGGCTGCGCCCGGCCTGACAGGCGCCATCGGAAGGTCCCGGCGCCGCGTTACGCGGCCACGGCCAGCGCCGTTTGCAAAGTTGCACGCCCAGCGCTTCGCCTTGTTCCGAACATTCCGATCATGCAGATATCCGATCGCGCTGATCGAGTTGATCGTGCTGATCGTGCTTCCCGGCCCGATCCGCCGGGCTTCGTGCGCTTACTGGCGCAGGCGGAACCGCTCCATGCGCGACATCACCTGCATGCGCGTGCGCACGCCGAGCCGTTGCAGGATGGCCGAGACGTGTTCCTTGACGGTGTTCTCGGTCAGTCCCAGGCGCCGTGCGATGACCTTGTTGGGCAGGCCTTCGAGCACCAGCGCGAGCACCGAGCCCTGGCGCGGGGTCAGCCCCAGTTCGGCCGGAGTGACAGGAATGCCGTGGGCCGGCCCGAAGGACTGGGCGCGGCCGTTGAGGGCTTCGTCGGAGGGGAAGGAGGTGTCGCCCGCCAGCACCTTGCGTACCGCCGCGGTGAAGGCATTGGCGTCGAGGTGCTTGCCGACGAAGCCGTAGGCGGCCAGCGCGCGCGCACGGCCCACGATCTCGGGCGTGGCTTCGGCCGACATGAAGATGAAGCGCGCGGAGGGGACCAGCGTCTTGAGCGCCTGCATGGCATCGAAGCCGGTGCCGTCCGTCAGCCAGATATCGAGCAGCACGATGTCCGGGCGCAACCCCTGTTGCAAGGTGGTGAGCGCCTCCTTGGCGCTCCCGGCGGCATGGACCGCGACGTCGGGCATCACTTCCGCCAGGAAGGCGGTGGTGCCGGACAAGGCCATTGGATGATCATCGACCACCAGCAAGGTCGGTGCAGCGTTCGACATGCGATATCCCGTCTAATTTCTCACTTCGTCCTTGTTGTCACTTGAAGCCGCGTGAAACGGTCTGCGCGTGGACGATAGCAGCCACTCTAGCAGAGCGGGCGAGGCGTCACAATCATGCGACAAGGAACACCGTTGCGCGCAGGCCATGCAAATCGTTGCGCCGACGGGGGTTTAGCGTGTTTTAAGTGCCTAATGCGCTCGCTTTGGTCGTGTACGGGTCCTCCCTTGGTAGAATTGCGCGATGAAAAATATCGTTATCCTGATTTCAGGGCGTGGCTCCAACATGGAAGCCATCGTCCGCGCCTGTGCCGCCGAGGGCTGGCCGGCGCGCGTGGCGGCCGTCCTGTCCAACCGGCCTGATGCCGAAGGCCTGCAGTTCGCCGCCGATCATGGCGTGCCGACCGGCGTGGTCGATCACAAGAAATATGCAGATCGCGCCTCTTTTGACGCGGCGCTCGGTGCTGCCATCGATGCCCATGCCCCCGATCTGGTCGTGCTGGCCGGCTTCATGCGTATCCTGACGCCGGGGTTTGTCGACAAATATGCGGGGCGCATGCTGAATATCCATCCTTCGCTGCTGCCTTGCTTTCCCGGCATGCATACGCATCGCCAGGCCATCGAGGCAGGCGTCAAAGTGCATGGCGCAAGCGTCCATTTCGTCACACCCGAGCTCGATCACGGCCCGGTGATCGTCCAGGCCGCGCTCGACGTGCTGCCCGGCGACACGCCCGAGAGCCTGGCCGAGCGCCTGTTGCCGGCCGAACACGCAATCTACCCGCGCGCAGTGCGCTGGTTCGTCGAGGACCGGCTGCGCGTGCATGCCGGCGTGGTCAGCGTCGACCCCGCCGAATCCCAGCTTTTCACGGCCTTTGCTGCCGCTAAGGAGGTGCAGTCATGAGCCGGAATACCGCAGGGGCACGCCAGCCCGTCCGCAACAAGCGCAAGGCCACGCCGATCCGCCAGGCCGCGCGCACCAGCGACAGCCGCGACGGCCACGCGCCGCAGCAGGGCCGCGCGCCGCACGGCGGCCTGCACGCCGTCCATATCCAGCACATCGACCGCCTGCTGGGCAAGGTGCTGATGTTCACGCGCCCGTCCGACGTGGTGGTGAGCTATTACTTCCGCGAAAACCCGAAACTGGGGCACCGCGAGCGCGGCATCATCGCCGAAGCCGTGTTCGCGGTGTTGCGCCGGCGGGTCGAGTTCTCGCAGTTCGCCGCTTCCGGCACGGGCGCCTCGCAGCGCCGCCTCGCCCTGCTGGGCCTGGCAGCCACGCTCGGCCGCGACGTGCTGACCCCCTTCCTGCTGCCCGAGGAAGGCGAGTGGCTGGACCGGCTGACCACCATCGAACGCGCCAGCCTGGCCCCGCGCGTGCGCGCCAACCTGCCCGAGTGGCTGTTCGACGAGCTCGCGGCGCGCCACGACGCGGCCTTCGTCGAAGCGCTGGGCGATGCCTGGCTGCGCCCGGCTCCGCTGGACCTGCGCGCCAACCTGGCCAAGACCTCGCGCGAAGCCGCGCTGGCCGAGCTGGAGGCCGCAGGCCTGAAGGCCGAGGCCACGCCGATGGCGCCCGCGGGCATCCGCCTGGCTGGCAAGCCTGCGCTGAACCAGCTGCCCTTGTTCGTCAATGGCCTGGTCGAAGTGCAGGATGAAGGCAGCCAGTTGCTGTGCAACCTGGTTGCACCCAAGCGCGGCGAGATGGTGGTCGATTTCTGCGCGGGCGCGGGCGGCAAGACGCTGGCGCTGGGCGCGCTGATGCGCTCGACCGGCCGTCTCTACGCATTCGACGTGTCCGAGAAGCGGTTGGCCAACCTCAAGCCGCGCCTGGCGCGCAGCGGGCTGTCCAACGTGCATCCGGTGCAGATCGATTCCGAGCACGACGCCAAGATCAAGCGCCTGGCCGGCAAGATCGACCGCGTGCTGGTGGACGCGCCCTGCAGCGGCCTCGGCACGCTGCGGCGCAATCCGGACCTGAAGTGGCGCCAGTCGCCGCAGTCGGTGCTGGAGCTGACCGCCAAGCAGGCATCGATCCTCGAGTCCGCCGCGCGCCTGGTGAAGGTCGGCGGGCGCGTGGTCTATGCCACCTGCAGCGTGCTGGAGGCCGAGAACGAGGGCATCGTGCGCGGTTTCCTCGGCTCGCATCCGGGCTTCCGCCTGGTGCCGGCCTCGCAGGTGCTGGCCGAGCAGAAGATCGTGGTGCCGGGCTTGCCCGAGGATGCCGAAATGCTGGCGCTCTATCCGCACGTGCACCAGACCGACGGCTTCTTTGCCGCAGTGCTGGAGCGCGTCAGTTAAGCGTTGGCCAGGGTTGGCCCGGGTTAGCCGGGCTTAGCCGGCGTCCTGTCACCGGCGTCCTGTCGCCGGTGACAGGACAGGGACGCTGCCACGCAGCGTCTCTGTCGTTCAGCGCATCCCGAGCAGGCCTTCGACCGTCTGCACCAGCGTCACCAGCCGGGGCGCCACGTCCTTCTCGACCGCGGCGAAGCTGCCCGCGCGTGCCGGCACCCCGCAGTTGAGCACGAGCAGTTGCGCGTCCACGGGTTGCAGCAAAGGCACCGCGAAGCCGTACACCTCATCGCGCCATTCGCCGCGGTTGATGCAATAGCCGCGCCGCGCAAAATCCTGCCGGGCTCTTTCCGCCGCCGGTGCGAGTCGCCGGAACATCTCCGGATCCTCCAGCCTGAGCCGGTTGAGCACCGCCGTGCGCTCCGCGGCCGGCGCGCGGGCCAGCCAGGCGCGCCCGATCGCCGTGGCGAGCATGGGCAGCGCCGCGCCGATATCGGGCGTGACCACCAGGCTGTCGGTCGAGCGCGCGGTCTCCACGTAGATCATCCGCGTGCGCTCGCGCATGCCCAGCGACACGGCGCCACCGACGTGGTCGGCGAGCGCTTTCATCAGCGGTCGCGCGATCTGGCGGACCTGCATGCCCGCCAGCAGCGGATAGCCCATCGACACCACGGCAGCACCTAGCCGGTACTTGCCCAGCGCCGCATCGTGGCGCAGGTAGCCCAGCGCGCAGAGCGTGTGCGTGAGCCGCGCCACGGTGGATTTCGACAGGCCCGCGCGCCGCGCGAAGTCTGCGTTGCCGAGCAGGGCCTCGCCGGGCCGGTAGGCCAGCAGGATGTCGATGCCGCGGGCCAGCGTGCTGGCGAACTGGCGGTCGCGTTCGCCGGTTTGCCCTGCAGGCTGCATCGTCATGCCTTTGCCAGTGCGGCTTCGACGCCGTGCACCAGCCGCAGCAGCCGCGGGCCCATGTCGCGTTCGAGCTTGCGCGGCGCCATGCGCGCGCCGGGCACGCCGCAGTTGAACACCAGGATCTCCCCGTCGATCGGCTCGTGCATCGGCACCGCGACCGCATGCACGTCTGACTGCCATTCGCCGCGCGCAAGACAGAAGCCTCGCGTGGCCAGGTCGTGCGCGGCCTCTTCCAGCGCCGCGCCGTGTTCGCGCCACTGCGCGGGCTCGGTCTCGCGCAAGGCCGCGAGCACGCTCTCTCGTGCATCTTGCGGCGCCCGGCACAGCCAGGCGCGGCCCATCGCCGTGGCCAGCATCGGCAGCGTGGCGCCGATGTCGGGCCGGAACGCGATGGCTTCATGGCCGCGACTGGTTTCCACATAGACCATCTCCAAGCGGTCGCGCAGGCCGAGCGAGACCGAGCCGCCGACGCGGTCGGCGAGCGCTTTCATCAGCGGCCGCGCCAGCTGCCGCACGCGCATGCTGGCCAGCAGCGGATAGCCGAGCGACAGCGTGGTGGTGCCGAGCCGGTAGCGACGCAGTTCGCCGTCGTAGTGCAGCAGCCCGCGCGCGGCCAGCGTGTAGGTGAGGCGCGAGATCGTGGCCTTGGACAGCCCGGTGCGTTCGGCCAGCTCCTTGTTGCTCAGCACCGGCTCGCCCATGCGGAAGCACTGCAGCAGCGCCAGCCCGTGCGCCAGCGTGGTGGCGAAGGCCGGATCGGGATGATGCGGGCGGCTTGGCATGAATGGGCGGCAGGGCTGTGGGGAACGAGCCTCCATCATAGCCATCGCCGCCTCGCGCGGCGGATCTGGGGTTCAAGATAGCGAAACAACGGTCCTGTTTCCGCGCGCCGCTTACTACGCTGCTTCGCACACCGTCCCCCCAGGGCGGAAAGAACAGTGGAGACAGACAGATGATCAGGGACCCGGAAACCTTCCAGCCTTTCCTGGCGGAGCTGCGCCGTTTCGTGCGCGAACGGCTGGTGCCGCGCGAGGCCGAGGTGGCCGCGCGCGACGAGGTGCCGGCGGCACTGGTGCGCGAGATGGCCGGGGCCGGCCTGTTCGGCTATTCCATTCCGGAGGCCTACGGCGGCGCGGGCATGACCACCGAGGAACTGGTGCTGGCCGCCATCGAGCTGTCGCAGTGCTCGGTGGCGTTCCGCGCGCGCGTCGGCACCAATACCGGCATCGGCTCGGAAGCGCTGGTGGCCGACGGCACGCCCGAGCAGAAGCAGCGCTACCTGCCGCTGCTGGCCAGCGGCGCGCTCACCGGCGCCTTCGCGCTCACCGAGCCCGAGGCCGGCTCGGACGCCACAGCGCTGCGTACTTCCGCGCGCCGCGAGGGCGATCACTACGTGCTCAACGGCAGCAAGTGCTTCATCACCAATGCGCCCATCGCCGGCTTGTTTACCGTGCTGGCGCGCACCGACCCGGAGCGCGGCGGCGCCGCCGGCATCTCCGCGTTCCTGGTCGAGCGCGACACGCCGGGCCTGAGCACCGGCCAGCCGTACCAGAAGATGGGGCAGGCCGGATCGCCCGTGTCCGAAGTGCATTTCCAGGATTGCCGCGTGCCGGCCGCCAGCCTGATCGGTGGCGAGGAAGGGCAGGGCTTCCGCACCGCGATGAAGGTGCTCAACAAGCAACGCATCCACCTGGCGGCACTGTGCACGGGGCCCGCCATCCGCATGCTCGACGAAGCCGTGCGCTTCGTCAGCGAGCGCCGCCAGTTCGGCCAGCCGCTGGCCGATTTCCAGCTCGTGCAGGCCCTGATCGCCGACTGCCAGACCGAGATCCACGCCGCGCGCGCGCTGGTTCTGGAAACGGCGCGCGCACGCGACCGCGGCGAGGACGTGACCATGCAGGCGTCGATCTGCAAATACTTTGCGTCCGAAATGTGCGGTCGGGTGGCGGACCGCTGCGTGCAGATGTTCGGTGGCTACGGCTATATCGCCGATTTCGGCATCGAGCGTTTCTATCGCGACGTGCGGCTGTTCCGCCTCTACGAAGGCACCAGCCAGATCCACCAGCTCAATATCGCCAAGCGCACGCTCGCGCTTGCCGCCGCGCGCGGCTGAGCCTGCCCGCGGCGTGCGCCCATCGTCCGAGGAGACACCATGATCAAACACATTCTCGCCGCCCTGCCCATGCTGCTGGGCGCGCTGGTCCCGCTGCGGCCCGCGCTGGCGGACGCGCCGTATCCCGGCAAGGTGATCCGGCTGGTGGTGCCGTTCGCGCCCGGCGGCTCCACCGACATCCTGGCGCGGCTGTTGTCGGAGCGCCTCAAGGACGAACTCGGCCAGACGGTGATCGTGGAGAACCGGCCCGGCGCCGGCGGCAATATCGGCGCAGAGCTCGTCGCGCGCGCGGCGCCGGACGGCTACACGCTGCTGCTGGCCGCCGCCGGTCCCACGGTGATCAATCCCAGTCTCTACGCCAAGATGCCGTTCGACCCGGCGCGCGACCTGGCACCCGTGGTCATGCTGGTGCGCGAGCACAACCTGATGGTGGTGAACGCGGGCCTGCCGGTGCGCAACCTGAAGGAATTCATCGCCTATGCCAAGGCGCATCCCGCGCAGCTCAGTTTCGGCTCGCCCGGCAATGGCTCGCCGGCCCAGCTCGGCGGCGAGCTGTTCAACCAGCTCACCGGCCTCAAGCTCCAGCACGTGCCCTACAAGGGCAGCGGCCCGGCGGTGGCCGACCTCATCGCCGGCCACATCAACCTCATGATCGACAACATGCCCGCGCTGATGCCGCATATGCAATCCGGCAAGCTGCGCGCGCTGGCGGTGGCGAGCGAGCAGCGCGCAAGCGCGCTGCCGGACGTGCCGACCGCCGAGCAAGCCGGCGTCAAGGGCTTCGTGGTGACCGCATGGAAGGGCCTGATGGCACCGGCCGGCACGCCACCGGCGGTGATCGCAAGGCTGAACCAGGCGAGCGTGAAGATCCTGGCGTCGCAGGCCATGCGCAAGCGCCTTGCCGATCTCGGCGCCGAGCCGGTCGGCAACACGCCGGAACAGTTCGCCGCGCAGATCCGCAACGATTCGCGCTGGTGGGCCGCGTTGGTCAAGTCGACCGGCACCACGCTGGATTGAGGGCCGTCACGATGCATGCCGCCACCTCTGCCGCCACCTCTTGCGCCGCCGCGCCTGCCGCGCTGCCCGGGCCTGCGGGCAACCCTGAGAAAGACATGACACAAGACAGCGCTCAACAGCCTTCCCGCCGCGCCGGCCCGCTGGCCGGCATCCGCATCCTCGACATGGCCACCGTGGTGGCCGCGCCGTTCGCAAGCACGCTGTGCGCCGACATGGGCGCCGACGTGGTCAAGCTGGAGCTGCCCGACGGCTCGGACCCGCTGCGCGGGCTGGCGCCGGTCAAGGGCGATCTGTCGCTCTACTGGAAGATCACCAACCGCGGCAAGCGCTGGTGGCGTCGTCCGACCCGATCTTCCGGCGCCTGTGCGCCGCGCTCGGGCAGCCGGCGATGGCGCAGGACGCGCGCTACGCCAGCAATCCTTCGCGCGTGCGCCATATCGATGCGCTCGACGCAGAGATCGCCACCTGGTTCGCCGCGCATGCCTATGCGGACGCCGCCGCCACGCTGGCGGCGCACGAGGTTCCGTTCAGCAAGATCTTCACCATCGCCGATATCCTGGACGACCCCCACTTCCAGGCGCGCGGGGCCGTCGTGCGCCTGCCCGATCCCGACCTCGGCACCGTGCCGGCGCCCTGCGTGGTGCCGCGCTTTTCCGGACACGACGCGCCTGCGCCGCGCAGCGGCCCCGGAGTCGGCGAGCACAACGCGGATATCTATGGCGCGCTCGGGCTGACGCAGGAGTCCTTGCGGACGCTGCGCGGGCAGGGCGTGATCTGAACTGTCGGGCACGTCACAATCGGCTGGCGAATGTCTGTGCGCACTGCCTGTTTCGGTGGACTAAGCCGTCTGGCGGAAGGGCCGGCGTGCCCATCGCGCAGTCGTCCTGCCACCATCGCCCGGTGCCGGCGGCCGCTTACGGGCCGCGCCTCGCGTGACAATGGCGAAACGAGCCGCGGGCCGCGGCGTGCGCCGCCGCGCCACGGCATATGACGCTGCGGCGTTTTGGCCCCAGCGTGCGATTGGCCACACGCCTATCCGCCATTCGGACTACCCCCTTGTAGGTATAGGTTCAATACATTGAAAGCATCGCAGCTTGTTTTGAATTGCGAAGCGGCATACCTTGGCAGGACAGCGCGGCGCCGTGAAAGCAATGGCGGGCGATAGAGCACGGCCCTGCGAGCCGGTGCCATTTCAGTGGGGAAGCAGTCGTGCCGGCGTCTTCCCGGGCCGGTACCCAGGGGTGGGAGGCAGGCAGGATGCTGCACGCATTTTTCTTCAATTCGGCCGCGCAGAGCCCGGCTGATCATGCATTGTGGGTCGAGGGGCGCTATTACACCTACGAGGAAGTCCGCGCCCGTGCGCAAGGCGTCAGCGCCGCGCTGACCCCGTTTGCCGGCGGCGCGAACCGCAACTGCATCCTTTTCGCGCATCGCAGCGCGTGCGCCTACGCCGGCCTGCTCGGCGTGCTGGCCGCCGGCATGGCCTACGTGCCGATCCACCCGCGCTTTCCCGCTGCGCGCAACGCGGCCATCGTGGCGCGCTCCGGTGCGCGCGTCATGCTGGTCGACCATGTCTGCGCGCCGCAACTGGCCGCGCTCATGCCGCTGCTGCCGCCGGACCTGCGCATCGTCATGCTCGATGCGCAAGCGTGGGATTCTCCGGGCGGCGACCCACAACATGCGCCGACCCCGTCCGCGCCATTCGTTCACGATCCGCCGCCCTGGCCGGCCCTCGTCGCGCAGGATGACCTGGCCTACCTGATCTTCACCTCGGGCACCAGCGGGCCGCCCAAGGGGGTCATGATCCCGCACGGCAGCGCAGTGGCTTACGTCAGCGCGCACATGCAGCGCTATCCTTGCGAGCCCGGCGGCCGCTTCAGCCAGTTCGCCGATCTCACCTTCGATTTTTCCGTGCACGACGTGCATGTGTGCTGGGCCACCGGCGGCTGCCTCTATGTGCCGGCGCTGCAGGATCCGCTCTACCTGGCGGGCTTCATCCGCGAGCACCAGATCACCCACTGGGCCAGCGTGCCCTCCGTCCTGGCTTTGCTGCAGCAGTTCCGCAAGCTGGCGCCGGGTGCCTTTCCAAGCGTGAAGATGACCTTGATGGGCGGCGAGGCGCTGCCCAAGACGCTTGCCCAGGCATGGTCGCAGGCAGCGCCGAACACGCGCATCGTCAATGGCTACGGCCCCACGGAAACGACGGTCATCGTGCTGACCTTCGAGCTGACGCCGGCATTTCTCGCGGATGCATCGCGCCCCGCGGTGCCGCTGGGCCAGCCCTACCCGGGCATCGAGGTCGTGGTGGCCGACAAGTATCTCGTGCCGGTGCCAGCGGGCGCGCGAGGTGAACTGCTGGTCGGCGGCCTGCAACTGGCGAGCGGCTACCTGTCGGACAACCCGCTCGACGACACGCGCTTCTTTGCGCGCGCCTATCCCGGGCGCAGCTATCGCCGCTGGTACCGCACCGGCGATGCCGTGAGCGCGTCGCCCGATGGCCTGCTTTACCACGGGCGCATCGATACGCAGGTCAAGATCCGTGGCAATCGCATCGAACTGCAGGAGATCGAACAGGTCGTGCAGGCCGCCAGCGGCAGCGCCCAGTGTGCGGTGCTGGCGTGGCCGCTGGACGAGGCCGGCAAGCCGGTTGGCCTGGTGGCATTCGTGCTGGCGCCCGCTGCCGAGGCCCAGGGGGCAAGGGGCGCGCGCACGGCGCGTATCCGCCACGCCTGCAAGCAAAGCCTGCCGGTCTATGCACGGCCCGACCGCATCGTGTGTCTCGACGACTTTCCGGTCAACGTGAACGGCAAGATCGATCGCGCCCTGTTGCTGGCCCGGTACGAGCGCCTGGCTGGTGGCAAAGAAGGGGGGAACGAGCGCCGCCGCAATGACGCCCTTGCGCTCTGATATCCGCATGTTCCCGTCGTACCCGCGGGCCCCCGGCGCGCACGGAGTTCGTCCATGACGCCTTTGCATTTCAACGGATGTTTCGGCTGGTATCACGCCGCGCGCGGTCCGCGCGCGCTGCTGGTGTGCAACGCGATCGGCCACGAGGCCTTGTGGACCCATGCCGGCCTGGCACGCCTGGCCGAGCAGCTGGCGGCGCAGGGCGTGCCGGTGCTGCGGTTCGACTATCCCGGGACCGGGGATTCGGGCGAATGCGATGCCGGCGATGAAGCGCCGCCGTCCTGCGTCGATTCGTGCGTGGCGTCGATCGGCGGGGCAGGCAAGCTGCTGCTGCGCTTGTCCGGCGCGCGCGAGATCGTACTGCTCGGCGTGCGTGGCGGGGCATCGCTGGCCGCGCTGGCGGCCGCGCGTCGCGCGGGCGGGCTCGACGTCGCCGGGCTGGCGCTGCTCGCGCCCGTGGCGCAGGGGCGCATGCTGGTGCGCGAGATGAAGATGATCGCGCAGACCTGGCGCTCGCTGGCCGGGCGCGCGGTGGAGCAGACGGCGCCGGGGCACCGGCAGGACGGCACGGACATCCTTGGCATTCATTTCCCGGCGGCTGCCATCGACGCGTTCGCGCGGATTGATCTGCTGGAGGCCGGGCGCGCGCCGGCGCCGCATGTTTTCATTGCCGGTGCGGCGCAGGGCGAACCGCTGGCGCGGCACTATGCCGCGCTGGGCGCGCGGGTCCGCACGGCGCCGTTTCCCGAAGTGGTCGGCTGGCTGCAGGATCCGCTGTACTGCACGCCACCCGACGCGACCTTCGCGGCCGTCTCAGACTGGTTCGCTGCCCTGGCGCCGGCCGGCGGTAGCGTCGGGCAAGGGCATCGCGCGGCGGCGGCACGCCTTGCCGTGGCCGCAGTGGAACCCTGCCTGCGCGCGGGCGACTGGGTGGAAACGCCGGTCCGCTTTGGCCAGGGCCTGTTCGGCATGCTGTGCGAGCCGCGCGCCCAGCGGCTCGAGCGGCCGGCCGTGCTGATCAACAATTCGGGAGGCACGCACCATGTGGGCGCCGGTCGCGGCAGCGTCATGCTGGCGCGGCAACTTGCCGCGCACGGCATTGCCTCGTTCCGCATCGATGTGCGTGGCATCGGCGATGCATCGGTCGGCGCGCAGGCGGTGCCGGCCGTACCTGCCGATCCGGATGGCTATCTCGATGCGGTGACCGCCTGCGACTGGCTGCAGGCCCACGGGCACCGGGAAATCGTGACGTTCGGCGTGAGCTACGGTGCGAATGTCAGCCTGCATGCAGCCGCGGCCCATCCCGGCGTGGTGGGGGCCGTCCTGGTGAACCTGCAGCGCCTGCTGCGCAGGGAGACCTTTACCCGGCCACGCTGGCTGATCCATGGCCGCAGCGCGCCCACGGAGCAAGAGGGCGGGGCCGGCTTCGACGCCGCCACGGTCTTGCCCAGGCCGGCGCCGCCGGAGCAGCAGGAGATCGAGGCCCTGCTGCGCGCGCTCGATGCGCGCGGCACGGTCCTGCGCCTGCTGTTCGGCCCGGCGGATCCCGGGCCATTCGAGCTGGCCCGTTTTTTCGGGCCGAAGCTGGAAGGCCTGGCCGGGTTCGCGCAACTGCAGATCGAGACCGTCGAAGGCCTTGACCATGGCATGCTGAATCCGCCGGGGCGCGCGCGCGTGATCGACTATTGCGTCAGTCTGCTGTGCGGCCCCTTTCATCCGGGCTCGGACTTGCCGGCGCGGCTGCAGCGCGCGGCCGAACCGTGGCGCCGCGAGCCGGGCTGCCGGGGACGGTGCGGCTGAGGGTCCCGACCCCGCAGCACGGCGCGTGCAGGCCGCGGGCGGCTAGAATGGCTGGTTTCCGACGGGCAGGGCGCCAGGCGCCTTGCCTGCCCGCCGGCCCGCGCCGATTGCATCCGCGTGCCCGGCCAGCCACGCCTGAGCATGAATCCGAATCCCTTGAACGAACTCCATGTGGCGCATCCGGCTTTTGGCCGGATGCTCGACGACCTCATCCGCGATGCCGGCGGCCCCGGCTTCATCTGGCAACTGGTGGTGCTGGCCGGCTGCCTCGCCGTGGCCTGGCCGCTGGCGCGGCTGGTGGTGAAGCGGCTGGAAGCCCGCTACGACGGCTCCAGCTTTGCCTTGCGTTTCGCCGCCTCGAGCCTCGAGCGCGCCATGTTCCCGCTGTTCGGCTGGCTTCTGGTGATGGCCGCGCGCTTCGGGCTGGAGCAACTGATGTCGGCCAGCGTGCTGCGGCTGGCGCTGGTGCCGCTGTTCGGCATCACCTTCCTGTATTTCGCCTTCTATATCCTGCGGCGCGTGCTGTCCGGCAATGGCCAGCTGCACGGCATGCTGCTGCTGGTGGAAAAGGTGCTGACCACGCTGGTATGGGTGGCCATGGCGCTCTATGTGCTTGGTGTGCTGTGGGAGGTGGTCGGCTGGATGGAATCCATCCGCTTCTCCGTCGGCGGCAAGCAGAAGATCAACCTGGCCGACACGCTGGTGGCGGTGGTGTGGATCCTGCTCACCGTGCTGGTGGCGATGTGGTTCGGCTCGTGGCTCGAAGAGCGCCTGATGCGGTCCCGTGGGCTGGACAGCAACCTGAAAGTGGTTCTGACGCGACTTTCCAAGGCCTTGCTCCTGCTGGTCTCGCTGCTGCTGAGCCTTTCGCTGGTCGGTATCGACCTCACCGTGCTGTCGGTATTCGGCGGCGCGCTCGGCGTGGGCCTGGGCCTGGGCTTGCAGAAGATCGCCAGCAATTACATCTCGGGATTCATCATCCTCCTGGATCACTCGGTCAAGCTCGGCGACCAGATCACGGTGGATAAATTCAGCGGCACGGTCTCGCAGATCCGCACGCGCTACACCGTGGTCCGCAACGGTGACGGCGAAACCCTGGTGCCGAACGAACAACTGGTGGCGCAGGCGGTCCAGAACCATTCGTTCTCCAACACCAATGTGCGCGTGGCGACACGTGTGCAGGCTGATTACGCCGCCGATCCGGAGACGGTGCTCGCCCTGCTGGTGGAAGCCGCCCAGGGAATTCCCCGCCTGCTGGCCGAACCGGCGCCCTCGGCGTTTCTGGTGCTGTTCGCCGACAATGGCATCGAATACGAGCTGGCAGGCTATATTGCCGATCCGCAGAACGGCAAGCTGGGGGTCCAGTCAGCGATGAACCGGGCAATTTGGCGCAAATTCCGGGAACATGGGATCTCGATCCCCTACCCCCAGCGCGAGGTGCGCGTCCTTGGGCGCGAGGCAGCGGTTGACGGCAATGAACYGGAAAAAGTCGCAAACAAGACGCTTTCGGCGTCTCCCGGGGTTGTGGTGGGCAGTGCGAACTGAACTTTCGCGGGGCGTTTGGGGCACCTTGCGGAACGTTATGTGTTGCTTGACATCAAACTCGGGGAAAAACGGATGTTCCCTTGTTGGCGTTCCGGTAGAATCATAGTAGTTGCGGGTTCCGAGTTTTCGACCTCCCGCCCCCACACCAGACAGCCGCCAGATTGCAGCGGCTCGTGCCAGTCCCGCCGGGAGGCAGCATCTGCCCACGGCGCCAGACGCGCATGCCATGGGGGCTCCGGCGAGTGCCGGGGTTTCAGGCAGACGCCATACGACGCAATCACTGAGTTTGCAGTCCTTTTTCTGCACCCTGTTTGCGGCCCGCCGTGTCGTGCCGCGATGAATGCACCTGTTTAACCGACGGAGAACAGTTTGTTCGACACTATTCTTGACTGGGCCTCGAACGGCCTTGCCAACTGGTCCTGGTGGGAGATCGTGATCTACACCCTGGTGGTGACGCACATCACCATCGCGGGCGTCACCATCTACCTGCACCGCTGCATGGCGCACCGGTCGCTGGATCTGCACCCGATTGCTTCGCATTTCTTCCGCTTCTGGCTGTGGCTGACCACCGGGATGGTCACCAAGGAGTGGACCGCCATCCACCGCAAGCACCACGCCAAGTGCGAGACCGAGGACGATCCGCACAGCCCGCAGACCCGCGGCATCCGCAAGGTGCTGCTGGAAGGCGCGGAACTCTATCGCGCCGAGTCCAAGAACAAGGAAACCGTCGCCAAGTTCGGTCACGGCACGCCCAACGACTGGGTCGAGCGCAATGTGTACTCGCGCTTCGGCTGGCAAGGCGTGGGCCTGATGCTGATCATCGACGTGGCGCTGTTCGGCGTGATCGGCCTGACCGTGTGGGCCGTGCAGATGCTGTGGATCCCGATCCATGCCGCCGGCATCATCAATGGTCTTGGCCACTGGTGGGGCTATCGCAATTACGATTGCGAGGACGCTTCGACCAATGTCTCGTTCTGGGGCATCATCATCGGCGGCGAAGAACTGCACAACAACCACCACACCTACCCGACCTCGGCCAAGTTCTCGGTCAAGTGGTACGAGTTCGATATCGGCTGGGGTTATATCCGCGCGATGCAGGCGGTCGGCCTGGCCAAGGTCAAGAAGACCCCGCCCAAGGCACGCCTGGTGGATGCCCGCCCGGTGGACCACAACACGCTGGAAGCCATCATCGCCAACCGCTACGACGTGATGGCGCGCTACGCCAAGGCCGTCAAGAGCGCCTACAAGCAGGAACTGGAAAAGCTGAAGGAAGCCCGCGTGGCGGAATACAGCAGCTTCAAGCCGGCGCGCAAGTGGTTCCACCGCGAGGAAGCCAAGCTGGCCGATCCGCAGCGCAAGCAGCTGGCCAGCATCGTGGAGCAGAACAAGTCGCTGCACACCTTCGTGGAAATGCGCCGCGAACTGGCCGCGATCTGGGGCCGTTCCAACCTGACGCGCGAACAGCTTCTGCAGCAGCTGCAAGCCTGGTGCCATCGCGCCGAGGCAAGCGGCATCCAGGCCCTGCATGACTTTTCGCTGCGCCTGCGCCGCTACGCATGATGGCTGTCGTGGCCTGAAGCCCGAGCCGGCGTGGCTGCTACAAAGCACCGCGCCCAAAAGCCCCGCCCATGGCGGGGCTTTTGTTTTAGTTAAACTCCCCCATGTACAGGCCGGCGGCATGATGCGCGGCGGCCAAGAGGAGTATCGGAGATGACCCCCCAAACGATAAAGACCGTCGAGTTCGAGAAACCGAATATTTCGACGGAGTCCCCCGACGGCGCCAGCTGCGTCGCCCATGCCTGGGCGAAAGTACCGCCAGTGCTCTCCAGCGGCGAGCGCACTGCGCTCAAGACGCGCATCAGGGAGCTGCTCAAGGCGCGCAACGCTGTCCTGGTCGCGCACTATTACGTCGATGCCGACCTGCAGGACCTGGCGGAGGAAACCGGCGGCTGCGTGTCGGATTCGCTCGAAATGGCGCGCTTCGGCCGCGACCATCCGGCCAAGACGCTGGTGGTGGCGGGCGTGCGCTTCATGGGCGAGACCGCCAAGATCCTGAGCCCGGAAAAGACCGTGCTGATGCCGGACCTGGACGCGACCTGCTCGCTGGACCTGGGTTGCCCGGCCGACGAGTTCGCGGCGTTCTGCGACGCGCACCCCGACCGTACCGTGGTGGTCTACGCCAATACCAGCGCCGCCGTGAAGGCGCGCGCGGACTGGATGGTGACGTCCAGCATCGGCCTGAAGATCGTCGAGCACCTGCACGCGCGCGGCGAGAAGATCCTGTGGGCGCCGGACAAGCACCTCGGCAGCTATATCCAGAAGCAGACCGGCGCCGACATGCTGCTGTGGCAGGGCTCCTGCCTGGTGCATGACGAATTCAAGGGCATCGAGCTGGACCTGCTGCGCCGCGAATTCCCCAAGGCCAAGATCCTGGTGCACCCGGAATCGCCGGCAAACGTGGTGGAGCAGGCCGATGTCGTCGGCTCCACTTCGCAGCTGATCGCGGCCGCGCGGGAACTGGACGCCACCGAGTTCATCGTCGCCACCGACAACGGCATCCTGCACAAGATGCGCATGGCAGCGCCGGGCAAGCATTTCATCGAAGCGCCCACCGCCGGCAACAGCGCCACCTGCAAGAGTTGCGCGCACTGCCCGTGGATGGCCATGAACGCGTTGACCAACCTGGCCGAGGTGCTCGAGCACGGCCACAACGAAATTCACGTCGATGCATCGATCGGCCGGCAGGCGGTGACCTGCATCGACCGCATGCTCGACTTCGCCGCCCAGCAGAAGGCCAATGTGCGCCCGCGCGCGGATCTCGCCGCCGAGCAGGCATTGTTCAAGGGAATCGGTCCGGCATGAGCGACGCAAGCAAAACGAACAATACGAGCAGCATGAACGCCAACCGCGTCTTCGATAGCTTCGGTCCGGCGCTCGTCGAGGCGCTGCAGGCCAATGTGCGCGCCGCCATTGACGAGGACGTCGGCAGCGGCGACCTGACTGGCCTGCTGGTGCCCGAGGGCAAGCCCGCGCACGCGCGCGTGATCGTGCGCGAGCAGGCTGTGCTGTGCGGCCAGGCCTGGTTCGAGGCGTGCATGAGCGCCATCGATCCGGCGCTCGAGGTGCACTGGCTGCAGGCAGAAGGTGCGCGCATGGCGGCCGATTCCGTGGTGTGCGAGATTGCGGGCCCGGCGCGTTCGTTGCTGACCGCCGAACGCCCGTCGCTGAATTTCCTGCAGTTGCTGTCCGGCGTGGCCACCGCCACGCGGCGTTACGCCGATATCATCGAGGGCACCCGCGCGCGCGTGCTCGACACGCGCAAGACGCTGCCCGGCCTGCGCCTGGCGCAGAAGTACGCGGTGCGCATGGGCGGCGGCGAAAACCAGCGGCTGGCACTGTACGACGGCATCCTGATCAAGGAGAACCACATTGCCGCCGCCGGCAGCATCACCGCGGCGATGCAGGCGGCGCTGGCGCTCCAGGCCGGCGTGTCGGTGCAGGTGGAAGTGGAAACCCTGGCGGAGCTGGAGGAAGCGCTGGCCGCCGGTGCAAAGTCGATCCTGATCGACAACTTCACCGTGGCGATGATGCATGACGCCGTGCGCATCAATGATGGACGTGCGCTGCTGGAAGTCTCGGGCGGGGTCAATGCCGACACCATCCGCGTTTTTGCCGAAACCGGCGTGGACCGGATCTCGGTCGGTGCGCTGACAAAGGATGTGCGGGCGACGGACTACTCGCTGCGGATCCTGGCCTGAGCGCGGCCGGCCACGCTTCGCTTCCATCCTCTGCCTTCGAGGAAGAGGGCGGGGGAAGGGTGGCCTGGCGGGGCTTAGTTCGGCAGCTTCGCTGCCGGACGCAACGCTTTCCTACTTCCCTCGCTCCCGCTTGAATTCCGGCTGCATGACCGTCGGCAGCGCCTTGGGCAAGGTCTCCGGATAATCCCGGCTGTAGTGCAGGCCGCGGCTCTCGTGGCGCGAATAGGCGCTATCGACGATCAGCGATGCCACCTCGACCAGGTTGCGCAGTTCCAGCAGGTCGCGCGTCACGCGGAAATTGGCGTAGTACTCGGCGATTTCCTCGCGCAGCAGGCTGATGCGATGCTGCGCGCGTTCGAGCCGCTTGCTGGTGCGCACGATGCCGACGTAGTTCCACATCATGCGGCGCAGTTCGTCCCAATTGTGCGACACCACGACTTCCTCGTCGGCATCCGCCACGCGGCTCTCATCCCACTTCGGCAGGGCAATGTCCGGCTGGCCGGCCTTGTCCTGCGAGGCGATATCGAGGGCCGCGGCGCGCCCGATCACCATGCATTCCAGCAGTGAGTTCGAAGCCAAGCGGTTCGCGCCGTGCAAGCCGGTGCAGCCGGTCTCGCCCACGGCATACAGGTTGGTCAGGTCAGTGCGGCCGGTGGTGTCGGTCACCACGCCGCCGCAGGTGTAGTGCGCAGCAGGCACCACCGGGATCGGCTCGCGCGTGATGTCGATGCCCAGTTCCAGGCAGCGCGCGTGGATGGTGGGAAAGTGCTCGCGCAGGAAGGACTCAGGCTGGTGGCTGATGTCGAGGTGCACATAGTCCAGGCCGCGCTTCTTCATTTCGAAGTCGATCGCGCGCGCCACCACGTCGCGCGGAGCCAGTTCGGCGCGCTCGTCATGCTCGGGCATGAAGCGCGTGCCGTCGGGCAGCTTCAGCAGGCCGCCTTCGCCGCGCACCGCTTCCGAGATCAGGAAGGACTTGGCGTAAGGGTGATAGAGGCAGGTCGGGTGGAACTGGATGAACTCCATGTTCGAGACCCGGCAGCCCGCCCGCCATGCCATCGCGATGCCGTCGCCGGTGGCCGTGTCGGGATTGGTGGTGTAGAGATAGACCTTGCCCGCGCCGCCGGTGGCCAGCACCGTGTGGGTGGCGGTGATGGTGCGCACTTCACCGCTGGCATCGTCCAGCACGTAGAGGCCGTAGCAGCGATTGCCCGGCATGCCGAGCTTGCGCGAAGTGATCAGGTCTACCGCGAAGTGATCCTCGATCACGGTGATGTTCGGGTGCCGGCGCGCCTGCTCGGTGAGCGTGGTCACCACCGCGTGCCCGGTAGCGTCCGCCGCGTGGATGATGCGGCGGCGGCTGTGGCCGCCTTCGCGCGTCAGGTGGAAACCCAGTTCGGCCTGGTCGTCGCGCGTGAACGGCACGCCACGGTCGATCAGCCACTGGATCGCCTCGCGCCCATGCTCCACGATGAAGCGCGTGGCACCGTCATCGCACAGCCCGGCACCGGCCACCAGCGTGTCCTGGGTGTGCTCGTCATGACTGTCGCCGGAATCCAGCACGGCCGCGATGCCGCCCTGGGCCCAGTCGCTGGCGCCCTGCGTCATGGCGCGTTTGCAGATAATGACAACCCGATGGGTGTCGGCCAGTTGCAGCGCGACCGTCAGACCGGCCAGTCCGCTGCCGACAATGGCGACATCGAAGTTCATGATGCGAGAGACGCGCGCGCGAAACGCGGTCGGGAGGCAGGAAAGCTGGAAAGTGTACACCCGCCGCGACTTTGCGTGGGGCACCGCGGGCATCCCCGCGATTGACGGCCATTGCAGGCCCGAAAAAGCAAAAACCCCGCAGATGCGGGGTTTTTACAGACATGCCGCGCGAATCGGCATGCGGAAAGCCAGGATCAATTACTTGATCTTGGTTTCCTTGTACGACACATGCTTGCGGGCGACGGGATCGAACTTCATGATCTCCATCTTTTCCGGCATGGTGCGCTTGTTCTTGGTGGTCGTGTAGAAGTGACCCGTACCTGCAGTCGACTCCAACTTGATCTTATCGCGTCCGCCTTTGCTGGCCATGATGTACTCCTAATTAGACTTCGCCGCGTGCGCGCAGGTCGGCGAGCACGGAGTCGATGCCTTTCTTGTCGATCAGGCGCAGGCCGGCGTTCGAGACGCGCAGGCTCACCCAGCGGTTTTCCGATTCAACAAAGAAACGACGATTCTGCAGGTTGGGCAGAAAACGGCGCTTGGTCTTGTTGTTTGCGTGGGAAACGTTGTTGCCGACCATCGGCGCTTTCCCGGTCACTTGACAGACGCGTGCCATGAAGCACTCCTAACTCTTCTATTCGTGGACAATGTTCGCAACAGATCAACAAAAGGCGCGCGGCCCGGACTGCAGCGGTTAAGACTTCAGCAAAACGAGCATTATAGACCGGAAAACCTCAACCGATCAATGCCTTCCGTGGTTTACCGTGCACAGATGCCACATTGGTGGCGTCTGCTGCACAATCAGCCGGCGCATATGGCCCATCACCATCAGAGTTCGCCATGTTCCGCGAACGAGTGGATGGTGGTGCCCGCCACGATGAAGTGGTCGAGCACCTTCACGTCGATCAGGGCCAGCGAGCGTGTGAGCGAGCGGGTCATGGCCAGATCGGCCCCACTCGGCAGTGCATTGCCCGACGGATGGTTGTGCGCGACGATCACGGAGGCCGCATTATGCAGCAAAGCCTGGCGCGCCACCTCACGCGGATAGACACTGGTCTGCGTCAGGCTGCCGCGGAACAGCTCTTCGCTGGCCAGCAGCCGGTTGCGCGCATCGAGGAACAGGCACATGAAGACCTCATGCGGGTGTGCCGCCAGCGTCAGGCGCAGGTAGTCGCGCACCGCCGCCGGTGAATCGAGGCCGCCCGGCAGGGCAAGCCGCTCGGCCAGGGCGCGCCGGGTGAGCTCCTGGGCGGCCTGCAACTGGGCATACTTGGCCGCGCCCATGCCCTTGATCCGGGCGAATTCGTCGGTCCCGGCGGAAAAAAGGCCGCTCAGCGTGCCGAAGTCGTTCAGCAGCTCCCGCGCCAGGTCGACCGCGCTCTTGCCGGCCACGCCCACGCGCAGGAAGACGGCGAGCAGTTCGGCGTCCGAAAGCGCCGTGGCACCGTCGCGCAGCAGTTTTTCGCGCGGGCGTTCGCTGCTGGGCCAGTCCGTAATGCGCATGACACGATCCCCCCGTGAGAATGGAACTGCATGGCGGTGCACGCCGGGCGCAGACAAGGCGGCGCGCGGTCGAGTCGCTTACAATACGGGTTGTCGACAGGTTGAGCACCCATGAATTTGCAAACTTTTGCGTCAGGGCCGCAGGACGGCGCCGCTGACGGTCGCAAGACCGTGCAGCCGGACTCCTTCCTGACCCTGCACTACAGCATTTCCCTCGAGAACGGCACGGAAATCGTCAGCACGTTCGAAGAGAAGCCCGCAACGCTGCTGCTGGGCCAGGGGCAGTTCGCGCCCACCCTGGAGCAAGCCCTGCTGGGCATGCCCGAGGGCGAGCGCATGACTTACCGCCTGGCGCCCGAGCACGCGTTCGGCCCGCGCAACCCGGAGCTGCTGCAACGGGTCTCGCTGAACACGCTGCGTGAAAACAGTTCGTTTGAAGAGGACTACACCCCGGGCGACCTGGTCGAGTTCAACGCGCCCGGCGGCGGCAAGTACGCCGGGGTGCTCAAGGAAATCGGCGAGACCTCGGCCCTGTTCGATTTCAACCACCCGCTCGCCGGACAGACTATCTTGTTCGACGTCCAGCTGATCGGCATTCTCTGATGCTGAACCAGGCCGGCCCAGCGCCGGCCGCATTGAACTGAATTCCTGCATGTCCGAACTCACCACAGCCGCCGATGCCGAGATCCTGATGGCGCAGCCCCGCGGCTTCTGCGCCGGCGTGGATCGCGCCATCGAGATCGTCGAGCGTGCCCTTGCCCGCTACGGCGCACCGATCTACGTGCGCCACGAGATTGTCCACAATGCCTATGTGGTGGAGGACCTGCGCCGCAAGGGTGCGATCTTCGTACAGGAACTCGAGGAAGTGCCGTCCGGCTCCACCGTCATCTTCAGCGCGCACGGCGTGTCCAAGGAAGTGCGTGCCGATGCGACCGTGCGCGGCCTCAACGTGTTCGACGCCACCTGTCCGCTGGTGACCAAGGTGCACGTCGAAGTGGGCAAGATGCGCGCCGAGGGTTGCGAGATCATCATGATCGGCCACGCCGGTCACCCCGAGGTCGAGGGCACCATGGGCCAGACCGAAGGCGGCATGCTGCTGGTCGAGTCCGCCGCCGATGTGGCCAGGCTGGAGGTGTCCAATCCGGATCGCCTGGCCTTCGTGACCCAGACCACGCTGTCGGTGGACGAGACGGTGGAGATCGTCGCCGCGCTCAAGGCGCGTTTCCCGCAGATCCGCGAGCCCAAGAAGCAGGATATCTGCTATGCCACGCAGAATCGCCAGGACGCGGTGAAGTTCATGGCGCCGCAGGTCGAGGTCGTGATCGTGGTGGGCAGCCCCAACAGCTCGAACTCCAACCGCCTGCGCGAACTGGCCGAGCGCCTGGGCGTGCCGGCCTACATGATCGATTCACCCGACCAGCTCCAGCCGGAATGGGTGGAAGGCAAGCGCCGCATCGGCCTGACCGCCGGCGCGTCGGCGCCCGAAGCGCTGGCGCAGTCCATCGTCGAACGCCTGCGCCTGCTTGGCGTGCGCAATGTGCGCGCGCTCGACGGCATCGAGGAAAAGATGTCGTTCCCCCTGCCGCGCGGCCTGGTCACGCCGGCCTGATCGCTGCCGCGATCGCTGGCATGGCCCGCTCCGGGCCATGCCAGCGCGCCGGCGCAACGCGCCGCGCGCCCCCTTGAGTCTCTTCCGTTTCCCTCGCTGGTTTCCTCCGCTGCGCTGCATGCGTGACGCCGTGCCGCATTCCGTCGGCGGCGCAGACGCCGTGCGCGCGGGCCATCCGCCTTGCCTCATGCCAATGCGCGGCCCCAGTGCCGAAGTGCACCGATATATTGCACGGGTATATCGCCGTCCAACACGCAATAATGCACAATCGCGGTGCGTCGTTTTCTTATGCTTGTCTGAACTATAAGACAAATTAGGGAATTCCCTAGAATTAGGAGTTTCCCTATTATGGTGCCGGACAAATAGCGTCTTCTATTAGGAGAGGCAGAGGCGGGCTCATATTAAATGAAACGCCTATTTAATACGGCTGGCCCGGGAGTGATGCAAACGCTGCAAAAGCCATGTGCGGGCAAAGGCGGGCACGAATCTTGTTAGTTACGAAGGCTAGCCCACAAGTAGGCGGGAATTGCCCCAATCTGTGCATTGGGGAAATTCCCTAGCTCATTTCGTGGGTTAATCATTCAGGTTGTTGCGTCGCATATTGCATCCGCAAAAAAAGGGGATACAATTCGCGCGTTTCAAATTGAAACTAAACTAAGGCGGTTCAGGGGAAACGTCCGGGGGGCGTTGGTTTACCCTGATCATGTGAATCCTAGGAGATCACTCATGCAAATCACGTTTGCCAAGATTCTGCCGATCGCAGCCGCAGTGGCGCTGGTTACTGCTTGCGGCAAGAAAGAAGAAAAGCCGGCTGACGCGGCAGCGTCCGCACCTGCAGCCGCAGCGGCACCCGCTGCCGGCGCCGGCGAAACCGTAGTCAAGATCGGCCACGCGGCTCCGCTCACCGGCGGTATCGCCCACCTTGGCAAGGACAATGAAAACGGCGCCCGCCTGGCCGTCGAAGAAGTCAACAAGGCAGGCCTGGAGATCAACGGCAAGAAGATCAAGCTCGAACTGGTCGGCGAAGACGACGCGGGCGATCCGAAGACCGGCACCTCCGTGGCGCAGAAGCTGGTCGACGAGAAGGTCGTGGCCGTGGTCGGCCACCTGAACTCGGGCGTATCGATCCCGGCCTCCAAGATCTACAGCGATGCCGGCATCGTCCAGATCTCGCCGTCGTCGACCAACCCCGACTACACCAAGCAAGGCTTCAAGACCACGTTCCGCGTGGTCGCGACCGACGCCCAGCAAGGTCCGGCACTGGCCAACTACGCCACCAAGAGCCTGCACGCCAAGACCGTGGCCATCGTCGACGACGCCACCGCCTACGGCAAGGGCCTGGCCGACGAGTTCGAGAAGACCGCCAAGGCTTCGGGCGTGAACGTGGTGGCGCGTGAAGCCACCAACGACAAGGCCACCGACTTCAAGGCCATTCTGACCAAGATCAAGGGCAAGAAGCCGGACGTGATCATGTACGGCGGCATGGACGCCACCGGCGGCCCGTTCGCCAAGCAGGCCAAGGAACTCGGCATCGGCGCCAAGATCGTTGGCGGCGACGGCGTGTGTACCGACAAGGTGGCCGAACTGGCTGGCGATGCCGTGTCCAACATCATCTGCTCGGAAGCCGGTCTGGCTCTGTCGAAGATGGAGCAGGGCGCCGACTTCGACAAGCGCTACCAGGCTCGCTTCAACGCGCCGGTGCAGATCTACGCACCGTTCACCTATGACGCCGTGATGGTCATCGTCGACGCCATGAAGCGCGCCAACTCGACCGAACCGGCTGCCATCCTGGCCGAAGTGCCCAAGACGAACTACAAGGGCCTGATCGGCAACATCGCCTTCGACGAGAAGGGCGACATGAAGGAAGGCACGATCACCCTTTACGAGTACAAGGACAAGAAAAAGACCGTCCTCGACGTCGTGAAGATGTAATCCGGGCTTACCGGCCCATCCGAACGGCACCGCGAGCACTTTGCGGTGCCGTTTTTTTAGCCTCGCCAAACGTACAGCATCCTTACCATGGGTGAACTAGGCAGGCCGCTTACCAGCACATAAACACACTACCAAACCACTCACACACCACCGTCCGCCCGGCAACCACTCCATGCCGCGGGACTTCGGACGGAGCAAGGAGTTTTCATGGATATCTTTATCCAGCAGATCGTGAATGGTCTGGTGCTCGGCAGCATCTATGCGCTGATTGCACTTGGCTACACCATGGTCTACGGCATTCTCGGGATCATCAACTTCGCCCACGGCGACGTCCTGATGATCGGCGCGCTGACCGCCCTCTCAGCCATTCTCGGCATCCAGAAAATCGCCCCGGGCCTGCCCGAGTGGCTCACCCTCGTCATTGCCACGCTGATCGCCATGCCGGTCTGCGCGGTGCTCGCGTACACCATCGAGCGGGTTGCCTACCGGCCGTTGCGCAATGCGCCGCGGCTCGCCCCGCTGATCACCGCCATCGGCGTATCCATCATCCTGCAGACGATGGGCATGCTGATCTGGTCGCGCAACCCGCTCACCTTCCCGCAACTGCTGCCGTCGGAGCCGATCGATATCGGGTCGACCGGCGCGACGATCACGGGCAAGGAAATGGTCATCATCGGCATGGCCGTGATGGTCATGGCCGGCCTGCTGGCCCTGGTCAACCGCACCAAGCTCGGCCGCGCGATGCGCGCCACCGCCGAGAACCAGAAGGTGGCGGGCCTGATGGGCGTGAACCCGAACTTCGTGATCTCCGCCACCTTCATGATCGGCGCCACGCTGGCCGCGCTGGCCGGCGTGATGATGGCCACCAACTACGGTAACGCCCACTTCTACATGGGCTTCATCCCGGGCCTGAAGGCGTTCACCGCCGCGGTGCTGGGCGGCATCGGCAACCTCGCCGGCGCCATGGTCGGCGGCATGCTGCTGGGCCTGATCGAAGCGCTGGGCGCCGGCTATATCGGCGACCTCACCAACGGAGTATTCGGCTCCAACTACCAGGACGTGTTCGCCTTCATCGTGCTGATCATCGTCCTTGTCTTCCGACCGTCCGGCATCATGGGCGAGCGGGTTTCCGAACGCGCCTGAGGAGAGAATCCATGAATGCCCCGATTCCATCCACGGCGCAACCCGCGCCGCTGACCAAGACGCCGGCCAAGACCATGGCCGCGCTGCTTGCCTTCCTGGTGATCGCCCTGTGCGCGCCGTTCCTCGTGCAGACGCTGGGCGGCAACTACTGGGTGCGCGTGCTCGACTTCGCGCTGATCTACATCATGCTGGCCCTGGGCCTGAACATCGTGGTGGGCTTCGCCGGCCTGCTCGATCTCGGCTACATCGCCTTCTATGCGGTCGGTGCCTACCTGATGGCGCTGCTCGGCTCGCCGCACCTGGCCAACCAGTTCGAATGGATCCACAACCTGTTCCCGAACGGGTTGCACCTGTCGATGTGGTTCGTCCTGCCGATCGCCGTGGCGGTGGCGGCCACGTTCGGCGTGCTGCTCGGCGCACCAACGCTCAAGCTGCGCGGTGACTACCTGGCCATCGTGACGCTGGGCTTCGGCGAGATCATCCGCATTTTCATGAACAACCTCGATCGCCCGATCAACATCACGAACGGGCCGAAGGGGATCACCGCGGTGGACCCGGTCCATATCTTCGGCTTCGATTTCTCGAAGTCGCACGAGATCTTCGGGCTCAAGTTCACGCCGGTGTTCATGTACTACTACCTGCTGGTGGTGCTGGTGATCGCCATCGTGTTCATCTGCCTGCGCTTGCAGAACTCGCGCATCGGCCGCGCCTTCGTGGCCATCCGCGAGGACGAGATCGCCGCCAAGGCGATGGGCATCAACACCCGCAACATCRAGCTGCTGGCCTTTGCCATGGGCGCGTCGTTCGGCGGCGCGTCGGGCGCGGTGTTCGGCGCGTTCCAGGGCTTCGTCTCGCCGGAATCGTTCGTGCTGTGGGAGTCGATCTACATCCTCGCCATCGTGGTGCTGGGCGGCATGGGCCATATCCCGGGCGTGATCCTGGGCGGCATCCTGCTGGTCGGCTTCCAGGAGCTGCTGCGTGTCGTGGCCGAGCCGGTACAGCGCCTGATCTTCGGCCACGCCATCGTCGACGCCGAAGTGCTGCGCCAGTTGCTGTTCGGCCTGGCGCTGGTGGGCGTGATGCTGTATCGCCCGGCCGGCCTGTGGCCGTCGCCGCGCAAGGAAGACCGCCCGGTGGTTCGCCGTCCGGGCAGTGTCGGCCGTTTCTGACCAGGAGGATGAGATGAGCAATGGAAACTTCCTCCTGTCGGTACAGGGGGTCAACAAGCGATTCGGCGGGCTTCAGGCCCTGTGCGAAGTGGGCCTGCAGATCAATCCGGGCGAGATCTACGGACTGATCGGTCCCAACGGCGCCGGCAAGACCACGTTCTTCAACGTGATCACCGGCCTCTACACGCCGGACTCGGGCGAGTTCACGCTGGGTGGCGAGCCCTACCAGCCCACCGCCGTGCATGAGGTGGCCAAGGCGGGCATTGCCCGCACGTTCCAGAACATCCGCCTGTTCGGCGAGATGACCGCGCTGGAAAACGTCATGGTGGGCCGCCACGTGCGCACCAAGGCCGGCCTGTTCGGCGCCATCTTCCGTCCGCCGCAGGTGCGGCGCGAGGAGGAGGGCATCGAGGACATGGCGCACGACCTGCTCGAGTACGTAGGCATCGGCAAGTACGCCAACTTCACCGCGCGCAACCTCTCGTACGGCCACCAGCGCCGCCTCGAGATCGCACGCGCCCTCGCCACCGAACCCAAGCTGCTCGCGCTCGACGAGCCGGCGGCCGGCATGAACGCCACCGAGAAGGTGGAGCTGCGCGGGCTGCTCGACAAGATCCGCTCGGATGGCAGGACCATCCTGCTGATCGAGCACGATGTGAAGCTGGTGATGGGCCTGTGCAACCGCCTGACCGTGCTCGACTACGGCAAGGTGATCGCACAGGGCCTGCCGCAAGAGGTCCAGAGCAATCCAGCGGTGATCGAGGCTTACCTCGGTACGGCGGCGCACTGAGGGCGAGACGATGAAAGACACACTACTGAAGATTTCCGGCCTCAAGGTGGCCTACGGCGGCATCCAGGCCGTCAAGGGCATCGACCTCGAGATCCGCGAAGGCGAGCTCGTCACGCTGATCGGCGCCAACGGCGCCGGCAAGACCACCACCATGAAGGCCATCACCGGCCTGCAGGGCTGGGCCGGCGGCGATGTCGAGTACATGGGCAAGTCCATCAAGGGCGTGCCCAGCTACAAGCTGCTCAAGCAGGGGCTGGCGATGGTGCCGGAAGGCCGCGGCGTGTTCGCGCGCATGACCATCACCGAGAACCTGCAGATGGGCGCGTACACGCGTGACGACGAGGGCGGCATCAAGTCCGACATCGACCGCATGTTCGGCATCTTCCCGCGCCTGAAGGAGCGCGCCAACCAGCTCGCCGGCACCATGTCCGGCGGCGAGCAGCAGATGCTGGCGATGGCGCGCGCGCTGATGAGCCAGCCCAAGCTGCTGCTGCTGGACGAGCCGTCGATGGGCCTCTCGCCGATCATGGTCGAGAAGATCTTCGAGGTCGTGCGCGCGGTGTCGGCGCAGGGCGTGACCGTGCTGCTCGTCGAGCAGAACGCGCGCCTGGCGCTGCAGGCCGCGCATCGCGGCTACGTGATGGAGTCCGGCCTGGTCACCATGAGCGGCGACGCCAAGCAGATGCTGGACGATCCGAAGGTGAGGGCGGCTTACCTGGGCGAGTGATCGTCCGCGCCGCGCCATGAAAAAGCCCCGCAGCGATGAACTGCGGGGCTTTTTCTTTCTGTGCCGGCCTGCGCCGGCCGCGGCCGGCGCGGCGACGCAGCCGCGGCTCAGGCCAGCTTCTTGAGCAGCGTGCGCAGCATGCCGATCATCTGGTCGATCTCTTCGGTGGTGACGTTCAGCGCGGGCATGAAGCGCAGCAGGTTGGGGCGCGGCGAATTCAGCAGCAGGCCTTGCGGCTGCATGTCGCGCGCTTCTTCCACGATCTGCGGGCCGATGTCCTTGTCCAGCACCAGCGCGCGCAGCAGGCCTTCGCCGCGTTCGCCGCCCAGGCCGAACTCGGACGACAGCGCCAGCAACTGCTCGCGCAAGTAGGCGCCTTTCTCCTGCACGCTCTGCAGGAAGCCGGGCGCGCTCAACTGCGCCATCACGGCGCTGCCGACCGCGGTCATCACCGGGTTGCCATTGTAGGTGCCGCCCTGGTCGCCGGCCTCGAAGCTGGCCACTTCGGCCTTGCACAGCAGGGCCGCCAGCGGCACGCCGCCGCCGATGCCCTTGCCCAGCGTCATGATGTCCGGCTCCACGCCCGACAGCACGTACGCGAACATCGGGCCRCAGCGCCCGCAGCCGGTCTGCACTTCATCGACGATGAACAGCAGCTTGTGCTTGTCGGCCAGCTTGCGCAGGCCCTGCATGAATTCGCGCGAGGCGGGGATCACGCCGCCTTCGCCCTGCACCGGTTCGAGCATGATGCCCACGGTCTTGTCGGTGATCAGCTTCTCCACCGAGGCCAGGTCGTTGAGGTCCGCCTTGGGGAAGCCCGGCACCTGCGGGGCGAAGATGGTGTCCCAGCCGGCCTTGCCCGACGCGCTCATGGTGGCGAGCGTGCGGCCATGGAAGCTGTGGTCCATGGTGATGATCTCGTACGCGCCGTCCTTGTGCTTGCGGCCCCATTTGCGTGCCAGCTTGATCGCGCCTTCGTTGGCCTCGGCGCCGCTGTTGGTGAAGAAGACCTTGTCGAAGCAGCTGCTGTCGGTGAGCTGCCTGGCCAGCCTGAGCATGGGCTCGTTGTAGAACGCCGGGCTCGGGTTGAACAGCTTTTGCGATTGCGCCACCAGCGCATCGATCATGCCCTGGTTTGAGTGTCCCAGGCAATTGACCGCCCAGCCTTGCACGAAGTCCAGGTATCGCTTGCCGTTATGGTCCGTGAGCCACGAGCCCTTGCCTTCGGTGAAGACCAGTTCGGGCCGGTTGGTGATGTACATCAGGGATTGGACGGGATACTCAGCAAATGCCATGGCGGACTCCAAGGGTCGGCGTGAAACAGGGGAGAGGAGAGGGAACCGGCACGCGCAAGAACGCGCGCAAAAACAAAAAGCCACGGGGGTTGCCCGTGGCTTGTCGATCTGAACAAAAGCGATGGACGGTCAGCCGCGCGGCACCCCGGTGGGGAGCATCGTACGGAAGCTGCGTCGGACCATAGCGTAGTTCATGGCGGCAAATATAAGGCGCATGCGCCCGGCTGTCAAAACGAATTTTCAACGGGCCGGGCATTGTTGTCGCGCTGGGACTGCGTCCGGTGGCGCTCAGGCCGCCGGGGCCGGGTGCATGTCGGCCTCCGAGGTGAACGAGTCGGCGAAGAAGGCGTCCTCGTGCAGGTCGCAGCGCAGGGAGAAGTCCTTGCGCGCTGCATTGACCATCACCGGCGCGCCGCAGGCGTAGACCTCGAAGCCTGCCATGTCGGGGTGGTCTTCCATCACCGCCTCGTGGACAAAACCGGTGCGGCCGTCCCAGTCGTCGGCGGGCTGCGCGTTCGAGATCACGGGCACGTAGCGGAAGTTGGGCAGATCGCGCGCCCACTGTTCGCACAGCGCGTTCATGTACAGGTCGGCCGGGCGGCGGCCGCCCCAGTACAGCGTCATCGGCCGCGTGATGCCGGTGTAGGCGACGTGCTCGACGATCGCCTTGATCGGCGCGAAGCCCGTGCCCGAAGCCAGCAGGATGATGGGCTTTTCGGAGTCTTCGCGCAGGAAGAAGCTGCCGAGCGGGCCTTCGAAGCGCAGGATGTCGCGCTCCTTCATGACCGGCTGGCCTTCCCTGGCGCCGAACACGTAGTCGGTGAACGTGCCGCCGGGCATATGGCGGAAGTGCAGCTCGATCGGACCCTCCTGGTGCGGCGGCGTGGCGATCGAATAGCTGCGGCGCTTGCCGTCGCGCAGCAGGAACTCCACGTACTGGCCGGCCAGGTACTGCATGCGCTCGGTGGCGGGCAGCTGCAGGCGGGCGATAATGACGTCGTCGGCCACGCGCTCCAGGCTCGCCACGCGGCACGGCACCTTCTTGATGGGGATGTCGCCCGCGCCCTGCACCTCGCGGCATTCGATGGTGATGTCCGAGCTGGCCGTGGCGCAGCAGAACAGCGCACGGCCCTCCGTCTCTTCCTGCGCCGACAGCGCGGAAGCGGCATGATCGCCCTGGACAACGCTGCCGGCGGTGACGCGGCCCTTGCAGGAGCCGCATGCGCCGTTCTTGCAGCCGTAGGGCAGGCCGATGCTGTGGCGCAGGGCCGCCGCGAGGATGGTTTCATCAGCGGCTGCTTCGAACTGGCGCCCGCTGGGCATGACGGTAACTTGGTAAGCCATAATCACTGTATGAGCAAAAATCTGTCGCGACGCCGCCTGGGCCGGCCGCGCCTGCTGATCGTAGGCTGCGGGGACGTGGGCACGCGCTGCCTTCGTATTCTTTCGACGCGCTGGCGCGTCTTTGCCACCACTTCGCAGCCATCGCGCAGCCGTGAGCTGCGCGACAACGGCGCCGTGCCGCTGCTGGCCGACCTGGACCGGCCCGCCACGCTGGCGCGCCTTGCCGGGCTGGCCGGTCGCGTACTGCACCTGGCGCCGCCGCCGGCCAGCGGCGAGGGCGACCCCCGCACCGCGGCGCTGTTGCGCGTATTGCGGCGGGGCGCCTGGCGGCGCTCGCCGGCGCGTGCCGGCGGCTGGTCTGCCAAGCCCGCCATTCTACCCGAGCGGGGCGGCAGGGGGGCCGGCGGCGGCCGCGGTAAACGGGCTGCGCGTCCTGCCTTCGTCTATGCGAGCACCTCCGGCGTGTACGGCGACCGCGCCGGCGCGCGGCTCAAGGAATCCCACCCGGTGCGCCCGCAGACGGCGCGCGCGCGGCGCCGCGTGGCGGCCGAGCGTATCGTGCGCGAATTCGGCCGCGACGCCGGCTGGCGCGCGTCGATCGTGCGCATTCCCGGCATCTATGCCGAAAACCGCCTGCCGCTGGCCCGGCTGGCCAAGGGCACGCCGGCGCTGGCGCCGCAGGACGACGTCTATACCAACCACATCCACGCACTGGACCTGGCCCGCACCATGGTGGCCGCGCTGTTTCGGGGCCGCGCCCAGCGCGTGGTGCACGCCAGCGACGACTCCGAGATGCGCATGGCAGACTACTTCGACCTGGTCGCGGACCGCCGTGGCCTGCCGCGTCCCCCGCGGCTGAATCGCGCGCAACTGCGCGACGTGGTGGAGCCCGCCTTGCTCAGCTTCATGAGCGAGTCGCGCCGGCTCGACAACCTTCGCCTCAAGCGCGAACTGCGCCTGCGCCTGCGCTATCCCACGGTGGCGTCCTTCTTCGACGCCTGACGCCCCCCGAGGCTCCCCCCGGCCACTTTCCTGTGATGCCTGCTGCCCGCCGCGTTCGCCCGCGGTGGCACGGCATTTGCGTTCAGCACGCCCCATTCGATCCTGTATAGACAGTACGCGGCAAATGCGTGATGCGGGGCACCGGCGTGGTGCGCGCGGCGTTTCCCGCGCTGGAAGCCGCCCTGCGTTGACGCATGGCGGGGAGCGGCCGGTGCGGCACGATGGCATGGCCGGCGCGCCCTGGCAGCCAAGTGCCGGTTAAGCCAGTGCGGTGCCCGCCCTCGGGTTAACTACTGCATTGACTTGTATATACAGGGTTGCTAAATTGCCTGGCAAATGACCGGCGCCGCAGGTACGGCGCCGCCCCGAGCCGGGCGATGCGGCTGCTGCCAAGGCTGGCGCGGCCCTCGTTCGCATCACACCAAAGGAGCCAGGAAGATGGGATTTCGTATCCGTAGCGGTTTCTCGCTAGCCGCGTTCGCCGCCGTTGCCATGCTGGGTGCCGCCGGCACCGCGCAGGCGCAAGCCACGCAAGTCACGCTGGGCATGAGTGGCTGGACCGGCTTCGCGCCGCTGACGCTGGCCGACAAGGCCGGCATCTTCAAGAAGCACGGCGTGGACGTCGACATCAAGATGATCCCGCAGAAGGACCGCCACCTCGCGCTGGCCTCCGGCGCCATCCAGTGCGCGGCCACCACGGTGGAAACCCACGTGGCCTGGAACGCCAACGGCGTGCCCATCACCCAGATCGTCCAGCTCGACAAGTCCTACGGCGCCGACGGCCTTGCCGTGCGCGCCGACGTCAAGGGCTTCGCCGATCTCAAGGGCAAGACCGTGGGCGTCGATGCGCCGGGTACCGCCCCGTACTTCGGCCTGGCCTGGATGCTCAAGAAGAACGGCATGAGCCTGAAGGACGTCAAGACCACCACGCTGTCGCCGCAGGCGGCCGCGCAGGCCTTCGTTTCCGGCCAGAACGATGCGGCCATGACCTATGAGCCGTATCTCTCCAGCGTCCGCCAGAACCCGGACAAGGGCAAGATCCTCGCCACCACGCTCGACTACCCGATGGTGATGGACACCCTGGGCTGCGCGCCCAAGTGGCTCAAGGACAATCCCCGCGCCGCGCAGGCGCTGGTCGACAGCTACTTCGAGGCGCTCGACATGATCAAGACCGAGCCGGCCAAGGCCAACGACATCATGGGCGCGGCCGTCAAGCAAAGCGGCGAGCAGTTCGCCAAGTCGTCGGCCTACCTGCGCTGGCAGGACCGCGACGCCAACCGCAAGTTCTTCGGCGGCGAGCTGGCCAGCTTCAGCAAGGAAGCCGCGCAGGTGCTGCTGGACATCGGCGTGATCCGCCAGGTGCCCGACGTCACGGCGCTGTACGACGCGCGCTTCATCAAGTAAGGAAGGCGGTGCCATGTCGCAGGCTCATCTCGGTTCTTCCCCCGCTCCCGCCGGCTCCCCGGCGGCCAAGCCGTCCATGACGGCGCCGCCGGCCGCGCCGGCGCGCCGCCACCCCTGGCTGGCGCCGCTGGCGCCGGTCTCCCAGCGCGCGCGCTGGACGCTGGGGCTGCTGTTCTTCGTGCTGTTCTTCGGCGTGTGGGCGGCGGTGACCCTGGGCGGCATGGTGCCGCGCACCTTCCTGGCCGATCCCATGACCATGGCGCGCGAAGGCGTGCTGCTGTTCGCCGAGTACAACTTCATCGGCGACATCGGCATGACCGTGTGGCGCGTGCTGGGCGGCTTCGTGCTGGCCGCCGCGCTGGCCGTGCCGCTGGGCATCTTCATGGGCGCGTACAAGGCGGCGGAAGCGTTCTTCGAGCCCTTCGTCTCGTTCTGCCGCTACCTGCCAGCCTCGGCCTTCATCCCGCTGCTGATCCTGTGGGCCGGCATCGGCGAGGCGCAGAAGGTGCTGGTGATCTTCATCGGTTCGTTCTTCCAGATCGTGCTGATGGTGGCGGTGACCGTGGGCGGCGCGCGCCGCGACCTGGTGGAGGCGGCCTACACGCTGGGCGCCACCAGCCGCGGCATCGTGCGGCGCGTGCTGATTCCGGGCGCCGCGCCGGAGATCGCCGAGATCCTGCGCCTGGTGCTGGGCTGGGCCTGGACCTACGTGATCGTGGCCGAGCTGATCGGCTCGTCCTCCGGCATCGGCCACATGATCACCGACAGCCAGGCGCTGCTCAACACCGGGCAGATCATCTTCGGCATCATCGTGATCGGCTGCATCGGCCTGGTCTCCGACCTGGCATTCAAGCTGGCCAACCAGCGCCTGTTCCCGTGGAGTTCGATCAAATGAGCGCGCTGTCGATCCAGCAGGTCTCGCGTACCTTCGTCAATCCGCGCGGCGGCCAGACCGTGGCGCTGCAGCCCACCGACTTCGAGGTGGCGGACAACGACTTCGTCACCATCCTCGGCCCCTCGGGCTGCGGCAAGTCCACGCTGCTGCGCATCGTGGCCGGGCTCGACGTGCCTACCACCGGGCGCGTGCTGCTCGACGGCCAGCCGGTCACCGGCCCCGGCGCGGAGCGCGGCATGGTGTTCCAGTCGTACACGCTGTTCCCGTGGCTGACCATCGAACAGAACGTGCGCTTCGGCCTGCGCGAGCGCGGCATGAGCGAGGCCGAGCAGCGCGAGCGCAGCGACTTCTTCATCCAGCGCGTGGGCCTGCGCGGCTTCGAGCACCATTTCCCCAAGCAGCTCTCGGGCGGCATGCAGCAGCGCACGGCGATCGCGCGGGCGCTGGCCAACGACCCCAAGATCCTGCTGCTCGACGAGCCGTTCGGCGCGCTCGACAACCAGACCCGCGTGCTGATGCAGGAACTGCTGCTGGGCATCTGGGAGGCGTCGCGCAAGACCGTGCTGTTCGTCACCCACGATATCGACGAGGCCATCTTCATGGCCAACCGCGTGGCGGTGTTCTCGGCGCGGCCAGGCCGCATCAAGCGCACCATCGATGTGGATTTCCCGCACCCGCGCCACTACACCATCAAGACCTCGCCGGCGTTCTCCGAACTCAAGGCGCTGCTGACCGAGGAAATCCGCGCCGAAGCCATGGCCGCGGCCGAGCACTGAATCCATGAAACCCGCCACCGCCGCCCGCCGGGGCGTCCCCGACGCCGCTCCCGCTGCCCTGTACCAGCAGGTCAAGGAGTACATCGCGCGCCAGATCCAGAGCCGCGCGTGGCAGCCGGGCGACCGCGTGCCGTCCGAGCAGGAGCTTGTCACCCGCTTCGGCGTGTCGCGCATGACGGTCAACCGCGCGCTGCGCGAACTGGCCGAGCAGGGCAGGGTGGTGCGCGTGGCCGGCGTGGGCACGTTCGTGGCCGAGCACAAGCCGCAGTCCACGCTGCTCAGCGTGGTCAACCTGCAGGACGAGATCCGCATGCGCGGCCATGACTACGCCTGCGACGTCATGGTGGTGGAGCGTGTTGCCGCATCCATCGAGGTGGCCGCGGCGCTCGACCTGCGCACCGGCGAATCGGTGTTCCACTCGGTGTGCGTGCACCGCGAGGACGGCGTGCCGATCCAGCTCGAAGACCGCTATGTGAATCCGCGCGTGGCGCCGGACTTCATCAACCAGGATTTCGCCGCGGCCAGCGCCATGAAGCCCGGCGAATACCTGCTGCGCCACGTGCCCTACGACCAGATCGAACATGTGGTGGACGCCATCGCCGCCACGCCCGAGCAGGCCGCGCAGCTGGAAATGCCCGGCAACCAGCCGTGCCTGCTGCTGACCCGCCGCACCTGGACCGGCGGCACCCCCGTCACCTTTGTGCGCTGCCTGCATCCAGGCAGCCGATACCGCCTCGGCAGCCGCTTCCGCGCCGATGGCAACCCGGCCTTCGGCTAACCCGCCGAGCGCCGAATTTTTTCGCAAAGCCACCCGGACAACCCAATTCCGAACCCGGCTGTATAGACAGGGATATACAAATGACAGACACCAGCACTAGCCCCAAGCAACAATCCTCCCGCCCGCTGCTCACTCTGCAGCCCGGCACCGTCACGCTGGCAGACCTGCGCCGCATCCATCGCGGCGAAGTGCGCCTGGCCATGGACGATGCCGCCTGGGCCGGCGTGCGCGCGTCGCAGGCCACCGTGCAGGACATCATCGATGCCGACGCCGTGGTCTATGGCATCAACACCGGCTTCGGCAAGCTGGCGCAGACGCGCATCCCGCACGACAAGCTGGCCGAGCTGCAGCGCAACCTGGTGCTGTCGCACAGCGTGGGCACCGGCGCTGATCTCGCGCCCGACACCGTGCGCCTGGTGCTGGCGACCAAGGCCGTGAGCCTGGCGCGCGGCCATTCGGGCATCCGCCCCGAGATCATCGAAGCGCTGCTGGCGCTGGCCAACCACGGCGTCACGCCGTGCATCCCCGCCAAGGGCTCGGTCGGCGCCTCGGGCGACCTGGCGCCGCTGGCGCATATGTCGTGCACGCTGATCGGCGTGGGCGAGGTGATGATCGATGGCCAGCGCCGCCCCGCCGCAGAAGGGCTGGCCCACGCCGGGCTGGCGCCGTTCACGCTGGGCCCCAAGGAAGGGCTGGCGCTGCTCAACGGCACCCAGGTTTCCACCGCGCTGGCGCTGGCCGGCCTGTTCGCCGCCGAGGACCTGCTGGCCGCCGGGCTGGTGGCGGGCGCGCTGTCGCTCGAAGCCATCAAGGGTTCGGTCAAGCCGTTCGACGCGCGCATCCACGCCGCGCGCGGCCAGCCTGGCCAGATCGCCGTGGCCGGCGCGGTGCGCGCGCTGCTCGACGGCAGCAAGATCGTCGATTCGCACCAGACCTGCGGCCGCGTGCAGGACCCGTACTCGATCCGCTGCCAGCCGCAGGTGATGGGCGCCTGCCTGGACAACCTGCAGCACGCCGCGCGCGTGCTCGGCATCGAGGCCAACGCTGCCTCGGACAACCCGCTGGTGTTCCCCGAACAGGGCGACGTGATCTCCGGCGGCAACTTCCACGCCGAGCCGGTGGCCTTCGCCGCCGACATCATCGCGCTGGCGATCGCGGAGATCGGCGCCATCTCCGAGCGCCGCCTGGCGTTGCTGCTGGACACCGGCCTGTCCGGCCTGCCGCCGTTCCTGGTGCGCGACGGCGGCCTCAACTCCGGCTTCATGATCGCGCAGGTCACGGCCGCCGCGCTGGCCTCCGAGAACAAGGCGCTGGCGCATCCGTCCAGCGTGGACAGCTTGCCCACCTCGGCCAACCAGGAGGACCATGTGTCGATGGCCACCTACGGCGCGCGCCGCCTGGGCGAGATGGCGGAGAACACCGCCGTGGTGGTCGGCATCGAAGCCATGGCCGCCGCGCAGGGCATCGAATTCCACCGCCCGCTGCAGTCCTCGCCGCTGATCGAAAGCGAGCTGGCACGCATCCGCGCGCGCGTAGCCTTCGTCGAAGGCGACCGCTACCTGGCGCCGGACATCGAGGCGATGAAGCAGTGGGTCAGGCAGGGCGACGCTGGCGCGGGCTGGCCGGCGGCGGTGCGGGCCGTGCTGCCGTCGTATGCCACGGCCTGAGGCCGGACCACGCAGGTGAAACCAGACACGCAGGAGAGACCTCACATGAATGCCAACGAACACCAATTCACCCAGGCCGCGGCCCAGCGCGGCCCGCGCGAGATCCGCGCGCCGCACGGCACCCAGCTGCATTGCAAGAACTGGCTGATCGAAGCCGCCTACCGCATGGTCCAGAACAACCTGGACCCGGACGTGGCCGAGCGCCCGCAGGACCTGGTGGTGTATGGCGGCATCGGCAAGGCAGCACGCAACTGGGAATGCTTCGACGCCATCCTCGACAGCCTGCGCCGCCTGGGCGAGGACGAGWCGCTGCTSGTGCAGTCCGGCAAGCCGGTCGGCGTGTTCCGCACCCAYRMSGAYGCGCCGCGCGTSCTGATCGCCAACTCSAACCTSGTGCCGCAYTGGGCCACCTGGGACAAGTTCAACGAGCTCGACCGCGCCGGCCTGATGATGTACGGCCAGATGACCGCCGGCTCGTGGATCTACATCGGCACGCAGGGCATCGTGCAAGGCACCTATGAAACCTTCGTCGAGGCCGGCCGCCAGCACTACGGCGGCGACCTCGCCGGCAAGTGGATCCTGACCGCGGGCCTCGGCGGCATGGGCGGCGCACAGACGCTGGCCGGCGTGCTGGCCGGTGCCTGCGTGCTGGCCATCGAATGCCAGGAGTCGCGCATCGACTTCCGCCTGCGCACGCGCTACGTGGACAAGAAAGCCACCAGCATCGACGAAGCGCTGGCCATGATCGGTGAAGCCACGCGCAACAAGGAGGCCATCTCGGTCGGCCTGCTCGGCAACGCCGCCGAGATCCTGCCGGAACTGGTCCGGCGCGCGCAGGCCGGCGGCATGCGCCCCGACATCGTCACCGACCAGACCTCCGCGCACGACCTCGTCAACGGCTACCTGCCCGAAGGCTGGAGCGTGCCGCAATGGGAAGCCGCGCGCACGGCCGAGCCGAAATCCGTCGAGGCCGCCGCCAGGGCCTCCATCGTCAAGCACGTGAACGCCATGCTGGCATTCCAGCAGATGGGCGTGCCCACGCTGGACTACGGCAACAATATCCGCCAGGTGGCATTCGATGAAGGCGTGCAGAACGCCTTCGACTTCCCCGGTTTCGTGCCGGCCTATATCCGCCCGCTGTTCTGCCGCGGCAAGGGTCCGTTCCGCTGGGTGGCGCTGTCCGGCGACCCCGAGGACATCTACAAGACCGACGCCAAGATGAAGGAGCTGTTCCCCGAGGACAAGTCCCTGCACCGCTGGCTCGACATGGCGCGCGACCGCATCGCCTTCCAGGGCCTGCCTGCGCGCATCTGCTGGGTGGGGCTGGACGAGCGCCACCGCGCCGGCCTGGCCTTCAACGAGATGGTCAGGAACGGCGAGCTGAAGGCGCCCATCGTGATCGGCCGCGACCACCTGGATACCGGCTCGGTCGCCAGCCCCAACCGCGAGACCGAAGCCATGCGCGACGGCTCCGACGCGGTTTCCGACTGGCCGCTGCTCAATGCGTTGCTCAACACCGCGGGCGGCGCCACCTGGGTCAGCCTGCATCACGGCGGCGGCGTCGGCATGGGTTTCTCGCAACATGCGGGCGTGGTGATCGTGTGCGACGGCACCGATGCCGCTGCCAAACGCATCGAGCGCGTGCTCTGGAACGATCCCGCCACCGGCGTGATGCGACATGCGGATGCGGGCTACGAAAGCGCCATCGAATGCGCGCACGAGAAGGGCCTCGATCTGCCGATGCTGCCGAAGGCCAAGGGCGCATGAACGGCGCGCAACGCTTCTCGCTCGCCGCGCTGGCGCCGCGGCCGTGGAAGAACGGCGGCGGCGTCACGCGCGAGATCGCGGCCTTCCCGCCCGGCGCCGGCATGGATACGTTCCTGTGGCGCGTGAGCGTGGCGGACATCGCCGCCGACGGCCCGTTCTCGGCCTTCCCGGGCATCGACCGCCAGATCGTGCTGCTCGATGGCGCGGGCGTGCGCCTGCTGGCCGATGACGGCAGCTTCGACCATCGCCTCGATGCGGTCGGCGTGCCGTTCGCCTTCGCCGGCGAGCGCGGCGTGCAGGCCACGCTGATCGATGGTGCCACGCGCGATTTCAATGTCATGACGCGCCGCGGCCAGTGCCGCGCCGGCGTGGTTGCGCAGCATGGCGATTTCACCGTCGCGCCCGGCACGGATGCGGTGCTGCTGTTCGTCATCGCGGGCACATGGCGCCTTGGCGATGCGGAACTCGCCTGCGGCGATGGCCTGCTGTTTGCCACCGGCGCGGCCGCCGCGCAGCAATTGCGTGCCATGGAAGGCCCCGCGCGCTGCCTGTGCGTCACCCTCGCAATGGAGAAAGCCCAATGAATCAGAATCCGGCGCAGGCCACTTCGGCCGACGGCGTCTGGCACCGCTGCCACCTGCTGCCCGATGCCGATCCCGCCAACGCCATCCGCGACGCGGCGCTGGTCGTGCGGCAAGGCCTCATCGCCTGGCTGGGACCACTCGCCGAACTGCCGGCAGACTACGCCAGCCTGCCGCGCCACGACGCCGGCAATGCCTGGATCACGCCGGGCCTGGTCGATTGCCATACCCACCTGGTCTACGGCGGGCAGCGCGCCGACGAATTCGCCATGCGCCTGGCCGGTGCCGGCTATGAAGAAATCGCGCGCGCCGGCGGCGGCATCGTCTCCACCGTGCGCGCCACCCGCGCCGCCGACGAAGACACGCTGTTCGCGCTCGCCGCCGGGCGCCTGGCGCCGCTGCTGGCCGAGGGCGTGACCGCGCTCGAGATCAAGTCCGGCTACGGCCTGGACCTCGCCACCGAGCGCAAGCAACTGCGCGTGGCGCGCCGCCTGGGCGAAGCCTTCGGCGTCACGGTGCACACCACCTTCCTCGGCGCACACGCGCTGCCGCCGGAATACGCCGGCCGCGCCGACGACTACATCGCGCTGGTGTGCGACACCATGATGCCGGCGCTGGCCGGGGAAGGGCTGGTCGATGCCGTGGACGCCTTCTGCGAATCGGTCGGCTTCAGCCTGGCGCAGACCGGGCGCGTGTTCGAGGCCGCGGCGCGCCACGGCCTGCGCGTCAAGCTCCATGCCGAGCAACTGAGCAACCTCGGCGGCAGCGCGCTGGCCGCGCGCCACCAGGCACTTTCCGCCGATCATCTGGAACATCTGGACGAAGCGGGCGTGGCCGCCATGGCCGAGTCCGGCACGGTGGCGGTCCTGCTGCCCGGCGCCTATTATTTCCTGCGTGACACCAAGCTGCCGCCGCTTGCGCTGCTGCGCCAGTACGGCGTGCCGATGGCGATCTCCACCGACCACAATCCCGGTACCTCGCCGGTCACTTCGCTGCTGCTGATGATGAATATGGCGTGCACCCTGTTCAGGATGACCGTGCCGGAAGTGCTGGCGGGCGTCACGCGGCATGCCGCGCGCGCACTGGGCGCGGCCGACCGGCATGGCTTGCTGGCGGCCGGGCGCGCCGCCGATTTCGTGCTGTGGCAGGTCGACTCTCCCGCCGAGCTGGCTTACTGGTTCGGCCGCAATCCGGCCGCGGCGGTGGTGCGGCAAGGCCGCGTCTATCCGGCCAAGGGAGCCCAGGCATGAGCGCCAGCCAGTTGTTTGCCGCCGAGGCGCTGCTGCCCCAGGGCTGGGCGCGCGACGTGCTGCTGCAATGGGATGACAGCGGCCGCCTCACCACCGTGCAGGCCGGTGCCGTTGCCGCGGCGGGCGTGCCGCGCGCCGCCGGCCCGGTGCTGCCCGGGATGCCCAACCTGCATTCGCACGCCTTCCAGCGCGGCTTCGCCGGCCTGACCGAGTACCGCAGCGATGCGGCCGGCGACAGCGGCGAGAGCGACTCCTTCTGGAGCTGGCGCAGGCTGATGTACCAGTTCGCGCTGCGGCTCTCGCCCGACACGCTGGAAGCCATCGCCACGCAGCTCTATATCGAGATGCTGCGCGCCGGCTACACCAGCGTGTGCGAGTTCCACTACGTGCATCACGCCGAGGACGGCAAGCCCTACGCCGATCCCGCCGAGATGTCGCTGCGCCTGCTGCGCGCGGCACACAATGCCGGCATCGGCATCACGCTGCTGCCGGTGCTGTACCAGAGCGCCGGCTTCGGCGGCAAGCCCGCGCTGGCCGAACAGCGCCGCTTCCTGCACGAGACCGGCGCCATGCTCGACCTGCTTGCACGGCTGGCTCCGCATTGCCACGGACAGGCGCGCCTGGGGCTGGCCCCGCACTCGCTGCGCGCGGTGCCGCCGCAAAGCCTGGCCGAAGCCGTGGCCGGCCTGCACGCGATGGACGCGCACGCCCCGGTGCATATCCATATCGCCGAGCAGCAGCGCGAGGTGGACGAATGCATCACGCTCACCGGCACGCGCCCGGTGGCCTGGCTGCTCGACCATGCCGAGGTCGACGCGCGCTGGTGCCTGGTGCACGCCACCCACATGGACTGGGACGAACGGCGGCGCCTGGCGCACAGCGGCGCGGTGGCCGGCATCTGCCCCACCACCGAGGCCAATCTCGGCGACGGCGTGTTCGAGGCCGCGCCCTACCTGGCGCAGGGCGGCGTGTGGGGCATCGGCTCGGACAGCCACGCCAGCGTCAGCGTGGCGGAAGAACTGCGGCTGTTCGAGTACGGCCAGCGCCTCGGCCTGCAGCGCCGCAATGTGCTGGCATCCGAGACGCACCGCCAGGTGGCGGACCGTCTCTACCTCGACGCCGCGGCCGGCGGCGCGCGCGCTTCTGGCCGTGCCATCGGCGCGCTGGCGGTCGGGCAGCAGGCGGACTTCGCCGTGCTCGACGGCGCGCATCCGGCCCTGGCCGGCCTCGCCGGCAGCCAGGCGCTGGCGGTCCATGTGTTCGCCAGCCACGGGCATGAGACACTAGCGGAAGTCCGCACCGCCGGCCGCATCCGGGTGCAGCATGGCGCTCACCCCCTGCAGGCGCAGTCAGGCGAGCGTTTCGCCGCTGCCCGTGCCAGCCTGCTGACCGACTGAATCCCGGCGCCGCCTCGCGTGCCGATGCTTGACGCTACAAGCTTCTGGCGCGCAAGCGGGCGGCACAGGATCGGACCCAACGGCAACATCAAGCAGCAAACAATACGATATGTCCTTCTCGACCGATACCCCCGCCTTCATGCTCCATCGCGGCACCCGCCCGCTGCTGGTGTCGATGCCGCATGTCGGCACCCATCTGCCTGCCTCCGTGTCCGGCCGCCTCACGGCCGAGGCGCGCACCGTGCCCGATACCGACTGGCACCTCGAGCGTCTCTACGATTTCGCGCGCGAACTCGGCGCCTCCATCCTGGTGGCCACGCACTCGCGCTACGTGGTGGACCTGAACCGCCCGCCCGACAACGCCAACCTCTATCCCGGCCAGGACACCACCGGCCTGTGCCCGGTCGATACCTTCGACAAGACCCCGGTCTACGCCGACGGCAGCCTGCCCACCGACGACGAGATCGCCGCGCGCCGCGAAGCTGTCTGGCAACCGTACCACGCCGCCATTCGCGCGGAACTCGCCCGCCTGCAGGCCGAGCACGGCACCATCGCGCTGTGGGACGCGCATTCGATCCGCTCGGTGCTGCCGCGTTTCTTCGAGGGCAAGCTGCCGGACTTCAATCTCGGCACCGCCGACGGCGCGAGCTGCGACCTGGAGCTCGCCAGCCAGTTGCTGGACATCGCCAGCGCCGTGCCGGGCCACACCGCGGTGCTGAACGGGCGCTACAAGGGCGGCTATATCACCCGCCAGTACGGCGCGCCCGCGCAAGGCGTGCATGCCGTGCAGCTGGAGCTGACGCAGTCGGCGTATATGAGTGAGGTTTATCCGTTTGCTTATGAGGAGGCGCTGGCTACGCGGATCCAGCCCGCGTTGCGGGTGATGTTGGAGACTGTATTGGGGTTTGTTGAGGCGCGTTGAGTTTGTGTTATTTGATTTTTTATGGTTTTGGCGGGGGGTGGTGTTTTGAGGTCGATAGGTTTTGACATCAAAGTCAAGGTCTTAACGTCAACGTCAGCTTCAAAGTCAAAGTCAAAGGCTTTCGCTCCCCCGGAGCGACCTACTTTCTTTTTTCCGAAAAGAAAGTAGGCAAAGAAAGCGGACTGCCTGGCCGGCAGGGGCAGAGCCGAACAGTGTTACTGAGGCTGGAGGTTTCGTGGTGGGGCCTGTGGTTCGCTCAGTGAAGTAACCCAGCGCACCCGCGGCCCGGTCCACCAAGCCCACCACGAAACCATGACAGTGCTATGCCGTGGTGGCCAAGGCCGGTAACGGCAGATGGCCGCACAAGCAGTGCGCCCGCCATCATAGGTCTGACCCCGAAACCGACAAGACCCGGAGCTTAGTGGCCGCCCGCACCGGTAACGGCAGGATGCGCGCAGAACCAAGAACCCCACGACGAAACCAGAAACACAAGAAATCCCAATGTTTCTGCCCCTGCCGGCCAGGCAGCCCGCTTTCTTTGCCTACTTTCTTTTCGGGGAAAAGAAAGTAGGTCGCTCCGGGGGAGCGAAAGCCTTTGACTTTGAATTTAAAGCCTTTGAATTTAAAGCCTTTGACTTCGAAGTTAAATAATTAGGCTAGGATATCACCGCATCCAATGCCAAATCCAACACCAAAAATTAAAATCAGTAACCGCCCCCAAGGCGCCCAACCCTACAACAACGAATCCGCCAGCCGGCAAAGATTCTGCCAGGTCCGCCTCCGCAGCGGCCGGCGCTGCCAGACCTCGCGCACCACCTGCGCGCTGTTCGCGAAGTACCGTTCCTGGATCTCCCGCATCCGCGCCACGACCGCGCGGTCGTAGATCACCAGCGCAGCCTCTGCATTCAAGGCAAACGAGCGGATATCCATATTGGTCGACCCCACCATCGCGACCTCGTCGTCGATGGTCACGTGCTTGGCATGCAGGAAGGCCGGCTTGTACAAGTGGATCAGCACCCCCGCATCGAGCAATACGCCGAAGTAGGCCTCCTGCGCGGCCTGCGTGAAGCGCTGGTCGATCCGTTGCGACAGTACCAGGTGCACGGCCACGCCGCGGTAGCAGGCGAGTTGCAGGGCTTGCAGGAAGGCCTCGTCGGGCACGAAGTAGGGGGTGGTGATGACGATCCGTTCGCGCGCGCGATGGACCATGCTCACCAGCGCCATCTGCGCGTTCTGCGTGCCGTAGCCGGGGCCGCTGGGCAGCATCTGGGCTGTGTGCGTGCCCTCGGCGCGCAGGGCGGGAAAGTTCTCGGGCGCGAAGCCGCCGTCCGGGGTCTCGCCGGTCTCCAGGTAGCGGTCGGCCAGGAACAACGCCTGCAGTTGCCCCGCCACCGGGCCGGTCACGCGCGCCACCAGTTCCTCGTTGGGCAGGCCGGGCATGGATTCGGCATCGATCACGTTCTGCGAGCCGATATAGCCGACGCTGCCGTCCACCACCAGGATCTTGCGATGGTTGCGCAGGTCGAAGCGCGCGCTCTTGCCCTTGAGCACGGCGCTCAGCGAGCGCATCGGCAGGGCCTGTATCACCTCCACGCCGCCCTGGCGCAGTTCGTCCGAGAACGCGCGCCAGCCGGCGCGGGCGCCGAGCGCATCCAGCAGCAGGCGGCAGCGCACGCCGCGTGCGCTGGCGCGCAGCAGCGCATCGGTCATGGCGCGCGCGGTGGCGTCGGCGGCGTAGATGTAGACCAGCAGGTGAACCTGGCGCGCGGCGCCGTCGATGTCGGCGATCATGCGGGCCACCACGGCGTCATAGTCGTCCATCAGTTCCACCGCGTTGCCCTGCATGGGCCAGTAGGAGCCCAGCCGCTCGATCAGGGCGGCGGCGTCGGCGGCTACGCCCGCGGGCAGCGGCTGCACCGGCGCGAAGCGCTCCAGCGGGCCGCGCACGCGCTCGATGCCGCGGTTGATGCGCAGCAGCTTCAGGCGGCGCGATTTGGGATAGTAGATGCGGCCGAACAGCGCGTACAGCAGCAGGCCGAGCCATGGCAGGAAGAAGATCAGCAGCAGCCAGGTGCGCGCCGCCGCCGGCGCGCGACGCTGCGGCACATAGACCAGCATGGTCAGGCGGATCAGCCATTCGGCCAGCGTGAACAGCGAGGGCCACCACCACAGGTCGGCGGCGATGCCGCCGGGCAGCGCCGAAAGCCAGCCGGCGGGTACCGCGGGCAAGAGCAGGGCAGGAAGGTCGGTGGACAGGGAGGCTGGCATGAGGCTAGGACTGCAGGCGGGATCGCAGCGTCGGGAAGCGGAGCGCCAACCATACCAGAGCCGTGCGGCGCGAGGATGCGGACACTTCCGCCGCCGTCGCGCCGCGCGCCATGCGGGTCAGCGCAGGCCTACTTCTTCGTCACGTCCTTGTTCGCCTTGTTGCCGGTGGCCTTGTTGTACTGTTCTACGTACTCCTCGAACAGCTTGCGGATCGAGCGGCCGATCTTGACGTAGTCCGACTCGTTGAGATTGGCCAGCGACACGCGTCCGGACGGGTGGCGCGAAAGGTCAGGTTTGGTCATGACTTGCTCCACGGAAAGGCTTGTTGGCGAGGGGCCAGGCCGGGACGGCGCCGTCGCGCCGGCCGCACTGGTCCGGAAACAGAAAACCGGAAACGGAGAACCGGAAACCGAGAACCGGAAACCGAGAACCGGAAACCGAGAACCGGAAACGGAAACGGAAACGGAAGAGGGGAGACGGGCGACAGGCAACAGGCAACAGGAAAGAACGCGAAGGCCGGCGCGCTACACCAGGCCCACCACCAGCGGCCCCAGCAGCGTCAGCAGCACGTTGGCCAGCGCATAGGTGATGGCGAAGGGCACCGTCGGCACCGGGCTTTCGGCCTTGTCGAGGATGCCGCCGAAGGCCGGGTTGGCGCTGCGCGAGCCCGACAGCGCGCCCGCCAGCAGCGCCGCGTTGTCGTACTTGAGCACGTAGCGGCCGAACAGCATGGTCAGGAACAGCGGCAGCAGCGTCACCACCGCGCCCAGCAGGAAGATCGTCAGCCCGCTTTGCTTGAGCGTGGTCACTGCCTGCAGCCCGGAGTTGATGCCCACGATGGCGACGAAGGCCGCCAGCCCGAAATCCTTGAGCAGCTGGCAGGCCGCGGTCGGCATGGCGCCGTACATGGGATGCTTGGAACGCGCCCAGCCGAACACCAGCCCGGAGAGCAGCGCGCCGCCGCCGGAGCCCAGCGTCAGCGGGATCGAACCCACCCGCCACACCAGCAGGCCGATCAGCAGGCCTACCAGCACGCCGGCGCCGAAGTAGACGAAGTCCGTCTTCTCGCTCGGCACCAGTTCATAGCCCGCCGTCCTGGCCGCGCGCGCGGTGTCGGCCGGGGTGCCGTAGAAGGTGATGATGTCGCCGTGCTGCAGCTTCAGCTCGGGCAGGATCGGCAGCGGGTGGTCATAGCGCTCGATATGCTCGATATACACGCCGTGCCGCTGTTCGCGCTCCACCATGCCGATGATCTGCGCGATGGACTTGTTGTTCATGTCCTTGTGGGTAAACACAGCGCGCCGCGTCTGCATCACCACGCCCATGCCCTCGGGCTCGGCCACCTCCTCGCCGACCACCAGCGCAGTGGGCACCATGGCGTCGCGCCGTCCCACCATCAGGACCAGGTCGCCGGGCTGCAGCACCAGCTCCTGCGTGACCTCGACCGCCTTGCCCGCGCGCATCACCTTTTCCACCGTGACCAGGTCCTCGCCCTTGGTCTCGATCTGCGCCACCGTCTTGCCAGCCGCGCCGGTCACGCGGAACACGCGCCCCACCAGGCGCGGCAGCGCGCCGCGCTGGCCGGGGCCGAACTGCGCCACGCCACCGTGCATGGCCGCCTCCACCTTCTTGGCGTCGGTCTTCAGGTCCGTCTTCATGAAGCGCGGCAGGATGTTTACGCACACGATGATCGCGCCCAGCGAGCCGAACACATAGGTCACCGCATAGCCGATCGCCACGTTGGACTGCAGCACCTTCACCTCTTCGGCCGACAGCCCGAGCTTGGTGATGGCGTCGCCCGCGGTGCCGATGATGGCCGACTGCGTCATGCCGCCGGCAGCCAGCCCGGCGGCCAGGCCCTTGTCGAGGTGGAACAGCTTGGCCAGGATCACCACCGTGGCCAGGCCCACCACCGCCATGAAGATCGCCATGGCGATCTCGCGCAGCGAGCTGCGGTTGAGCGAGTTGAAGAACTGCGGCCCGCTCTCGTAGCCCACGGCATAGATGAACACGGCGAACATCACCGCCTTCACGCCGTTGTCGATCTCCACGCCCACCTGGCTGATGACCACCGCCGCCAGCAGCGAGCCGGCCACGCCGCCCAGCTGGAAGCGCCCGAAGGTGATCTTGCCGATTGCGTAGCCGATGGCCAGCGACAGGAACAACGCCGCTTCGGGAGACTTCTGGAAGATGCCGTGCAACCACTCCATGCCTTGCTCCTGCTGCGTGAGAAATCGGTCGGGCCCGCCGCGGCGCGCACTTGCCCGGCCGGCGCGGTCTTCAATGCGCCAGCGAGCCGGCCACCGCCACCGCGATCGGTCCCATCAGCGGCAGCAGCACATTGGAGATCGCATAGGTGATGGTGTAGCCGATCACCGGCGTGCTGTTGCCCGCCGCGCTGGTCAGCGCCATGATGGCCGGCGTGCTGCATTGCTGGCCCGCCACCGCGCCGAGCAGGATCGGCGCCTCGATCTTCAGCCAGCGGCCGATCAGCAGCGACAGCGTCGCCGGGACCAGCGAAATCAGCACGCCCGCCACCGGCAGCGCCAGGCCATAGGTCTTCACCAGCTTGATCGCGTCCGGTCCGGCCGACAGGCCCACCGCCGCAATGAAGGTGGCGAGGCCGAAGTCCTTCAGGATCTCCGCGGCCGGCGAGGGCAGGGAGCCGATCAGCGGCATGCGCGCGCGCAGCCAGCCGAACGCCAGGCCCGAGACCAGGCAGCCGCCGCCGGTGCCCAGCGTCAGGTCCACGCTGCCCAGCTGCACGTCCAGCTTGCCGATCAGGATCCCCAGCAGCACGCCAATGCCGAGGAACACGAAATCGGTCTTGATGGTGGGCACCACGCGGTAGCCCAGCTCCGGCACCACGYGCTCCACCGCCTCGGACGGGCCGCTCAGGCTCAGCACGTCGCCGCGCTCCAGCACCGTGTTGGGCAGGGGCGGAATCGGGCGGCCGACGCGGCTGATGCCGTCGACATAGACGCCGCGGCCCAGGCCCACGTCGGCCATGCGGCGCAGCGCGGCCAGCGTCAGGCCACTGATCTCGCGGCGCGCGAGCAGCACGTCCTGCTCCACCTGCACCACCGTGTCCATGTCCGCGTCGCCGGCCGTGTCGAGGATCTCGGTGCCGGTTTCCTGCACGAAGCGCACCATCGCCTCGCGCCGGCCATAGGCCAGCACCACGTCGCCGATATGCAGGACTTCTTCGGGCGCGGGCTTGAAGGTCACGCCGTTGCGGCGGATGCGCCGGATCGTCACGCCCAGCGATACTGCCTGTTCGGCCTGCAGCACCGTGCGCCCGGCCGCGTCGCGCACCGACAGCAGGCGGCCCACCAGCGCCGGCAGCGCGGCGTACTGGCGCGCGCCCATGTCGCCTTCGCCACCGAGCTTGCGCCACAGCGCGGCGGCCGCCTCGCGCAGGTCGATGCGCATCAGCCACGGTGCGACCTGGCTGGTGAATAGCACGATCGTGATCAGCCCGAACAGGTAGGTGACGCTGTACGCCGTGACGATATTGGTCTGCAGCTCGCGCACGCGGTCGGCGGAGAGGCCCAGCCGGGCAATGGCTTCCGAGGCCGTGCCGATCACCGCCGACTCCGTCGCCGCACCGGCCAGCAGCCCGGCCGCGGTGCCCTGGTCGAGGTTCAGCACCACCACCGCCAGCGACATCAGCGCCAGCACCGAGGCCACCTCCACCAGCGAGAGCAGGCCGATGCGCCAGCTGCGCGCCACGTTGGCAAAGAACTGCGGACCACCGGTGAAGCCCAGCGCGAAGATGAACAGCGCGAAGAACACGTTGCGCACGTCGGCCTCGAGCCGCGCGCCGCTCTGGCCGATCACCAGCGCGGCAATCAAGGTGCCGCAGATGCCGCCGAGCTGGAACGGGCCCACCTTGACCGCACCCACGGCGTGACCCACGGCCAGCGCCAGGAACAGGGCGATCTCGGGTTGCGTTGCGAGCAGACGGACGATGGTTTCCATGAGGCGGCCAGCCGTGCGGAGGGATCACTGGTCCATGGGGCGCCCGCGCAAGGCTGCGCGCGGCACGGATATTCGCCGGGCCCGGCCTCGCCGGCCGGCGGCACGGGATCGGCGTGGGCCATTATCCCTGCCGTCACTTGGCGCGCGTGCTGAAAGCTTTTGTTTGTGATTTAAGCGGCGTCGATGTGCCGCGTGGGGCGCAGGGATCAGCGCATTCCTGCCGGCCGATGGATGGCGGGCGCATCGCGGCATCGCCCGGCGCGTAGGTCGCGCATGCGTGGATCAGGGGGCGTGGAGCAGCCGCGGGCCGGGGGCGCTTGCCGCGAGGCGCGGGCAGCGGTGTGGCTCAGGCCGGCGTTCGGCCTGTCTTGCCGGCGCTGGCGCCGGGCTCCGTGAATCCCGACGCAAAGGCCGGGGAAGCGATGCGGTTGAGTACGCCGCGCAGCGCGCTGGCTTCGGCCTGGCCCAGCGAGGCTTCGAAGCGCGCCTGCGCTTCGCTCCATAGCGCCCGCGACTCCTTCAGCTTGCTCTTGCCGCTCGTCGTCAGGCTGACGCGGCGGCTGCGCCGGTCATTCTCGTCGGGCACCAGTTCGACATAGCCATCGCGCGCCAGCGGCTTGAGCGTATGTCCGAGCGCGGAAAGGTCCATCACCAGCGCATCGGCCAGGGCCCGCATGGTGGGACGGTCGGCGCGGTCGATCTGGGATAGCAGCGCGTGCTGCGTGGCGCGCAGGCCGCTCGGTGCCAGCACGTCGTCGTAGAGCTGGCCCAGCCGGCGCGCGGCCCGGCGCAGTGCGGCGTTGTTGCAGATCGGCTCGCTCGGTGCAGGGGAATTCATGGTGAGGTCAGGCCCGTTCGCGGAGGTGGAAATCGAGTTGTGGCGCAGAGTGCGCTTGACGGCGCCCAAGGGAAAACGCCGGCAGGCCGTCTTGTTGACAGCGGCGGGCACCATCCATATAGTGGCATATGCCTGTAATTAAAACATCCCGGCAATACCCGCAGGGGTGGCCGGAGTGGCAGGGACAGGCTGCCCCCAAGCCGGGAATTCTAGAGGAATTCGCCTGCGCCCGGGCTCGACGCAATGCACGGTTCCCGGACAATACCCATGAATGATCGTCTCGCACAAGCCACTGCTGCCGCAAGCCCCGCCATCCCGGCCCCGCCGGCCGGCGCCAGTGCCGCCCGGCAACGGACCGAGCTGATGCTGCGGGCGCCGGTCCTGCCCACGCTGTTGCGCCTCGCCGCGCCCAACGTCGTGGTGATGCTGGCGCAGGCCACGGCCAATTTCCTTGAAAGCTACTATGTGGGCCGGCTGGGCGTGGAGGCGCTGGCCGGTGCCGCGCTGGTCTTCCCGCTGGTCATGCTGGTGCAGATGATGTCGGCGGGCGGGATCGGCGGCGGCATCTCGTCGGCCATTGCGCGCGCGCTCGGCGCAGGGCGCCAGCAAGACGCGCAGTCGCTCGCCCTGCACGCCGTGGTGATCGCACTGGTGCTGGGACTGGTGTCGACGCTGGTCGTGGTCCTCGGCGGAGCGCAGATCTATACGATGATGGGCGGACGAGGCGAAGCGCTGAAGGCAGCCCTTACCTACTCGAACGCCATCTTCGCGGGCGCGATCTTCCTCTGGCTGCTCAACACGCTGGCAAGCGTGCTGCGCGGCACCGGCAACATGAAGCTGCCGGCGGCAGTACTGACCGGCGGCGTATTCATCCTGCTGGTGTTGTCGCCGGCATTCATTTTCGGCTTTGGCCCGATCCCCGCCATGGGCATCGCGGGCGCGGGGCTGGCACTTGTGGCGTACTACGTCATCGGCACGGTCGTGCTCATGTGGAGCCTGCTGCGCGGCAGGGGCGGCTTCCGCCTGAGTTTCAGGCACCGGCTTCGCTGGTCGCAGTTCGCCGAGATCCTTGGCGTGGGCGGCGCCGCCGCACTGAACAATACGACGGCCAACCTGGCGGTCACGCTGGCGACGGCATTCGTCGCCGCCATGGGCACGAGGGAGCTGGCCGGCTTTGGCCTGGGCATCCGCATCGAATACCTGCAGATCCCGATCGTGTTCGGGGTCGGCTCTGGCATGGTGGCGATGATCGGCATGAACACGGGCGCCGGGCAACTGGAGCGGGCGCGCGAGGTTGCCTGGAAGGGCGCCTGTATCGCCGCGCTGGCCACCGAAGTCGTCGGGCTGGCCGCGGCCGTGTTTCCCACCGCATGGCTGCACCTGTTCTCGACGGATGCGGAGGCGGTCGCCACCGGCACCACGTATCTCAGGATCGTGGCGCCGGCCTATGGCCTGCTTGGCTGCGGGCTGGCCCTGTATTTCGCCTCGCAAGGGGCGAAGCGGATGCGCTGGTCCGTGATCGCCGGCATCGGCCGGGTGGTCGTGATCGCGCTGGGCAGCAGCCTGGTGGTGCAAGTCTTCGGCAGCAGCCTGGCGGCGCTGTGCGCGGTGCTGGTGCTGGCCTTTGCCGTATTCGCACTGCTCAATGCGGTGCCGTGGATGGCGGCGCCGGCGAAGCGATGACAGGTGCGGGGCAAGGCCTGGCGGCCGCGCCGCTGCGACCGGTGCCTTGCGCATGAAGGGAGCCGGCCTGCCCCGGTGCCGCCGCCCGGCGCCGCAAAACAAAAAACCCGCCGTGCTCGAAAGCACTGCGGGTTTTTCGTTGGATCTGGTGCCCGGGGTCGGACTCGAACCGACACGCCTTGCGGCGGGGGATTTTGAGTCCCCTGCGTCTACCTGTTTCACCACCCGGGCGGAGTGGATGCCGGCGGCCTGGACCGGAAACCGGCTTGCCAGCGGCGCACTGAGCCGGGAATTATGCCGCAAATCCCGCGCGCCCACAACCGGACGCCGGGCGGCGGGCAAGCCTAGTCGCCGCGCCTGCTCCGGGTGGCGCGGCTGCGGTCGTAGTATTCGGGCGGCTTGCGGGCGATCCAGCGGATGAAGTCGGCCATGGCGGGGTGGGCGCGCAGGCGGTCCCAGTCATGGTAAGTACGGGCAAGTTCGGCCTCGGTGAATACGGAGTGGATCTTCTGGTGGCAGACGCGGTGCATGGCCACGGCGTCGCGTCCACCCTGGCTGCGTGGCACGAGGTGGTGCAGGTCGATGCTGGGGCCGGGTGCCAGCGGCCGTCCGCACAGGGGGCATGGCGCGGCGGCGGCAGGGGCGCCGGCGGGCGGACCTTGCTGGTGGTCCTGACCGGCGCGCAGATGGCGTTTGACGACCATGAACGGGGCGTGGCTGGAGGGATAGGCGCAAGCGGCCACAACTGGCCGCAACTGGCGGATGTCTCCGTCCGATTCCGGGAATCTTCCGGCTGGAACGCCGCCTGCGAACTCGGATAGCATTATTGCCGCCGCAGCGCCCGCCGGGCTACCGGGATCGTCCCGGATCTGCCCGGCGCGTGCGGTGCAGGCAAATTCTTCCCCCGCAGGCCGCTACGCCAAGACAACAAGAGGCGGCCTCGGTCCAATCGTCCCGGAGACCTATGTCCAACCCTTCGTCCCTCGCCAGCCTCGCAGAGCTGCCGTCGCAGGATCCCGCCTTTTTCGAACGCGAGTACAACAACCGGGCCATGGTGCCGGACAACGCCGCCTACATGGCCCAGTGGGCCGAGCTGTCGCGGCAGGTGCGCGAGCGCGACGGCTGGCTCGAAGATCTGAGCTATGCCGATGCCCCGCCCGGCCCGAACGCAGCGGCCGAGCGGCTGGACTATTTCCCGGCGCACGCCGCCGCATCGAAGGGCAACGCGGGCAATGCCGGCCATGCCGGCCATGCGCCGCCGCTGCTGGTGTTCCTGCATGGCGGCTACTGGCGCGCGCTGGACAAGCGCGACCATAGCCTCGTAGCCAATGCGCTGCCGGGCTGCGGCGTCTCGGTGGCGGTGGTCGGCTACTCGCTGGCACCGGCGGTGGCGGTGCCTGCCATCCTGCTGCAGGCGGCGCGCAGCGTGGCCTGGCTGTACCGGCAGTCGGAGCGGCTCGGGCACGACCGGTCCCGCATCTTCGTCGCGGGGCATTCGGTGGGCGGCAACATGGCGGCGATGATGCTCGCCACGCACTGGCCGGGCCTTGGCGCCGACCTGCCTGCCGACCTGGTCAAGGGCGCGGTGTCGGTCAGCGGCGTGCACGAACTGGAGCCGCTGCGCCGCGCGCCGTTCCTGGCCAACCTGTGCCTGTCGGAGCAGGACGTGGCGCGCATGTCGCCGGCCCGCCTGCTGCCGGCCACGGCGGCGCCGCTGGTGACCGCGGTGGGCGAACTGGAATCCGGCGAATACCAACGCCAGAGCGCGCTGCTGCGGGCCGCCTGGCCAGCCAATGCATCGGTGCCGGGCGCCGTGCATTTACCGATGCCGGGCAAGCACCATTTCAGCGTGGTGAACGATTTCGCCGAGCGGGACAGCCCGCTGCTGCGGGCAGTGCGGCGCATGATCGGGGTGGACTGAGGCGCCTGATCTGCCGAGGCCCCGCAGGCGGGAATGGGGAGCCAGCCGGCGCCGCGTCGATGCCAGATGGCTGCCGCCGCCCTCCCATCGCAGGGGAGAGGGCAGCAAACCTTCGCCATCGGGGTGCGGCTACTTCCCTTTCGCGGGTTCGCTCCAGAGCTGGTCGAGAATCACCTCCAGCGCCGCGGGCAGGTCGCCATCGCCCTGCGCGGGGTAGGCGAGGCCGGCCGCGGGCGCCAGCTCCGGGTTGCCATGCATGGCGAATTCCGCGGGGCGCGAAGCCACGGGCGGTTGCGCCAGCGCACGGTCATAGATCAGATTGCCTTCCTTGAAGGTCTGCAGCACCTTGATGCTGGCCAGGGTGTCGCGCGGCACGCTCAGCGGATTGGCCGACAACACGGCAAAGTCGGCCAGCTTGCCGGGCGTGATGCTGCCCTTGGTGTTTTCCTCGAAGTGCTGGTACGCGGCCCAGATCGTCATGCTCTTGAGCGCGGTCAGCGGATCGAGCCGCTGGCCCGCGCCAAGCACGAAGCCGCTGCGCGTAGTGCGGTTGACCGTGGCCGAGAGCACGCGCATGGAATCGGGCAATGCCACCGGGGCGTCGTGGTGGGAGCTGACCCGCATGCCGGCATCGACCACCCATTTCATCGGCGAGATATTCTCCGCGCGCTGCGGTCCCAGCACCGACTGGCGGTGCCAGTCGCCCCAGTAGTAGGTATGCATGGGGAACAGCGAGGGGAAGACGCCGAGCGCCTTCAGCTCCGGCACCTGGTCCTTGCGCAGCGTCTGCCCGTGGACCAGCACCGGCCGCACGTCCACGCCGGGGTTGGCCTGCTCGGCCTTGCGCATGGCGGTGATCATCTGGTCGATGGCGCGGTCGCCGTTGGCGTGGGTCAGTACCTGCCAGCGGTGCGACAGCGCCTTGTCGTAGACCTCGAAGACCCCGGCGTCCTTCACCACGCCATAGCCGGCATAGTCCGGCTTGTTGCCGGCCGGCACCTTGAAATACGGCCGGCTCAGCCACGCGGTCTTGCCCTGCGGCGAGCCGTCGAGCGTCAGCTTGACGCCGCCGATGCGGAAGTGGCCGGTGTACTGGGGCGGCTCCGTCACCGGATGGAAGAAGGGCGCCTGCATGAGGGCCTCCGCGCCGGGCTTCAGGATGTCCGGGTAGGACACCACGTCGGCCTGCAGCACGCCTTTTTGCGCCGCGGCCATGGTGGCCTTGACCTGGGCCGGGGCGGTGCGCCCGTCCTGGAGCGTGGTGTAGCCATGGCTGACGTAGAGCTTCTGGCCGGCAGCGAGCATGGCGATGGCCTCGGCTTCGCCAAGCCTGGGGAACAGCCTGGCCAGCGCGAGGAAGAAGGCATTCTCCTCCAGCACGCCGTCCGGCTCGCGGCTGCCGGGGCGCCGGCGGATCACGCCGCCGTCGGGATCGTTGCTCGCGGCGCTGATGCCGGCCATCTCCAGCGCGCGGCTGTTGAGCGCGCCGAAATGGCCCGACTGGTGCACCAGCGCGACCGGCATGTCGGTGGCCACGGCGTCGAGGTCCTGCCGGGTCGGATGGCGCTTTTCCCTGAGCTGGGAGTCGTCATAGCCAAAGCCGAACAGGACCTTGAGGTGCGCCGGCATCGGGGACTGGCGGCGAAAGTCGCGCAGCGTCTTCTGCAGCTCGGCAATCGATGCATTCGGGCCGTCGGGCGGCGGCAGCAGGTTGGCGCTCTGTGCCTGGAAGCCGACCATGGTGACATGGCCGTGCGCGTCGACAAAACCGGGGATCAGCGTGCCGCCGTTGAGATCGTTCATGCGCGTGGCGCTGCCGCGGTACTGCATGATTTCGGCGGCGGAGCCCACCGCCAGGATCTTGCCGCCCCTGGACGCCACCGCTTCGGCAGCGGGGATCGCCTCATCGATCGTCACGACTGCCCCGTTGTGCCAGATCGCGTCCGCCACCACCGGCGGCGGTCCGGGCGGGGCGCAGGCGCTGGCGAGCAGGGCGGCGGCCAGGGCCTGCGCGGCCCTGGCGGCGGGATGGGAAGTCTTCATTGCGGGATCCTTGCGGCGGCCAGCGAACGCCCACGGGCGGCTGCGCCATTGTCGGCCGCGAGCGCGCCGAAAGAGCGCCATGCCAGGTCCGGTCGATTTCTTTCATGACGCGCGACGATAACGTTTAATTCTCTCCCGCCCGCCCGCCCGCCCGCCCGCCCGCCCGCCCGCCCGCCCTCCCGGCCTTCGGTCCTCAGCCCTCCAGCACGCGTAGCAAGGACGACGTATCGTCCTTGCCCCAGCCCTTCTCCATCAGCGTGGCGAGCTGGCGCGAGGTGGCCTGCATGGCGGGCAGCGCCAGGCCGAGCTGCCCGGCGATCTCCGCCGCCAGCCCGAAATCCTTGTCGTGCAGGCGCGCTTCGATGCCGGCGGCGAAGTCGTGCGCCACCATCTTCGGCCCCATCAGGTCCAGCATGCGGCTGCCCGCCATGCCGGTGGCCATGGCCTGCAGCACGCGGGTGCCGTCGACCTGCTGCGCCTGCGCGAAGCGCATGGCCTCGGCGATGCCTTCGATATTCACCACCTGCGCGATCTGGTTGCACAGCTTGGCCACCTGGCCCGCGCCGCTGTCGCCGATATGGGTGATGGTCTTGCCCAGCAGCGCCAGCAACGGGCGCACGCGCTCCAGCACCTCGGCCTTGCCGCCCGCCATGATGGTCAGGCTGGCCGCCTGCGCGCCGGCGGTGCCGCCGGACACCGGGCAGTCCAGCGCCTCGATGCCGCGCTCGGCCAGCCGCGCGGCGATCTCGCGCGTGACGATGGGCGAGATGGTGCTGTGGTCCACGCAGACGGTGCCCGGCGCCGCGCCCTCGATCACGCCGTGCTCGCCCAGCAGCACCGCGCGCACGTCTTCGGACGAGGTCACGTTGGTGAACACCACCGCCGCGCCGCGCGCGGCCTCGGCCGGCGTGGCGCACGGCACCGCGCCAAGCGCGCGCGCCGCATCGGCGGCCTCGGGGCGGCGCACAAGGGCGCGCACGCCGTGGCCGGCGGCGATCAGGTGGCGCACCATCGGCGTGCCCATGGCGCCCAGGCCGATAAAGCCGAGGGTCAGGGATTCAGGGGGCCGGGAAACTGTATCGGTCATGGCAGGACATCCTTACTTGTCAGACGCGTAGGCAAACTTGCCGTTGCGGATCACGCCCATCACGCGCGAGCGCTGATCGAAGCCCTGGTGGTCCTTCTCGCTCATGTTCATCACGCCGTTGGGAATGGTCAGGTTGGTGGTGTTCTCCAGCGCATCGCGCATGGCATGGCGGAATGCCTTCGTGCCCGGCTGCGCGCCGCCCTTGCCCGCGCGGCGCACCGCATCGTCGAGCAGCATCCACGCGCCCCAGGCGTCGCCGGCGAACTGGGTGATGCTGTCGGTGCCATATCTGGCCTCGTAGCGCGTCAGGAAATCCAGCGCCACCTTCTTCACCGGATGGCTGTCCGGCAGCTGGCGCGCCACCACCACCGGCCCGGTGGGGAACAGCGTGCCTTCCACGTCCTTGCCGCCCATGCGCAGGAAATCCCAGGTGGCGATGCCGTGCGTCTGGTACACGCGGCCCTTGTAGCCGCGCTCGGCCAGCGTCTTCTGCGGCAGCACCGACGGCGTGCCCGCGCCGGCGACCAGGATCGCATCCGGATTGGCGGCCATCAGCTTGAGCACCTGCCCGGTCACCGAGGTATCGTTGCGCGAGAAGCGCTCGCTGGCCACCACCTTGATCTTGCGCAGTTCCGCCAGCCTGGAGAACTCGCGCCACCAGCTCTCGCCATAGGCGTCACTGAAGCCGATGAAGCCCACCGTCGTCACGCCGTGGTTGCTCATGTACTCGGTCAGCACCGTGGCCATGTGCGAATCGTTCTGCGGCATCTTGAAGGCCCAGCGCCGCTTCGGGTCCGACTGCGGCTCGATGATGGCGGCCGATGCCGCCAGCGCCACCATCGGCGTCTCGCCTTCGGCCACCGCGTCCAGCGCGGCGATCGCCGTGGGGGTGATATTGGGGCCTACCACCACGTCGACCTTTTCCTCGGAAATCAGCTTGCGCACGTTGCGCACGGCCGCGGCCGGGTCGGAGCCATCGTCCAGGATCACGTACTGCGCGCGCTGCCCGCCCAGCGTCTGCGGCCACATCAGCACCGTGTTCTTGGACGGGATGCCGATGGAGGCGGCCGGGCCGGTGGTGGACACGTCGATGCCCACGCGGATGTCGGCGCGGGCCGTGCCGGCCGCGAGCGCGGCGACGCCACAGGCGACGGCGGCGGCAAGGCGCAGGGTGGAGGCAGCGGAGGCAGCGGGGGCAGGGCGGCTGGGCAAGGGCATGCGTGTCTTCCTCGTTTTATGTTCTGGCTCGATGTACTACCGCGGGAAACCGTGCGTGGCTGGCCGCCATCGTATCCGGAATCGCCCATGTTGCGAAAGCTGCCCGCCACGGCTCGCGCCGCGCCGCCCGCATCTGGCGACGCGCACCCGCATTCCGTCACGGGCGGCTCCCCGCCGGCGGCGTGCCCCGGCACCATGGCGCATCCCGACGCCTTTCATGCCTTCATACACCGGAGCGCCGCCATGACAGCCAATCTCCTCCAACATACGCCCGCCTGGGTCTGGATCCTGCTGGCCGCACTCGTCGCGCTGGGCCGGGCGCAGGCCGTGCCCCGCCGCATGACCCTGTTGCGCGGCGCCGCCATGCCTGGGGCCATGGCCGTGGTCTCGCTCGTCGGGACCCTCGGCTTCTTCCCGGGGCAGCCGGGCGCGCTGGCCGCCTGGAGCGCCGGCGCCGCCGCCGCGCTGGTGCTGTGCAACATGGCCGGCGCCTGGGGCGGGATCCGCCGGGAGGATGCCGCGCGGCGGCTGTACGTGCCCGGCAGCTGGGTGCCGCTGGGGCTGATCCTGTGCATGTTCGCCATGCGCTTCGGCCTGGGCGCCGGCCACGCCATGCACGCGGCGTGGCTGGCCGATCCGCGCGCCGCGCTGGCGGCCGGCTTTGCTTCCGGCGCGGTTAGCGGTATCTTCCTCGCACGCGGCCTGGCGATGTGGCGGGCGGCCAGGCAGACGCCAGCGGCCGGCGTCATCGGCTGAACGCTTCGATACCGGTTTCCCTCTCCATGCAAGCCACCATTCCACGCCGCCCCTTGCACTGGTTCCTGCGCGAGCTGCGCATCGGCGTGCCCGTGGCATTCGGCGCCGCGCTGTTCTTCAGCACGCTTTACCGCGAGCAGTTCGGCACCAACCTGATCTATTCCATCTGCATCACCGCGCTGATCCAGGCGCTTATCCAGGGCGGGCGCTACGGCATGCTGCGCCTGGGCGTGCAGTCGGAGCGCGCCCCGGGCGGGCGTGCCTGGCCGGACTACCGGCTGATGTTCCCGTGGGTGCTGGTGTCCGGCGTGCTGGGCTATTTCGGCGGCAGTGCCGTGGCCGGCTGGCTGACCGGCTCCTACGGCAGCCCGGCGGAGCTGGCACGCAACCCGCGCGCGCTCGCGCTCAGCACCACCGTGGTCATGGCGCTGGCCGCCGCCATCAGCTACTTCTTCTACACGCGCGGCCGCATGGCCGCCATGGCCGCGCGCGAGCAGGCCGCGCTGCGCAGCGCGGCGGAGAACCAGCTGCGGCTGCTGGAGTCACAGCTCGAGCCGCACATGCTGTTCAACACGCTGGGCAACCTGCGCGCGCTGATCGGCCAGGACCCGCAGCGCGCCCAGCACATGCTCAACCAGCTGATCGCGTTCCTGCGCGCCACGCTGGAGGCATCGCGTTCCGGTCCGCATCCGCTGTCGTCGGAGTTCGCGCGCGTGGCCGACTACCTCGGCCTGATGGAGGTCCGCATGGGCGAGCGCCTGCGCACCGAACTGGACCTGCCGCCCGAACTCGCCGGCCTGCCGGTGCCGCCGCTGCTGCTGCAGCCGCTGGTGGAGAACGCCATCAAGCACGGGCTGGAGCCCAAGCTCGCAGGTGGCGTGATCCGGCTCGCCGCGCGCCGGGATGGCAATGTGCTGGTCCTGACGGTGCGCGACACCGGCATGGGCCTGCGCGTGTCGCCGCTGGCGCCGCCGAAGGACGCCACCTGCTTCGGCACCGCGCAAGTGCGCGAGCGGCTGGCCCAGCTCTTCGGCACCCAGGCCAGCTTCACCCTGGACAAGGCCGGCGATGCCGATGGCGGCACGCTGGCCACCGTACGCATCCCGCTCTCCTGACCCGACGCTCCCGCCGCCACGTCATACCCAATGCAAGCCACCGCCCTCATCGCCGAAGACGAAATCCTGCTCGCCGCCGACCTGCGGGCCGAGCTCTCGCGCTTGTGGCCGGACCTGCGCATCCTCGCCACCGTGGGCGACGGCGCCGCCGCCGTGACGCAGGCGCTGGCGCTGCAACCGGACCTGCTTTTCCTCGATATCCGCATGCCTGGCATGTCCGGACTGGAAGCCGCGCAGGTCCTGGCCGAGGACTGGCCTGCCGGGGGCAAGCCGTTCCCGCTGGTGGTGTTCGTCACCGCGTTCGACAACTATGCGCTGCACGCCTTCGAGCAGGCCGCGGCGGACTACATCCTCAAGCCCGTGCAGCCCGAGCGGCTGGCCAAGGCATGCACGCGCCTGCAGGCCGCGCTGGCGCAGCGCGCGCAGAGCCCCGCGTCCGACGCCACGCTGGCACAGTTGCGCACGCTGCTCGGCGCGGGCTCGCCGCTGGCGCCGGCTTCCGGATCCAGCCAGCCACTCAAGGTCATCCAGGCCAGCGCGGGCAGCACCATCACCATGGTGCCCGTCGCGGAGGTGCTCTACTTCGAGGCCGACGACAAATACGTGCGCGTGGTCACCGCGGGCGGCGGCCAGCACTGGATTCGCCTGTCGCTGCGCGAGTTGCAGGCGCGGCTGGACCCGCAGGTGTTCTGGCAGGTCCACCGCGGCACCATCGTGCGCGCGGACGCCATCGTCACCGCCACGCGCGACGATGCCGGCAAGATCACGCTGACCCTGCGCGGCAGCGACGACAAGGTCGGCGTGAGCCGGCTCTATGCCGACCTGTTCAAGGGGATGTAGGCGCCTGCGCACTTGCTGGCGCGGAACCAGACGCGAAACCAGGCGCGAAACCAGGCGCGAAACCAGGCGCGGATCGCGCGTTCTTGCCGTTTCCGCGCGTCGCGCAATTCACGTTTGTGGTGCGCTCGGCGCTGCAGGCGCCGGCGAAGCCATGACGCATCGGTATGCCAGGTGCCGGGCTGATCGGCGCGGCCGCCCGGTCAGCGTCGGCGGCGGCGCGCCGCTTACCTTGCCCCGAACTGCTGCCCGAGGGTGCGCTCGATTTCGCGAACCGTCTCGATCAGCAGCGGCCTTACCTGTTCGCGCATGCGCTGCGCCGAGAACGTCTGCGCCGGACCGGCGACGCTGATCGCCATCGCGGGCAGGCCGCGTCCGGGGGTGAAGGAGGTGGCGATGCCGTGGACTTCCTTGACCCATTCGCCGAGGGAGGTGACGCAGCCGGTGGTGCGCAATTCCTCCATCGCGCTGGCGATGCCGTGCTCCACGGCAGGCCAGGCGCCTTCATCCAGTGCGCGGATGCGCTCCATGACTTCGGCGCGCTCGCCGGCGGGCAGGCTGGCGAGGTACACGCGGCCGGCGGCGGAGGTGCCGAGCGCGATGCGCGATCCCACGTCGAGGCTGAGGGTGACGATGGACGTGCTGCGGCAGCATTCCAGGTAGAGCATGGAAAGCCGGTCGCGGGTGGACATGGCCACCACGGCGCCGGTGTCGACCGCGAGGCGCTGCATGAACGGGCGCGCGACCTGGCGCACGTCCAGGTTGGAGAGCATGGCGCTGCCCAGCGCGCCGGTGGCGGTGCCGAGGCGGTACTTGCCGCTGTCCGGCACCACATGCAGGTAGCCGAGCTTGGTCAGCGTGTAGGTCAGCCGCGTGACGGTGGACTTGGGCAGGCCGCAGCGCTCGGCGATCTCGTGGTTGGCCAGGAAGGTGTCGCCGCTGCGGAAGGCGCTGAGCACTTCCAGCCCGCGTGCCAGCGCGGTCACGAAGTGGCGGTCCTGCGCGCCTTCGGGGGACGCTTCGTCCTCGCCGTCCTCACGTTCCTCCGCGGTGGAAAGCTCTCGTTCAGCGGAAGTCTCGTTGCGCCTTGCCATCTTGTCCTGTTCCCATCTAGCCGAAAAATCGTGGTGTTGCGCGTGCGCGCCGCCCGGTGGTTGGTGCGCCAGGCCGGTCACCACCGTCCAGCCGCACAAAATAGCATAGATGCCGCCACGCGCCGGATGCCAGGGCTTGCCATGCCGTCATGCCAGGGCGGCGCGCATGGCCTTCTTGTCATACTTCCCCACGCTGGTTCGCGGCAGGCTGGCAACGAAGAGATATCGCTCCGGCACCGCGTACCGGGAAATCGTGCCGCTGGCCACATACGCGTGCAGATGCGCGCGAATGGCATCGGCGCTCACGCTCTCGTCCGCGGGGGACTTGAGCACGACCAGCGCCATCGGGCGTTCGCCCCATTTCTCGTCGCTCACGCCGATCACCGCCGCTTCGCTGACCGAAGGGTGCTGGCAGATGCAGTCTTCCACCGCGTAGGAGGAGATCCATTCGCCGCCGGTCTTGATGACATCCTTGAGCCGGTCGCTGATGCGCAGGTAGCCGCCGGCGTCGATCGTGCCGATGTCGCCGGTGTGCAGGTAGCCGCCGGTCCACAGCTTGCGCGATGCGTCGTCGTCGCCCAGGTAGCCGGGCGTGAGCCACGGTGCGCGCAAGACGATCTCGCCGGCGGATTCGCCGTCGTGCGGCTGGAAGGCCATCTGCGGATCGGCAAGCCTGAGATCGACCAGCGGCAGCGGCCGGCCGGCGGACAGCCGCGCCGGCAGCCACTCGGCCGGTTCGCCCGCCAGCATGGCTTCGTCGACCTGGGCGCTGGTGATGAACGGGCAGGTCTCGGACATGCCGTAGCCGCAGAAGACGTCGATGCCGCGCGCCAGCGCCGCGCCTGCGAGGCTCTTCGACAAGGCGGCGCCGCCCACGATGATCTTCCAGCCGGCCAGGTCGGATTGCGTCTTCTGCGCCTCTGCCAGCAGCATGTGAAGGATGGTCGGCACGCAGTGCGAGAAGGTCACGCCCTCGCGCTGCTGCAGTTGCAATAGCTGGTCGGCCGAGTAGCGCCCCGGGTAGACCTGCTTCACGCCCATCATGGTGGCGGCGTAGGGCATGCCCCAGGCGTGCACGTGGAACATCGGCGTGATCGGCATGTAGACGTCGCCGCGGTGGAAGCGCCCCTGCTGCGCCGGCATGGCAAACATGGCGACGACCGCCAGCGTGTGCAACACGATCTGGCGGTGCGTGTAGTAGACGCCCTTGGGCAGCCCCGTGGTGCCGCTGGTATAGAAGACGGTGGCACGCGTGTTCTCGCTGAAATCCCGGAACGCGAAGTCCGGCGCGGACGCGGCCAGCAGCGCCTCGTAGGCAGGCGCCTGCGAAGCGGCATGCCCGTCGTCGATCACGACCACATGCTCCACCGACGGGAGCTGGTCGCGCATGCCGAGCACCAGGTCGAGGAAATCATGGTGGACCAGCATCACCTTCGGCGCGGCGTGCGCCAGCGTGTAGCGCACGTGCTCGGGGCTCAGCCGTACGTTCACCGTCTGCAGCACGGCGCCCATCATGGGCACGGCAAAGAAGCATTCCAGGTAGCGATGGCTGTCCCAGTCGAGGATGGCCACTGTGTCGCCGTAGCCGACGCCCAGCGAAGCCAGGCCACTGGCAAGGCGGCCGATGCGCTCGCCCAGCGTGCGGTAGGTGTAGCGCGCGGCGTCCCGGTACACGATCTCCTGCCCGGGCGCGTACGAGAGCGGCGATAGCAGGAGCTGCCTGATCAGCAACTGGTAGTCCGGTGCGTGTGCGGTATCTGCATTGTCCGCTTGGTCCGTGGCCGGCATCGTTGGTCTCCTCGTCATGCTTTTGTCGTTGGTCTCCGGGAGCCTGCACTTGCGTGCAAGGCTGCCCGGTGGTCACTGCGGGCCGATGCGCGCAATGCGGCGTTCGATGATGCGTTCGATAAAGCGCTCGATGAAGCGGGCCAGCCGTGCCGGCTGCTCTACCTGGGGCCAGTGTCCGGCGTCGGCCACATGGTCGATCGTGGCGCTGGCGAAGCGCTTCGCCCCGTCTTCCAGCAAGGCGGCGGTGAAGAACTTGTCATCGGTCGTGATGGTCAGGACAGGGGAGCCGACAGCCGACGCATCGGCACCGGCCGGATGCCCGCCGCTCCAGGCGCGCAGCTGTTCCAGCGCGAACGCGCGGCTGGTCCTGGCGGTGGTGGCGGCGAGCACATCCAGCGCGGCGTCGTCGGGATTGATCGTCAACGCGCGCTTGCCGTCCCTGATCTGCGCCAGGTCGGTCAGGCCGGCGCGGGACTGGAATTTCTCCAGCACCGCCGGGGGAAGCGGGTAGCCGCGCAGCGGCGCGGGCGTGATGAGTACCAGGCCCGAGACACCGCCCGCCACCCCCGCCGCCGCGAGTTCGGCAACCTGGCCGCCCATGCTGTGGCCGATCACCACCACCGGTTGCCCGGCGTGGTGGCCGGACGCGGCGACACCCGCGGCCACCTGCGCCGCATAGGCTGCCAGCAGGGCCTGCGAGCTTGCCGAGGCGTCGCCGCTCGCCGCCAGCCGGACGACAAGGTGGCGCCATCCTGGCAGGTGCAGCGCCGCAAGGAGCGGCTGCCAGGTCTCGGGGCCGTCGAGGTAGCCGTGCACGAAGACCAGCAGGCCCTTGCCGGCGCCGGCTTGCGTCGCCTCCGGATGCGTCATTGCAGTGGGATCCATGGGCGCTCCGGACATCATCGTTGCGACAAGTGCTCGGCAAACCAGTCGCGCGCGGCGGTGCTGGAGTGCTCGAACTCGCCCTGGTAGGCGTCGAAGTGACCGCCCTTGATCATCTTGAGCCGCTTGGGTTCCAGCGCGCGTTCGTAGCCGGCGAGCGCGAGGTCCGTCGGCGTGATCACGTCGTTGTCGGCCACCACCATCAGCAGCGGCTTGGGCGCGATGCGGGAGATCCAGTGCCAGGGCTCGTACATCTGCGCCATGCGGGTGGAGCGGATGGTGACGTACTCGCTGTCTTCCACGCCGTCGGGCGTGTGGAATGCATCGTGGAAATCGATCATGTCCTGCGAGCGATAAGCCGCGCGCACGGACATATCGGTGCTGACCACCCGCTGCCGCATGGGCGGCTCGCCGCGCAGCTGCGCGCGGTCGTCGTCGTTGAACAGCGCCTGCTGCGCCGGCCGTATCTCGGCGGACACGCGCCGCAGGCTCTGTTCGTAGCCGCTCATCAGCGGCACCTGTGCCACGACCGTGCGGATGCGCGAATCGGTGGCGCCCAGGACGATGGCATGGCCGCCCGCGTAGCTGGTCCCCCACACGCCGATCCGCGATGTGTCGACGCCAGGCAAGGATTCCAGGTACGAGACGACGCGCCGCCAGTCCGCGATCTGTTGCCACGGATCGATATCGCCGCGCACGGCGCCGCCGCTGAGCGCGAAGTTGCGGTGGTCGTGCACGATGACGATGAATCCCGCCGCGGCGAAGCGCTCGGCGTACTGTTGCAGGCCGCGGTACTTGATGCCCGAGAAGCCGTGGGCCATCGTGATCGCGGGGAACGGGCCGGTGCCCGCGACGGGGCGGAATACCCAGGCGTGGAGATTGACGTCGTCCCCGACCGGGACATAGTGTTCTTCGGGTTGCATGGTGTGCATGGCTTGGACCGGGGGAAGGCTAGGGAAACCTAGGGAAGGCTGTGGAAGGCTGGGGAGGGCGCTCTACTGCCCGCTGAATTCGATGGCGGGGCGCGCGGCACCCGACTCGAAGGCCTGGGTGGCCGACGCCACGCCGCGCCGCACGTCGTCCGTCGTCAACAGCACCGAGACGTGTTCGATCATGGCTTCGTCCGCCGCGCGCACGCCACCGGCCGACCACGCGGCGAGGATCGCCTTGGTGACGGCGTGCGCGCGGGTGGGGCCGGCGGCCAGCTTCGCCGCGCAGTCGAAGGCGGCATCGCTCAGTTCCGCGTCCGGCACGACCCTGGCCACGATGTTCATGGCCTTGGCCTCGCCCGCGCCGATTTCCTCGGACAGGATCACCAGCCGGCTGGCCACCGCGCGGCCGGCGCGCTCGGCGATGCGCTGCACGCCGCCGGCCAGCGGCGCCACGCCCAGCGTGGCTTCGGAGAAGCGGAAGCGCGCGGATTCGGCGGCGATGATGATGTCCGTATGCAGGGCGAGTTCGAAGCCGCCACCGAACGCGCGGCCGTGCACCTGCGTCACCGTCGGGATCGAGAGCGACTCGATCATGTTCAGCACGCCGTTGGAGAAGCCAAAGCGCTCGCGCCGCTCGGCGTGGGTCTTCAGGTCGGGCCATTCGCGGAAATCGCCGCCCTGGCAGAAGTCGTCGCCGTTGCCCCGGAACAGGATGCAGCGGGCGCCTTCGCGCACGCCGCGGCGCACCGCCTGGTCGAGCTGCGTGAACAGGGGCCGCGTCAGGCGGTTCTGCGGCGCGCGGTTGAGCGTCACGATGGCGACGTTCTGCTTCAGTTCGTAGAGAACGATGTCGGATGGTTGCGATGTCATGTCGTGTTCCTTAAGCGGTTTCCCAGATGTCGTCCAGCGCGTCGCGGTCGGTCAGCAGGCTGGCGAGCGCGAGGATGCGCCACCCCTGCGCGGTGCGATGGATCTCGAAATGGACGGCACGCCGCTCGATCTCCGATTCGTCCGCGCGGCGGCGGGACCAGATCACGTCGATGGAGCCTGCGTTGCTGTTGTAGCCGACCACCTTGCGGTCGAGGATCGTCGTGTGGGTATAGTGCTGCGCCTGCAGCGGGTCCTGGTTGGCCCGCAGCAGCCTGATGACGTCGTCGCCGGTCATCAGGCAAGTGGTCATGTTGACGGAGGCCGCATGCAGCGGGTATCCCCAGTAATCGAGGATGCCGTCGACGCTGTCGGAGGGGTTCGCACCCATGCCGATCCAGGCGGGCAGGTAGATGTCGAAGAACCACTCGCTGATTTCCTGTGCCGCGGTTTGCGCGGGAACGGTCTGCGCGATGCGCTGTGCTGTCGTCATGGCTGTCTCGTGTCTGGTCATGGTCATGCGGCGGGATCAGTCGAGCGTTGCGCCGGATTGCTTCACGAGGCCCTTCCACAGCGGAAGCTCGCGCTGGTACGTGGCGGCGAAATCCGCGGGACCGAGGTAGCTGGGCGCCCATCCAAGATCCTTGATGCGCTGCTGCACATCGGGCAGGCTGAGCGCGGCCCGGACTTCGTCGGAGATACGCTGGACGACCGCCTTCGGCGTGGCCGCTGGCGCGGACAGCCCGATCCACCCCACCGCGCGGAAGATCTGGTCGTCGAAGCCGGCCTCGACCAGGGTCGGGATCTTCGGCAGCGAACCGATGCGCGTGGTGCCCGTGACGCCGATCGCCTTCACGCGGCCGGCCGAGATGAATTGCCCCGCCTGCACGGTGGTCGCGAAGGACATCGGCAAGTTGCCGCCGACCAGGTCCTGCAGCATCGGCACTTCGCCGCGATACGCCACGTGCGTCATGTCGGCGCCGACGATCTCGCTCAGATGGCTGGCCGTCAGGTGCGCCACTGTGCCGATGCCCCATGAGCCGTACGACAGCTTGCCCTTGTTCGCCGTCAGGTATTTGCGCAGCTCCGCGCCATTGCTGGCCGGCACGTTGGCATTCACCAGCAGCACGAGGGGCGAGTCCGCGACCTTGGCGACCAGGACCAGGTCCTTCTGCGAGTCGTAGGGCAGCTTCTTGAACAGGTACTGGTTGATCATCAGCTGCGAGCTCAGCGCGAGCGAGAGCGTGTAGCCATCGCCGGGCGACTTGGCGACCGCATCCACGCCGATCGTTCCCGAGCCGCCCGAGCGGTTGTCGACGATGACCGGCTGGCCAAGGCGCGGCGACATCTTCTCGGCCAGCGTGCGCGCGACGATGTCCGCGGCGCCGCCGGCGGCGAATGGCACGATGATCCGGATCGGCTTCTGCGGATAGGTCTGCGCTTGCGCGGGGCACAGCGCGCCGGCGAGCGCGAGTGCCGCCGCGCCGGCGGCGCCCCTGAGGAATTGCGTACGGTGCATGGCTTGTCTCCTTTGTTTTTTTATGGGGTCACATCCAGCTGAGCGTCTGGCCGCCGTCGACCGGGATGACGGCACCGGTGATGTAGCGGCTCGCATCCGACGCCAGCAGCAAGGTGATGCCGTCGAGGTCGTCCATCTCGCCGAAGCGCCGCATGGGAATGCGCTTGCCGATGGCTTCCTCGAAGCCGTGTTCCTGGAACTTGCCGTGCATGTCGGTGCGGAAATTGCCGGGCGCGAGCGCATTGACCCGGACCCCGCGGCTACCGAGTTCGAGCGCCATGATGTGCGTGAGGTGGACCAGCCCGGCCTTGGAGGCACCATAGCTGGCGAGCTGGCCGCTGGCGCGCAGCCCGGCCGAGGAGGTCACGTTGATGATGGAGCCGGTCTTGCGGGCGGCCATCGAGCGGGCAGCTTCCTGCGCCACGAGGAAGGCGCCCTTCAGGTTCGTATCGAAGATGCGCGCCACCTCGGCGGGGTCCTGGTCGACAAAGCGCTCGATGTAGATGATCCCGGCGTTGTTGAAGAGGATGTCGATGGGCTGTCCGAGCGCCGCCTGCGCTTCGGCCCATGCCGGCGCGATGGTCTCGGGCACGGTGACATCCAGGTTCACCGCGCAGCTTCGATGGCCCTGCCCGGCGAGCGCCTTCACGGCGTCCTGCAGCCGGTCGGCACGCCGTGCCCCCAAGGCGACGGCGGCGCCCGCCGCGGCGAGCACCTGGGCGACATGCAGCCCGATGCCGCTCGAAGCCCCGGCGACAAATGCTGCCTTCCCGCTCAGATCGAACATGACTGGTACGTTGTTCATTTCCACACCTCGATTCGAATAGTCCGGCACCAACGGTGGCGCCGTGTCTCCTGTCGCCCCGCCGGAACAGGCACGGCAGCGAGCGCTTCGCCGGAACCTGGCCTGCGTGCCAAATCCAGAGCAACTGCGGAACAATGTACTGCACAGCAGTTTTCATATCAAGAAAAAGACTGTGTTTGCGGAACAAAGTTTAAAAGCGTTTCGCTATGCAGTTCAAATTGAGTTAAGAGTGATGATAATGCCGCTTTTATGGGCAATGTCCGCCGATCCGGTGGCGGGCAGGCGGACAGGAGGGGGCGTGATCTGTTTTCTTGCGGCGCGGGCGTGGCGCGTGCCCGTCCGCACGGCGGCGGGGGCCCGGGAGACGTCAGGAGATATCCGGGCTAGTGCGGCCTGATGCGGGCTGGCGTGGGGTTGTGCGGGGGGAGTGCGCGTGGCGAGTGCGCGGGATGGTGCGGAAGGTGGTGCGGAAGGTGGTGCGGAAGGTAGGGCGGAGAGTAGCGCGGGGGCGTACGGAAACCGGCGCCATGGCGCGCGGGATGTCCCATCCCACGCGCCATGGCCGGCCAGGGGGTATGGCTTACCTGGGCTGCTCGACCACCCTCAGATAGGGCTTGAGCGTCTTGAACCCTTGCGGGTACTTCTTCTTGGCGTCTTCGTCCGACACCGAGGTGGGGATGATGACGTCCTCGCCCGGCTTCCAGTTCACCGGCGTGGCCACCGTGTGCTTGGCGTTGAGCTGGACCGAATCCAGCAGCCGCATGACCTCGTCGAAGTTGCGCCCGGAGCTCATCGGGTAGATCAGCATCGCCTTGACCTTCTTGTCCGGGCCGATGATGAAGACCGAGCGCACGGTGGCATTGTCCACCGCGGTGCGCGGCGCGGCGCCGCTGGCATTCGGGTGGATCATGTCGTACAGCTTGGCCACGTTGAGGTCGGCGTCGCCGATGACGGGATAGTTGAGCGCGTGCCCCTGGGTTTCTTCGATGTCCTTGGCCCAGGCGTGGTGATCGCTGACAGGATCCACGCTCAGGCCGACGACCTTGGTGTTGCGCTTGTCGAACTCGGGTTTCAGCTTTGCGAGGTAGCCCAGTTCGGTGGTGCAGACAGGGGTGAAGTCCTTCGGGTGGGAGAAGAGGATGGCCCAACCGTCACCAATCCACTCGTGAAAAGTGAGTTTCCCTTCGGTGGTGTCCGCGGTGAAATCGGGCGCCACGTCACCAATGCGAATCGACATGCTGAGCCTCCGTATCTTTGGGTTTGGGGAATCCGCCAGGCCGTCATGGCCAGGTGAGCGCAGTGCAGATGAAATTCATGGCGGAACCTGCACGGGAAATATATGCGTTCCGGAGCGATCCACAAAGGGTTCGCTGTGGCCCATGCGATATTGGCCGGTCTGGCTGGGGGCGCGCGGGGCGGGGGCGCGCGGCCTTGCCGCATGCCGTTGTTTCAAGATTGGAACAGCAAGGGGGGAGGGCCTGCGGGCTGGCATGGGTCGCGGCCGGTGCGTGAGCGGATGTGATGGGGGCTTTGCAATCGCCGGCGCGGTGGCGCCGGCTTTCCTGTCGGGCGCGTGGCGAGCGCGTCGCGCCTGCGGCGCCGGTCGCAGGCGAGGCCGCCTGCCGGCGGCATCGGCTTCCCTGCCTCAGGCGTCCACCAGCACCTCGAAGCCGCCAAAGATCATCCGCTTGCCATCGAACGGCATCTCGCCCTGCATCTTCAGGCGCGGGTCTTCCATGGCGGCTTTCATGCCGGCGTCGCGGGTCTTGCGGTCGGGCCACGTGATCCAGGAGAAGACGACGGCTTCGTCGTCCTTGCGCTGGACGGCCATGCTGAACGAAGTGACCTTCCCTTCGGGCACGTCGTCGCCCCAGCATTCGACCAGGGACAGCGCGCCGTTTTCCTTGAAGACCACGCCGGCCGCCTGGGCCATCTTCTTGTAGGTCTCGCGGTTGGCGATGGGGACGGGAACGACAAATCCATCGATGTATGCCATGTCTGATCTCCTTTGGTCGTCGAAAAGGGGGGCGGGCGCGTTGCGCGCCGCTACCAGGACGACGATTCAGTCTGGCCGGGATCGACGGCGGTCGCGGGATTTTTTTTGGGCGCGCGGCCTCGGGTGGCGCGAACGGCATGTTGCGTTTTCCAGGCTTGCGCTCATGGGCCGTGACAGGCACGCCACTGCGCGAGCCGCTTAGCCAAGCGGCAGCAGGTCGCGGAACGAATTCTCGATATGCGTGACCAGGGAAGGGCTGGCCATGCCGCCCAGCACCTGCCGGAAGTCTTCGAATGCCTGCTCGACGGCGGCGCGATCCGTGGCTTCGACAAGCCGGGTGCGGATGGGATGGTCCATGGTGCCGAAGCTGCGCGCCATGACGTCCATCAGGTACATCCGCGCCGCCGCAAGCGAGCGCTTTGCGCCGGCTTCGGCGGGAGGCGCGGCGGGCGATGGCGCGGGCTCTTGCATTGGCGCTTGTACCGGCGCTTGCTCTGGCGCTTGCTCTGGCGCCGGCGCCCCTCGTGCCGCGCCGGCGACCGCGGCCGCGACCTGGATCAGGCCGCCTTCGAGCAGTTGCGTGACGGCGCTGGCTTCGAGCCCGAGCTGCGCGGCCCGGCTGACCATGTCGGCCATGCTGGTGCGGCCATCGACCATGATCAGCAGCGCGCGGCTGCGCCGGTCGAGCGGCCCGCTTCGTTGTCCGATCGCTTCGCGACCTGCCTGCGTTTTTTCCAGCAGCCCAACCAGACCTTGCATGGCTCGTCCTCCCCGGGGTCGGGCCGAGCCTAGTGCGGCCAGGTTACAGCAGCATGACAGCACGGCGGCATGCGCCGCGTGCCTCGCCGCCGGCCGGCCGCACGAGGGAGCGTGACTTCCGGGGGCGTGGCAGGTCAGCCGGCGCTCAGCGCGTGCCCAGGCGCCACAAGGAGGTCACCTCGGCCGCGCGTGCCGTATGCAGCGCATCTGCCTGGTCGGTGGTCTTCGGGTGGCGCGGCTTGACTTCCAGGCGGCCCAGCATCTTCAGCCCGGCCTCATCGATCCAGCCCAGCAGCGTTTCGCGCGTGCGCAGGCCCAGGTGCTCGGCCAGGTCGGAAAGCAGCAGCCAGCCTTCGCCGCCGGGTTCGAGGTGGTCGGCCAGGCCGGCCAGGAAGCCCTTGAGCATCTGGCTGTCCGGGTCGTACACGGCATGTTCGATCGGCGAGTTGGCGCGCGCCGGGACCCAGGGCGGGTTGCAGACCACCAGCGGGGCGCGCCCTTCGGGGAAGAGGTCGGCCTTGACGATCTCCACCTGGCGGTCCAGGCGCAGGCGCTGGATGTTCTCGCTGGCGCAGGCCAGGGCGCGCGGGTCCTGGTCGGTGGCAATCACGCGCTTGACGCCGCGCTGGGCCAGCAGGGCGGCCAGCACGCCGGTGCCGGTGCCGATGTCGAAGGCGAGTTCGGTGGCCTTGGCCGGGAGCTGGGCCTTGGCGACCAGGTCGATGTACTCGCCGCGCACCGGGGAGAACACGCCGTAGTAGGGGTAGATGCGCTCGCCCAGGGCGGGGATCTCTACGCCCTTCTTGCGCCATTCGTGCGCGCCGATCAGGCCGAGCAGTTCGCGCATGGTGGCCACGTAGGGGGCATCGACCTCGCCGTGGGCTTCGCGGCAGGCCTCGGTCACGTCGGGTGCGCGGCGCAGGGGCACGCTGTGGTCGGCCTCGAAGGGCAGCAGCAGCATGCCGAGCGTGCGGGCGCGCTGCGACTGGGCCTGGCGGTGCAGGTGGAAGGCCTCGGTGGGGGTGGGCTTGGCCTGGGCTTTGGCGTTCCGGTGCGCCTTCTTGGGCTTGTCGGCGCGGCGGGCCAGGGCTTGCAGCAACTGGCGCGCGTTCTGGAAGTCGCCGCGCCAGAGCAGGCCGGTGCCCTCGCAGGCCAGGCGGTAGGCGGTGTCGGCGGAGGTGGTGTCGTCGGCGATGACCACGCGCTTGGGCGGGGGCATATTGGATTCGGAGCGCCAGTTGGCACTGCGTTCTTCGCCGTCTTCGGTCCAGTGGATCTTGCTTTGTTCTTGGTTCGTCATATTGGTTTCAGGCCAGTTCAGTGGGCCGGCTCCGCATGGCGGGCGGGCAGGGCGCGCCAGGCCGGGGCGCGCCGTCGGCATCGGACAGGCCGATGCCTTGTAAAAAATCAGAGTTCGTAGGCTTCGTGGTCGCCGGACATGGCCTGTTCCACCAGCTTGCGGTTCAGCGTGGGGGAGAACAGTTCAATAAAGGTATACACAAAGCTGCGCAGGTAGGCACCCTGCTTGACTGCCAGATGCGTCACATTGGTGCCGAACAGATGGCCGGCGGGGATGCCGCGCAGGTTGCGGTCGCGCTCGGCATCGTAGGCCAGCCCGGCCACGATGCCCACGCCCAGGCCGATCTCGACATAGGTCTTGATGACGTCGGCGTCGATGGCTTCGAGCACGATGTCCGGCTGCAGGTGGCGCAGCTCGAAGGCCTTGTTGATCTTGGGGCGGCCGGCGAAGTTGAGGTCGTAGGTGATGATGGGGTAGRCCATCAGGTCTTCCAGCGCCAGGTGCTTCTTTTCCAGCAACGGATGGTCAGGTGGCGTCACCACCACATGTTGCCATTGGTGACCGGGCAGCGAGACCAGGTTCTTGTCCTCGGAGATCCCCTCGGTGGCGATGCCGATGTCGGCCTGGTCGTGCAGCACCATGTCGGCAATCTGGCTGGGATTGCCCTGTTGTATGGAAAGGCGCACTTTCGGGTAGCGCTTGGTAAACTCGGCGATCACCCGCGGCAGGGCGTAGCGCGCCTGGGTATGGGTGGTGGCGATGGTGAAGTTGCCCTGGTCCTGCGCGGCGTAGTCCTTGCCCACCCGCTTGAGGCTCTCCACCTCCTGCAGGATCTTCTCCACTGACTCCAGGATGCGGCGGCCGGGCTCCGTCAGGCTGCGGATGCGCTTGCCGTGGCGGGTAAAGATATCCACCCCGAGTTCTTCCTCGAGCTCGATGATGGCCTTGGAAACACCTGGTTGTGATGTGTAGAGCGCTTTTGCGGCTTCGGTCAGGTTGTAGTTCTGACGTACTGCCTCACGCACAAAGCGGAACTGGTGCAGATTCATATAACTGGGTTCGTATAAACAAACAACTTCTTATTAGTTTGAGATATGAGGCCAGTTTATTACGATTCTCGAACTTTGTTAATGAACGGTCGGATTCTCCGCGCGTGGGCCTGCTTCCTGGCTCCCCCCGGAATACCGGCCGGCACGTGAGTCCTCCATGTCCCTTGCCTATACCGTTTCCGGTCTGCTAGTAGGCGTCCTCGTCGGTCTGACGGGCGTGGGCGGGGGCTCGCTCATGACGCCGCTGCTGACGCTGCTGTTCGGCTTCTCGCCGGCCACGGCGGTCGGTACCGACCTGGCCTTCGCCGCCATCACCAAGGGGTTCGGCACGCTGGCGCATCGCGCCCACGGCCACGTGCAGTGGCAGGTGGTGCGCCGCCTGTGCATCGGCAGCCTGCCGGCCGCGGTGGCGGCCATCCTGGTGCTCAAGAGCGCCGGCGAACTCGACGCGCAGTGGCTGCACGCGATCCGCCTGACGATCGGCGTGTCGGTGATCCTGACGGTGCTGTCGCTGCTGTTCCGCAAGCAGATGCTGGGCTGGCTGGCCCGCAACCCGCGCTTCCAGCTCGAAGGCCGCGCCCAGGCCATCGCCACCGTGCTGGTGGGCGCCGTGATCGGCGTGCTGGTGACGGTGTCCTCGATCGGCGCCGGCGCCGTGGGCGCCACGCTGATCCTGCTGCTCTACCCCAAGATGAAGCCGGCCGAAGTGGCGGGCACCGATATCGCCTACGCCGTGCCGCTGACGGCGCTGGCCGGGCTGGGCCATGTGTGGCTCGGCACCGTGAACTGGACCCTCTTGCTGTCGCTGCTGGTGGGCTCGATCCCCGGCATCTGGCTGGGCGCGCAATTGTCGCGGGCGCTGCCCGAACGGCTGGTGCGCGCCGCGCTGGCAACCACGCTGACGCTGGTCGCCATCAAGCTCGTCTCCTGAATTCAACGCATACCGAATACTGAACGGACCCACACCATGTATCAGTACGACCAATACGACCAGCGCATCGTCAACGAACGCGTCGCCCAGTTCCGTGACCAGGTGCGCCGCCGCCTGTCCGACGAACTGACCGAGGAAGAATTCCTGCCGCTGCGCCTGCAGAACGGCCTGTACATGCAGCGCCATGCCTACATGCTGCGCGTGGCGATTCCGTACGGCCTGCTGTCGAGCAAGCAGATGCGCATGCTGGGCCATATCGCGCGGACCTATGACCGCGGCTACGGCCACTTCTCCACCCGCCAGAACATCCAGTACAACTGGATGGAGCTCGAGCGCGTGCCCGACGTGCTGGCCGACCTGGCCAGCGTGGAAATGCACGGCATCCAGACTTCCGGCAACTGCGTGCGCAATATCACCACCGACCACTTCGCCGGCGTGGCGCCGGACGAATCGGTGGACCCGCGCGTGCTGGCCGAGCTGCTGCGCCAGTGGAGCACGTTCCAGCCGGAATTCGCCTTCCTGCCGCGCAAGTTCAAGATCGCCATCTCGGCTTCGGCCGACGACCGCGCCGTGGTGCAGATGCACGATATCGGCATCTACGCCTACCGCAATGCCGAAGGACAGACGCGCCTGCGCATCCTGGCCGGCGGCGGCCTGGGCCGCACCCCGATCCTGGGTTCGGTGATCAAGGAAGACCTGCCCTGGCAGCACCTGCTGTCGTACGTGGAATCGGCCATTCGCGTGTACAACCGCTATGGCCGCCGCGACAACAAGTACAAGGCGCGCATCAAGATCCTGGTGAAGGCCATCGGCGCGGAGAAGTTCGCGCAGGAAGTCGAGGAAGAATGGCAGCACAGCAAGGATGGTCCCGCCACCATCACGCAGGCCGAGTTCGACCGCGTGGCGCAGTACTTCGCGCCGCCCGCCTATGACAAGCTGGCCGACACCGATGCTTCGTACGAGAAGCACCTGCTGGAAGACAAGGCCTTCGCCCGCTGGGTGAGYCGCAGCGTGCATGCGCACAAGGTGCCGGGCTACGCCGCGGTGACCCTGTCGACCAAGCCGGGCCCGGTGTCCCCCCCGGGAGACGCCACCGATGCGCAGATCGACCTGGTGGCCGATCTGGCCGACCGTTACGGCTACGGCGAACTGCGCGTGGCGCACGAGCAGAACCTGGTGCTGCCGGACGTGCGCAAGCGCGACCTGTTCGCGCTCTGGCAGGAAGCCAGGAAGGCTGGCCTGGCCACCGCCAACATCGGCCTGCTGACCGACATCATCGCCTGCCCGGGCGGGGATTTCTGCTCGCTGGCCAACGCCAAGTCGATCCCCATCGCGCTGGCCATCCAGGAGCGCTTCGACGACCTGGACTACGTGCACGACCTGGGCGAAGTCACGCTGAACATCTCGGGCTGCATCAACGCCTGCGGCCACCACCACGTTGGCAATATCGGCGTGCTCGGCGTGGATAAGGACGGCGAGGAGTGGTACCAGGTGACCCTCGGCGGCGCGCAAGGCAACAAGAGCGCCATCGGCAAGGTGATCGGCCCGTCGTTCAAGGCCGAGGAAATGCCCGACGTGGTGTCGCGCATCATCGACACCTTCGTGGCCAACCGCCATGAGGACGAACGCTTTATCGACGTGCTGGGCCGCATCGGCATCGCACCGTTCAAGGAACGGGTGTACGCCGACAAGCAGCGCGAACGCGCCGAAGCCTGAGCACCGGAGAAACAAGACATGGCAAAGATCATTCAACTGCAACGCGGCGAGCAAGGCGCCAACCCCACGCCGGTCATCATCGACGATGCCTGGACCGTGCTGCGCGGCGCCGAGGGCCAGCCCGTGACCGACGAGCAGGTCGCTGCCGCCGCCCAGGGCAAGGACGCGGTGCTGTTCCCGCTGACCGCCTGGCTGGCGCACAAGGACGGCGTGCTGGCCGGCCGCGCGGCCGGCATCACCGGCGTCTGGCTGGCGCCCGAAGACGAGCCGGCCGATGCGCAGGCAGCCTTCGACAACGTGTCCGTGGTGGCGGTGGACTTCCCCGTGTTCCGCGATGGCCGTGGCTTCTCCACCGCCTACCTGCTGCGCACGCGCTACCACTGGGCCGGCCAGCTGCGCGCCATCGGCGACGTGCTGCGCGACCAGCTCAACTTCATGAAGCGCTGCGGCTTCGATACCTTCGCCGTGCGCGCCGACAAGAACATCGAGGACGCCATCAAGGGCTTCACGGAATTCACCGTGGCGTACCAGGCATCGGTGGACGAGCCGCTGCCGCTGTTCCGTCGCAACCGTGCCGAAGCGCTGGGCAGGGAAACGGCATGAGCGAGATCTCCATTGCCAGCGTGCCGGTGACCGTGCTGTCGCCGCTCGCCGCCGCGCCCGACGCGCCGGTCTCCGGACTGCGCCCGCCGGCGCTGTGGACGGCGCCGGAATACACCGGCAGCGTGGCCGATCTCGAGGCCAAGGAACGCGAGCTGGGCCTGCGCCTGGCCGGCATTGCCGGGCGTTTCTTCCGCGCGCGCTTTGCCTCCAGCCTGGCTGCCGAGGACATGGTGGTGACCGACGCGATCCTGCGCGGCTCCGAAGCCGTGCGCGCCGGCATCCGCGTGTTCACGCTGCAGACCGGCCGCCTGCACGCCGAGACGCTGGCGGTGCTGGATGCGGTCAAGGCGCACTATGGCTACGACATCGAACAGTTCACGCCGGACCCCGAGGCCATTGCGAACTACCTGAAGAACCACGGGCTGAACGCTTTCTACGACAGCGTGGACCTGCGCAAGAGCTGCTGCGGCATCCGCAAGGTGGAGCCGCTGAACCGAGCGCTGTCCCATGCCGATGCCTGGCTCACGGGCCAGCGCCGCGAACAGGCGGCGACGCGCTCGGAGCTGCCCTTCGAGGAAACCGACGAAGCACGCGGCATCCCCAAGTTCAACCCGCTGGCCGACTGGTCCGAAGCCGAGGTGTGGGCTTACCTGAAGCGCCACGACGTGCCGGTCAACGCGCTGCATGCCAAGGGCTACCCCAGCATCGGCTGCGAGCCTTGTACGCGTGCGGTGCGCGCTGGCGAGGACGTGCGTGCGGGACGGTGGTGGTGGGAGAGCAAGGACTCGAAAGAGTGCGGGCTTCACGAACAGAACATCAAGCATTGAGGCCAAGAACGACATGGGCATCATGAACGAACTGAAGGGCGCGCCGGACGTGGCCCACCTGCTGCAAGTGCAGAACGACCACCTCGACAAGCTCGAGGCGGAATCCATCTACATCATCCGCGAGGTGGTGGCCGAGTGCCGCAACCCGGCCCTGCTGTTCTCGGGCGGCAAGGACTCCATCGTCATGCTGCACCTGGCGCTCAAGGCCTTCCGCCTGGGCGACCGCAAGACCGAGCTGCCGTTCCCGCTGGTGCATATCGACACCGGCCACAACTACCCGGAAGTCATCAGCTTCCGCGACCAGCGCGTGGTCGAGCTCGGCGCGCGCCTGGTGGTGGGCCATGTGGAAGACTCCATCAAGCGCGGCACGGTGCGCCTGCGCAAGGAAACCGACTCGCGCAACGCGGCCCAGGCCGTGACGCTGCTGGAAACCATCGAGGCGCACAAGTATGACGCGCTGATGGGCGGCGCCCGCCGCGACGAAGAGAAGGCGCGCGCCAAGGAACGCATCTTCTCGTTCCGCGACGAGTTCGGCCAGTGGGACCCGAAGGCCCAGCGCCCCGAACTGTGGAGCCTGTACAACGCCCGCATGGCGGCCGGCGAACAGATGCGCGTGTTCCCCATCTCCAACTGGACCGAGCTGGACGTGTGGCAGTACATCGCCCGCGAAGAGCTGGCGCTGCCGCCGATCTACTACGCGCACGAGCGCGAAGTGGTGCGCAAGAACGGCCTGCTGGTGCCGGTCACGCCGATCACCCCGAAGCAGGCTGGCGACGTGAGCGAAGTGCTCTCCGTGCGCTTCCGCACCGTCGGCGACATCAGCTGCACCTGCCCGGTGGCCAGCGTGGCGGCCTCGCCGATCGAGATCATTGCCGAGACGGCGGTGACCGAGATCACCGAGCGCGGCGCCACCCGCATGGACGACCAGACGAGCGAAGCCTCGATGGAGCGCCGCAAGAAGGAAGGCTACTTCTGACACCGGACGCCTATGCGGGCACATCGCGTCGTAGCGCGGGTGCTCGTGTACCGATGTACACGTCGCCCCCGCGCGCCAAGCGCTGCCTCCCGCATCTGCGCCGGAGCGAGCGCCCCGGGGGAACAAAGGATCTGATTATGAGCACCCAAGCATCACACCAAGGCCTGCTGCGCTTCATCACCGCCGGTTCGGTCGACGATGGCAAGAGCACGCTGATCGGCCGCCTGCTGTACGACAGCAAGGCGGTATTGTCGGACCAGCTGACCGCGCTGACCCGCGCCAAGAACAAGCGCACCGCTGGCGAGCAGATCGATTTCTCGCTGCTGACCGACGGCCTCGAGGCCGAGCGTGAGCAGGGCATCACCATCGACGTGGCGTACCGCTACTTCTCCACCGCGCGCCGCAAGTTCATCATCGCGGATACGCCGGGGCACGAGCAGTACACCCGCAACATGGTGACCGGCGCGTCCACCGCGCATGCCGCCATCGTGCTGGTCGACGCCACCCGCGTGACCGTGAACGACGGCCGCGCCGAGCTGCTGGCCCAGACCAAGCGCCATTCGGCCATCCTCAAGCTGCTGGAGATCCAGCACGTGATCGTGGCCATCAACAAGATGGACCTGGTCGAGTTCAGCGAGCAGCGTTTCGACGAGATCCGCAACGCCTACACCGAGCTGGCTGGCCAGCTGGGCCTGAAGGACGTGCGCTACGTGCCGGTGTCGGCCCTGCGCGGCGACAATATCGTGCACGCCAGCCAGGCCATGCCGTGGTACGCGGGCGAGCCGCTGCTGCCGCTGCTCGAAGCGCTGCCGGTGGAAGAACCCGCGCCCGAAGGCGACGCCGCGCTGCGTTTCCCGGTGCAACTGGTGATCCGCCAGGATGGCGCCCAGGCCGACGATTTCCGCGGCTACGCGGGCCGTGTCGAGGCCGGCACCGTGCGCGTGGGCCAGAAGCTGCGTGTGCTGCCGGTCAACCGCGAAGCGGTGGTGGCCGAGGTGCTGACGCCCAATGGCGTGGCCGAATCGGCCAGTGTGGGCGAGACCGTCACGGTGCGCCTGACCGAAGACGTGGATGTATCACGCGGTGATATGTTCGTCGCCGCCACCGCGGACAGCGTATCGGCCAAGAAGCTGACCGCCGACCTGTGCTGGTTCGACGACGAATCGCTCAATCCGGCGCGCAAGTACGTGCTCAAGCACACCACGGCCAGCGTGTTCGCGCGCGTGTCGTCGGTGGACCGCGTGCTGGACGTGCACACGCTGTCGCACGAGACCGGCCGCCACGACATTCGCCTCAACGATATCGGCTCCGTGCAGCTCTCGCTGCAGAAGCCCATCGTCTGCGATGTCTACGGCGACAACCCAGCCACCGGCGCCTTCGTGCTGATCGACGAGGCGACCAACCACACCGTCGCCGCTGGCATGATCCGTGCATTCGCCTGAGGCGTATGCAACAAGCGAGCGAAGGCTAAGGAGCAAGGCATGGGCAAGGTCTACCTGATCGGCGCGGGTCCCGGCGCTGCGGACCTCATAACGGTGCGCGGTGCACGACTTTTGGGCGAAGCCCAGGTGGTGCTGCACGATGCGCTGGTGTCGCCCGAGATGCTGGCGTGGTGCCCGCAGGCCCAGCTTGTCGAAGTGGGCAAGCGCTGCGGCCAGCGTTCCACCGCGCAGTTGTTCATCAACCGCCAGATCGTCGACATGGCCGGCAAGCATGAGCGCGTGGTGCGCCTCAAGGGCGGCGACCCCATGCTGTTCGGCCGTGCCGACGAGGAACTGCAGGCGCTCGAAGCCGCCGGCATCGAGTACGAGATCGTGCCCGGCATCACCGCCGCGCTGGCGGCGGCCTCCGCCATCCGCAAGCCGCTGACCAAGCGTGGCGTGGCGCGCAGCGTCGCCTTCGCCACCCAGAGCAAGGCCGCCGATACGATCGACGTGGAAGCCGATGTGAAGGCCGATACGCTCGTGTATTACATGGGGCGCGACCAGGCGGCATCGATTGCCGCCCAATTGATCGCCCACGGCAAGCCGGCTTCGACGCCTGCCTGGGTGGTCGAGGCCGCAACGTCCGCACGCCAGCGTAGCCGTGAATTCACCCTGCGCCAGATGGCGGCGGGCGAAGCGGCGGCCTGGATCGACCCGGCACAGCCTAGTCTGTTGATGATCGGGGAAGCGCTGGGAGCGCGGCGGACCGAAGGATTGCCGGCTGAGGCTGTTGAAGGGATGACGCGGGCGGCATGAGGGGGATGGGTTATGTTTGAGTGTGAATCAACTTCAAAAGCTTGAATTTAACGTCAAAGTCGGCTTCGACGACAAAGTCAAAGTCAAAGTCAAAGACAGAGTCAACATCAAAGTCAAAGGCTTTCGCGCCCCCGGCGCGACCTACTTTCTTTTGTCCGAAAAGAAAGTAGGCCAAGAAAGCGGACTCCTGGCCGGAGGGGCAGAAGAATCCAGGGGTGACGGGATTTGCGGATTCGTGGTGGGCGTGTCGGTTCTGCTGGGATCTGCCGGTACCGGCGCTGACGGCCACTACACCGCGAAAGGTGCTGGATTCGTGGTGATGCCCCTGATCGCTGGCGCTCTGCCAGTTCGGGCATCTGCCGTTACCGGCTCGGGCGGCCACGGCATGGCACCGGCACTGGTTTCGTAGTGGGCGTGGTGGATCCGGCGCCGGTGCATTGGGTTTCGGTGTTGGGCGGCCACGATATGGCACCCTCGGTGCCTAATAGCGCCAGCTTCAGAAGTGAGCCGGCACATTTGCGTACCGGTCCACCGCGCCCACCACGAAAACACGAGGGTGCCATGTCGGGGCCGCCCGAGCCGGTAGCGGCAGCAGCTTGAATGGCCTGGGCCTGGGCCTCGGCCATCATGGAGCCGTAACGTGAAACGGCCACMTCCGGGWTGSCAYCGCGGCCAGCGCCGGTAGCGGGCCCAATGGCACCGGCTTGAGAAGTAACCCAGCACACCCGCGCCCCGGTCCACCGCGCCCACCACGAAAACACGAGGGTGCTACTCCGTGGCCGCCCAAGCCGGTAGCGGCAGCAGCTTGAACTACCTGGGCCTCGGCCACCATGGAGCCGTAACGTGAAACGGCCACCTTCGGGATGGCACCGCGGCCAGCGCCGGTAGCGCCAGCAGTCCAGCCGAAGCCACGAGACCCACCACGAAACCAGCCTCAGACGAGAAGTCTGAGCGCCCAGCCCTCTGCAAGAGTCGCTTTCTTTTGGTTACTTTTCTTTTCGAGAAAAGAAAAGTGACACTTACATGTGTGCGAACGGGCTACCAAGCCCGCGCCGCTAGGCCCACAGCCGCGAGCACACTCTCACGCCTCTGAATGGCCAATCGAGCCCAAGCCGCCAGGCCCACAGACGTCCGAGAACGAAGCCAAAAGCACCCCCTTAACCCCCCCCAAACTGCACCCGCAACAAATTCTTCTGCACCTTCCCCATCGTATTGCGCGGCAGTTCATCGACGAGGTGCACCCGCTTGGGCACCTTGAAATTCGCGATGCGTCCCTTGAGCGAGCCGATCAGGCTGGACTCATCCAGCGCCGAGCCGGGCTTGCCCACCACCACGGCCACCACGGCCTCGCCGAAATCCGCGTGCGGCACGCCGATCACGGCGCTCTCCGCCACGCCGGGCATTTCGTCGATGAAGCTCTCGATCTCCTTCGGGTAGACGTTGTAGCCGCCGGAGATGATGAGGTCCTTGCTGCGGCCGACGATGGTCAGGTAGTCCTCGGGCACCTTGCGCTCGCCGGCCTGGCCGGCGATGGCGCCGCCGAAGCGGCCCACGTCGCCGGTCTTGAACCAGCCGTCGGCGGTGAATTCTTCCCTGGTCTTCTCGGGCATGCGCCAGTAGCCCTTGAACACGTTCGGGCCGCGCACTTCCACATTGCCGATCTCGCCGGACGCGCAGGGCTTGCCCTCGCCGTCGAACACGCGCACCTCGACGCCAGGCAGCGGCTTGCCGACGGTGCCGCCGATGCGCTCGCCGCCATCCGCCTCGTACGGATTGGAGACCAGCATCACCGTCTCGCTCATGCCATAGCGCTCCAGGATGGTATGGCCGGTGCGCTCGCGGAAGGCATCGAAGGTTTCCATCAGCAGCGGCGCCGAGCCGGATACGAACAGGCGCATGCGGCGGCAGGTGTCGTCGTCGAAGCGCGGCTCCTGCAGCATGCGCACGTAGTACGTGGGCACGCCCATCATCACCGTCGAGCGCGGCAGGAATTTCAGCACCTGCGCCATGTCGAGCCTGGGCGCCCAGATCATCTTGGCGCCGGCCAGCAGCGCGCCGTGCGAGGCCACGAACAGGCCGTGCACGTGGAAGATCGGCAGCATGTGCAGCAGCACGTCGTCGCTGCGCCAGCCCCAGTATTCGTGCAGCGTCTTCGCGTTCGATGCGAGGTTGCCGTGCGTGAGCATGGCCCCCTTGCTGCGGCCCGTGGTGCCCGAGGTGTACAGGATGGCGGCGAGATCGTCGGCACCGCGCGCCACCGTGCCAAAGGTGTCCGGCTTGGCGGCGGCACGCGCCAGCAGCGAGCCCGAGCGGTCATCGTCCAGCGTGAACACATGCCTGGTGCCGTGGCGGAACGCAACCTTGGAAACCCAGCCGAAGTTGGCGCTGCTGCACACCACCACCGCCGGCTCGGCGTTGCCGATGAAGTAGTCGATCTCGGCTTCCTGGTAGGCGGTGTTGAGGGGCAGGTAGACATAGCCGGCGCGCAGCGTGGCGAGGTACAGGAACAGCGCCTCGGGCGATTTTTCCACTTGCACCGCCACGCGCGCACCCTCGGGCAGCTTGAGCGAGGTCAGCAGGTTGGCCAGCTTGGCGGTGGCGCGATCGAGATCGTCCCAGCTGTAGTAGAGGCCATCGTGGGTTTCGATGCAGCAGGCGCTGCGGTCCGCCGGGAAGCGGGATTCGAACAGGGCGAACAGGTTAGCGTTCATGTTGCGGAAGATGTAGAACGGGATCGTCAATAACATTGGCAATCGATAGCCGAGGGCCAGGGCCGATAGCTCGAAAGATCAATGAAGCAAGATGAATGGGGAAATCAACAGCCGGCCATGATAGAGCCGCGGCTAGTGCCCGGTAAAGCGCGGCGCGCGGCGGGCCAGGAAAGCGGCCACGCCTTCGGCGTGGTCGGCGCTGTCGCCATAGCGAAAGTGCGCTTCCAGCTCCTGCGGGCCCAGCGGCGCCGGGGCGGGCGCGAGGCGCCGGATGCTCTCCTTGTTGATGCGCGCGGCCAGCGGCGCGCCGGCGGCGATGCGCGCGGCCGTTGCCGTCACTTCCCCGGCCAGCGCGGCAGCCGGCACCACGCGCGTAAGCAAGCCTTTCTCGCGTGCCTCGGCGGCATCGAACACCCGCCCTTCGAGCAGGATCTCCAGGGTCGTCGCGCGGCCGGCCAGCGCCAGCAGGCCGGTCAGTTCGCCCGGCGCCATCGGAAAACCGAGCCGGTTGATGGGCACGCCGAAACGGCTGTCGTCGGCGGCGATGCGCAGGTCGCAGTGGCAGGCGATCTCCAGTCCGCCGCCCACGCAAACCCCTTCGATCATCGCCACCGTGGGATGGACGCAGCCCGCGATGGCGGCCAGCGCCGGCGCGATCACCTCCACGTGATAGCGGCGCAGCGCGGCGGCATCGCCGCGCTCCTGCGGAAACTCGGCAATGTCGGCGCCGGCGGCAAAGTTGCCGTGCGCGCCGCGCACCACCACGCAGCGCACCGAGTCGTCCGCCGACAGGCCCGCGAAACCCTGCGCCAGCGCGCGCCACATCGCTACCGAGATCGCATTGAGCTTGCCTGCGTTCGCCAGCGTGACGGTGGCGACATCGCCGTCGCGCGTGAACTCCACCGTGCCGCTCATGCCCGTGCTCCAGCCATCGCCGTCCCCATCAGTCGATCTTGGCGCCGGACTGCTGCACCACCTGGGCCCAGCGCTTGATCTCGGCGCGCTGGAACTGGGCAAACTGTTCCTGCGTGTAGGCCGGCGTATCGGAGCCGTTGGCCAGCCAGATCTGCTTCATCTCGGGCGTGTTGAGCGCCTTCTCCACTTCGGCGTAGAGCCTGTCGACGATGTCCTTCGGCGTACCCTTGGGCACCCAGATCGCGTACCAGGTGGAGACATCGTAGTTGGGCACGCCGGCTTCGGCGGCGGTCGGCACGTTGGGGAAGGCGGCCGAGCGCTTGTTCGATGCGACCGCCAGCGCCTTGATGCGGCCGGCGCGGATATGCTGGGCCGACGAGCCCAGGCCGTCGAACACCRGGTCGACCTGGCCGGCGATCAGGTCCGACAAGGCCGGGCCCGCTCCCTTGTAGGGAATATGCGTGATGAAGGTCTTGGTCTGCAGCTTGAACAGCTCGCCCGCCAGGTGGTGGGAGGAGCCGTTGCCGGCCGAGCCGTAGTTGAGCTTGCCGGGATTCTTCTTGGCGTCGGCGATCAGTTCGCCCAGCGTGTTGGCCGAGACCTTGGTCGGGTTCACCACCACCACCTGCGGCGGCTGCGCGATCACCGTGACGGGAATGAAGTCCTTCTCGATGTCGTAGTCGAGCTTCTTGTAGAAGGACGGCGCGATCGCATGATGGGCGCCGCCGATGAAGACCGTGTAGCCGTCCGGCGCGGCCTTCGCCGCGATGCTCGCGCCCACCGTGCCGCCGGCGCCGCCCCGGTTGTCGATCACGAACTGCTTGCCCAGCTGCTTGGAGAGCTGCGCGGTCAGCGGGCGGGCGAAGGCATCGGTGCCGCCGCCGGCCGGGAAAGGCACGATCACGGTGATCGGCTTGGACGGCCAGGTATCGGCCTGCGCCGCGGACGCGGCCACGCCAAGGCTCGCGCCCAGTGCGCAGGCCAGCCCTGCCAGTTGGAACTGACGACGATTCATTGCTCTGTCTCCTCTCTCTTCTGCTGCGGAAAGTCAAACGATAGAACTGCGAAAAACTGCGGGGAAGTGCTGGATGGCCCGACGAAGAAAACCTTGTTCACGACCTGACCAGGGTCACAACAGCTTGCCGACGGATCTGCTGATGCGCGGGTTGCCATTGCCAAGGCGAGCTAGATTGTCGTCGAGCGCCTCGGGCACGTAAAGGTAATTCACCATCATGCCGCACGACTGCGCGCGGCCCTTGCGCGAGAGGTCGGCGGCCCAGTTCAGGCGCTCCACGCAGGCGCCGTTGCCAAGGTGGAAGCGCGCCACGGGATCTGCCGGCAATGCCTGGTGGCGCTCGCGCACCAGGAAATGCGCGGCCAGCGCCAGCGCGGTATCGCGCTGCACCGCATCCTCCCTGGCGTGCTTGCCATCCACGGACTGCGCGGCGTCGGCGTCCGCTCCGGGCGCCAGCGCCGCCAGCCAGCCGGCGCCGTCCGCCGGCGGCTCGCCGTGGCGCTCGCGCCAGCGCGCCAGGCGTTTGTCGCCCAGCACCTTGGCCACCGCCGCGCCGTCGCGCTTGCGCAGCCAGTCGGCAAAGCCGGGAATCGGCGACAAGGTGGCAAACTGCTTGAGCTTGGGAAACTCGCGCTGCAGTTCCTCGATCACGCGCTTGAGCAGGAAGTTGCCGAAGCTCACGCCGCACAGCCCCGCCTGCGTATTGGAGATCGAATAGAAGATGGCCCATTTCACGCGGCGCAGGTCTTCCACCGGCGCGGCTTCGTCAAGCAGCGCATGCACGTTGGCCGCCATCTCGGGCACGAAGGCCACCTCGACGAAGATCAGCGGCTCGCGCGGAATGCGCGGGTGGAAGAAGGCGTAGCAGCGGCGGTCGGAATCGAGCCGGTTGCGCAGGTCGGCCCACGAGGAGATCTCGTGCACCGCCTCGTAGCGGATCAGTTTCTCCAGCAGCGAGGCCGGCGAGTCCCAGGTGATCGGCTGCAACTCCAGCAGCCCCACGTCGAACCAGTTGGAGAACAATGCCTCGAGATCGTCGTCGAGCGGGCGCAGGCCCGGCATGCGCTTGTGCCAGCGCAGCATGTCGGCGCGCAGGCCGATCAGGAAATGCAGCCCGCACACGCTGGCGTCCTGCTGCTGCCCGTGCAAGGCGGCCAGCCGCTTGAAGAAGCGGATGCGCGCATTGGACAGCGCCTGCGACAAGCCCGACGCGGCGCCGGCATTGCCGCCGGCCTCGCCGGCCTCGCTGCCGCTGGCGGCCACTTCGGCCAGCACGCCGAGCATGGCCTGCCGCGCCTCGTCGCCCGCCGCCTCGTACTCCGCGCGCCACGACTGCGCGGCGGCATTGGCGGCGCCATCGGTCAGGCGCGCGTCGAAGCACTGGCGCAGCTGCTCGCGCTGCCGGCGCAGCACGCGCGCCGGCAGCGCCGCCGGGGTGGCACCGGTCCTGGCGTCGGCCCTGGCGCCTGGCTTGGCGTTGCCCGCGGTATCGCGATCGCCCTTGCGGCCCCACCAGCGGCCGAAGCGCGACAACAGGGTTTCGCCCGAAGGCTCGGGACCGGCAAGAGGCGCACTGACTTTCTGTTCGCTGCTGAGGGCATCCATGGCGTACCTGCTATCGAACTGTCAAATGGTCAGACTTCGGGGGATCGGGCGATGGCAGGCTTGCCCGGCACCGCATCGGCGATGCCGGCCGCATCCTTGCCGGCAAGGCGCAAGCCGCCGCGACGCGACGCGCCGGCCGCGGCCGGTTCGGCCGGCGCGGTGCCGGCCTGCTGCTCCGCCACGTCGAGCGCCCTGAGCGCGCCGCGCTGGCGCAGCAGATGGGTCTTCATCAGCGCCTCCGCGCCCTCGGAGTCGTGCGCCTTGAGCGCCGAGAACACCGACAGGTGCTCGGCGCAGGACTCGCGGATGCGGCCAGGCAGCTTCAGGCTCTTGTGGCGCGACAGCCGCAGCACCTTGCGCAAGTCGCTGATCAGGCCGGACAGCCAGCGGTTGCCCGCCAGCCTCTGGATCGCTTCGTGGATCTGGTAGTTGGTTTCGTAGTAGGCGTCGATATTGCCGGCCTGCGCGTATTGCGCCAGCTCGGCGTGGAGACTTTCGAGCGCCTCCAGGTCGGCGGCGCCGGCATTGCGTGCGGCCTCGAAGGCGCAGCGCCCTTCCAGCAGCGCCATCAGCGGGAAGATTTCGTCGAGATCCTGCTCGGACAGCGCATTGACGAAGCAGCCGCGGCGTGGTTCCAGCCGCACCAGGCCCTCGGCCGCCAGCACCTTGAGCGCTTCGCGCATCGGCGTGCGCGAGATCCCCATCGATTCGGCCACGCTGGCCTCGTCGATCCACGCGCCGGGCATCAGCGCATGCTCGTCGATCATGGTGCGCAGGCGCTCCGCGACTTCGAGATACAGGGCCTGCTGGATGATGCGCATGAAACGCTCCGGCGGGAAAAGGGCGATGGCATCGGGGTCACGGCAACGCCATGCGTGGCGGGGCTCAGCCGTCCCAATAATTCATAATTATGAATAATAGGGGCGTGAAGACAACAAAAATCGATGTTGCATAGCCGCATGCAGGATAGGCTTCGTCAGCGGAGGGATCGACGGCCGGGCGCCGGCCCCTCGGCCGCGGGTGCCACCGCGCACTCGAAATCGACGAAGACCGCATCCAGGCCCGGACCGGCCGCGCGGCCGATGCGCGCCGGCCCCTCGCCGGCAGCGGGCGCGCTCAGACCGCGCCCGCGCCCTGCAGCGCCTGCACCTGGCCGGGGGTCCAGCCCAGTTCAGCCAGCACGGCGGCGGTGTGCTCGCCAACCGCCGGCACCGGGTCCATGCGTGCATCCTGCGTGCCGGGCGGCAGCAGCGCGGGCACCGGGCCCGCGGGCGTGGCGACCTGGCGCCAGCGCTGGCGCGCCGCAAGCTGCGGATGCGCCCAGACATCGGCCATGGTGTTGACCCGCGCATTGGCGATGCCGGCCGCATCGAGGCGCGCCGTGACCTGCTCGGCGCTCAGCGCGGCGAAGGCCTGTATGATGCGCGCGCGCAGCGCGGCACGGTTCGCGCTGCGCCGGGTGTTGTCGGCATAGTCGGCATGCGTGGCGAGCGCGGGATCCTCCAGCACGCGCTGGCAGAACGTACTCCATTCGCGCTCGTTCTGCAGGCCCAGCATCACGGTCTTGCCGTCGCCGGTGGGGAACGGGCCATAGGGATAGATGGTGGCATGCGCGGCACCGGCGCGCGCAGGCGGCTCGGCGCCATCGAACGCGTAGTAGAGCGGAAAGCCCATCCACTCCACGGTGGATTCCAGCATCGAGATATCGATGCGCTTGCCGCGACCGGTCTGGCCGCGCTCGATCAGCGCCGCCAGGATATTGCTGTAGGCATACATGCCGGCCGCGATATCGGCCACCGAGGCGCCGGCCTTGGCGCCTTCCTCCGGCGTGCCGGTCACCGAGACAAAGCCCGATTCGCTCTGCACCAGCAGGTCGTATGCCTTCTTGTCGCGGTAGGGGCCGTCGGCGCCATAGCCCGAGATATCGCAGACGATCAGGCGCGGGAAGCGCGCGCTCAGCGCCTGGTAGTCGAGCCCGAGCCGCGCCGCCGCGCCCGGCGCCAGGTTTTGCACCAGCACGTCGGCGCGCGCCAGCAGTGCATCCAGCACCGGCGCGGCGAGCGCATGCTTGACGTCCAGCGTCACGCTTTCCTTGGAGCGGTTGGTCCACACGAAATGCGAGGACAATCCGCGCACGCGGCCATCGTAGGCGCGCGCGAAATCGCCCGTGCCGGGGCGCTCGATCTTGATCACGCGCGCGCCGAGGTCGGCCAGCTGGCGGGTGCAGAATGGCGCGGCGATCGCCTGCTCCAGGGAAACAACGGTGATGCCTTGCAGCGGTTGGGACATGGCTGGATGCGTGGGTGCGCTGGTACGTGGATGAATGCCGGCGCGCGAACATGCGAACCCGGCCGGCCAGCCCACAATCTAGCCTTGGCTGCGCCCCTTGGGAAATAGGGAATGCCGAGGCGGCCATAAGTGGAATGAATACCTCACACCCGTAACGCAGAAGCAAGGGACACCCGATGGATATCCGCTCCATGCGCTACTTCGTAGCCATCGTCGACCATGGCAGCCTGACCCGCGCGGCCGAAGTGGCGTGCGTGGCGCAGCCCGCGCTGAGCCAGCAACTGGCCGCGCTCGAGGCAGAGTACGGCGTGCCGCTGGTGCACCGCGGCCCCAAGGGCGTCAAGCCCACCGAAGCCGGCAAGACCCTGTACCGGCACGCGCGCACCATCCTCAAGCAGGTGGAGAGCGCCGGGGCCGACGTGCGGGCTGCGGGCGCCGAAGTCACCGGCGCGGTCGCCATCGGCCTGCCTACCACCGCCGCCGCGGCCTTTGGCATGCCGCTGATCAGGGCGGTGCGGGCGCGCTATCCGCAGGTGCGCCTGCAACTGTTCGAAAGCATGAGCGGCTACATCTCGGAGCTGCTCAACAACAACCGGCTCGACTTCGCCATCCTGTTCCGCGACACCGCCTCCCGCGCGGTCGAGCCGGAGATGCTGGCGAGCGAAGCGCTGTACCTGGTCGGTACCCCGCCCGGGCCCGCCGGACCGGTGCAAGGCGCCGCCGGCAGCGGCCGCCGTCCGGCACGCACGCGCCGCGACACCATCGCGCTCAGACAACTGGCCGGCGTGCCGCTGGTCCTGCCGAGCGGCTCGCAGGGCTTGCGCGAGGTGATCGAACGCAGCTTCGCGCAGGCAGGCCTCGCGCTGAACGTGGTGGCCGATCTGGATTCCCTGCCCTTCCTGCTGGCCTGCGCGCGCGAAGGGCTGGCCTGCACCATCCTGCCGGCCTCGGCGGTGGACCCCGGCGACGCCGCCATGCCCACGCGCCTGATCGTGCCCGAACTGCGCCGCACGCTGTCGCTGTGCTGGCCGCGCGCGCTGCCGCGCACGCGCGCGGCGCAAGCCGTGGCGGAGATCCTGCGCGAGATCGTCGACGCGCGCATCGCCCAGGGCGGCTCGCTCAAGCTCGCGCCGGGCACCTTTGAGCCAGGCGTGCCGGAATAAATAAAACTTATGGCGGTAGTCGGCGATTGAATTTCCCCGGCACATTCCCCTGATGTAGAGTCGTTGCCAGCAAAGGCAAGGCGCAGCCGTCAGCCCTGCGAAGCGAAAAGCAGAACGCAGAAGGCAGAGGCAGGCGCGCCGCCATCACAACAATGAGGAGACACCATGCAACGCACCCGCCATGTCCTGGCCGGCATCGCCGCGGCGATTTCGCTGTTCGCCGGCACTGCCGCGCAAGCCGAGGGCTACCCTGCCAAACCCATCCAGATGATCGTGCCCCAGGCCCCGGGCGGCACCAACGACATCGTCGCGCGCCTGGTCGCGGCCGACCTGTCGCAGCGCCTGGGCCAGCAGGTGGTGGTGGAAAACCGCCCCGGCGCGGGCGGCAATATCGGTACGCAGGCGGCCGCGCGCTCGGCGCCGGACGGCTACACCCTGCTGATGACCATCAGCAGCACCCAGGCCATCAATCCCTCGTTGTACCGGCAGGTGCCGTTCGACCCGGTGCGCGATTTCGAGCCGATCTCGCCGGTGGCGAGCGTGCCCAATGTGCTGGTGGCCAATCCCGCCTTCCCCGCCAGGACCCTGCCCGAGCTGATCAGCATGGCCAAGGCCAAGCCCGACTTCTACCGCTATGCCTCGGCCGGCAACGGCACGCTCAACCACCTGCTGGGCGAGATGCTCAACAGCATGGCCGGCATCAAGCTGGAGCACGTGCCCTACAAGGGCGTGGCGCCCGCGCTCAACGACGTGCTCGGCAACCAGGTGCCGCTGGCCTTCGCCAGCCTGCCCTCGGTGCTGGCGCATATCAAGGCCGGCAAGGTGCGCGCGCTCGGCGTCAGTTCGGCCAGGCGCTCGCCGTTCGCGCCGGACATTCCGGCCATCGGCGAGACCGTGCCGGGCTATAGCGGCGACCTCTGGGTCGGCCTGTTCGCGGTCAAGGGCACGCCCAGGGAAGTCACGCAGAAGCTCGCGCAGACCATGCAGGCCGCGCTGGCCGACAAGACCCTGCGCGACAAGCTGGCGGCGCAAGGCGCCGAAGTGCTCTCCGGCACGCCGCAGCAGTTCGCCGCCATGCTCAAGGCCGACCTCGACAAATGGGCGGTGATCGTGAAGAAGTCCGGGGCCCAGGTGGACTGAGCCCCGGCAGCCACGCTGCCGGTCCGGCTAGCGCGCGGACAGCACCACCCGCAGCGCCGTCGGCATCATCGTAAAGACAAAGGCCTCTCCCACCGGCCCAGATCCGGGCGCATGCCTGACGTCAAAGCGCTGGCAGACCATGGAGATGGCCGCCTTGGCCTCCAGCAAGGCGAGGTTGCGCCCCGGACACAAGCGCGGTCCCGAGCCGAACGGCACGAAGCCGCTGCGATGCCGGGCCGCGGCCGCCGTGCCTTGCAGCCAGCGCTCTGGCCGGAACTCGCGGGCGGCGGGGAAATTGCGCTCCTGCAGCACGCCCGGACGGTTCAGCAGCACCAGCAGCGTTCCGCGCGGCACGCGCACGCCGCCGATCTCCACGTCTTCGTTGGGTTCGAGAAAGAAGAACGGCGCCACCGGCTTGAGCCGCAACGATTCGTGCGCGACCGCCTCCACGTACACGAGCCTGGCGGCATCGCCCATGTCTTGCAGGATGTCGGCCTGCCCCAGCACTGCCGCCACTTCCTCCTGCATCCTGCGCTGGACGTCCGCATGGCAGCACATGAAATGCATCATCCAGGCCACCGTGTTGGCGGTCGTATCCTCGCCCGCCACCAGGATCGTGAAGATATTCGCGAACAGCTCCTCGTCATCCAGTGGCGCCTGTCCCGCGGCCTGGGCCACCAGCATCGCTTCCAGGAAGTTGGACGGGCGTCCGGCCAGTTCGGGCGCCTGCGCCAGGCGCTGGCGGGCCGCGGCCACGAACTCGCCGATGGTCTGGCGGATCTCGGCCCTTGCCCGGTCGAAGGCGCGGTCGGCCGGCAGGCGGAGATAGTGCCAGTACGGAAATGGCGCATTGATGCGCCGGTTCACCATCGGCAGGATCTGCTCGAGATGCCGCTGGATGACCTCGCCTTCGCGCTCCAGCGTATTCATGTCGTAGCCGAAGGCCAGTGCGGTCGTCACATCCACCGTGTACAGCATCAGGTCCTGCTGCACGTCGACCGCGCGCCCCTGCGCAGCGGCGGATTCCCAGCGCCGCTGCAGCCTGCGCGTGACCTTGGCCAGCATGGGGAAGAAATCGCGCAGCCGGTGCGCATCGAGCGCCTGCGCCACCGGCCGGCGCTGCCTGCGCCACGCTTCGCCCTCGGCGGCGAACACGCCGAGCGCGCCCATCTCGGAGGCCACCGCCTCGAGCGCGCCGAGGCGACGATAGGTCGCGGGCCTGTCGCGCAGGATCTTGTCGATCCATGCCCCCTCGGCGATCACCAGAGCCGGGCGGTTCATCAGGCGGATGCGGTAAAGCGGGCCAAACTCGTCGCACCACCGCTCGAACACCAGGTGCATCCGCCGCTGCGCCCACAGCAGCTGCAGCGTGCTGCCCAGCAAGGGCAGGCCCTTCGGCCCGGGAAGCGCCGAGAGCGGCCGCGGGCCAGCGCCTGGCGCCGCGGATGGCGGCGCCACCTGCCGGTCAGCCTGCCCGTCCGCCTCCCTGTCTGCCTCCCTGTCTGCCTCCCGGCATTGCCAGGCAAGAACCTCGTCGCGGTCCACGCTGACCCCGCCGTCCTCGACGAAGGCGGCGAACCGCTTCAGGCAGACCCCGGGCTGGTCCACGGCATTTCCCGAGGCGCAGTCGAAGCGCCAGCCGTGCCCGCGGCAGGTCAGCACGCCGTTGTCGATGACGCCCTCGGCCAGCAGCGTGCCCCGGTGCGGGCAGTGCCCCTGGTAGACCGCCGCGCCGCCGCCATGTCCGATCACGACCAGATCCACGCCGTCCACCCGGGCGGGCAGCACGGCATCGTCCCGCAGGTCCGCCGTGGCAGCAAGGCGCACCCGCTTCGCAGACGCCGCCGGTGCCGCCGCCTCACGCGCCATTTCCATCGCTGTCTCCCCTGGCCCCGCCTCGGGCCGGACGGCGTGCGCCGCTGGCCGGGGTGTGGCAGACGGCGCGCCTGAAGGCAAGCATATACACCGCCGGCGGCCCCGCCCAGGGGCCGTTGGCGCGCAAGCCGGAGCCGCCCTGTCGACATCGCGCGGCCATCACATCCGCGCCGTCCACGCCGTCGCAAGCGACGGCTCTTGCCTGGACGAACATGGGGGAGCCCCATGAAAAAAGCGGGCCGAAGCCCGCTTTCTCCAGTCCGCGGCCGGCGCTTACCGCACCTGGGCCCGCGCCGCATCGCCCCGGCGATTGGCCCACACCAGTATCCCCACGCCCGCCAGGATCATCGGCAGGCTGAGCCACTGCCCCATCGAGAAATTCAGCGCCAGCAGGCCGAGGAAGTTGTCCGGCTCGCGCGCGAACTCGGCCAGGAAGCGGAAACCGCCGTAGCCGATCAGGAACACGCCCGAGACCGCGCCCATCGGGCGGGGCTTCCTGGCGAACAGCCACAGGATGATGAACAGCGCCACGCCTTCGCCGGCGAACTGGTACAGCTGCGACGGATGGCGCAGGATGTTGTCGCCGGCCTGCGGGAAGACCATGCCCCACGGCAGGTCGGTGGGCCGGCCCCACAGCTCGCCGTTGATGAAGTTGCCGATGCGCCCGGCCGCCAGGCCGCACGGGATCATCGGCGCGATGAAGTCGGTCACTTCCATCCAGTGCCGGCCGCGCAGCCTGGCGAACAGCCACATCGCCACGATCACGCCGAGAAAGCCGCCGTGGAAGGCCATGCCGCCTTCCCATACCTTGAGGACTTCGAGCGGGTGCGCGAGGTAGTAGTCGGCCTTGTAGAACAGCACGTAGCCCAGCCGCCCGCCCAGGATCACGCCCAGCACGCCGAAGAACAGCATGTCGTCGAGGTCCTTGACGGTCCAGCCTTGCGCGGCGATATGCGGCTGGCGGATGCGCAGGCGGCCGAACCACAGGAACATGATGAAGCCGGCCAGGTACATCAGCCCGTACCAGCGGATGGCGAGCGGACCGAGGTGAATGGCGACCGGGTCGAATTGCGGGTGAATCAGCATGTTTGCCGTGAATTAGGGTTGTAGGTTCGCGCCGCGCACGCGCGGCGCGTGGCCGCGCCAGGATCAGGCGGCGGCCGCGTCCGGCTTTATGCCAGCCTTTTGCGTCACAGTCATGGCAGACGCGAGCGCGCCGGCGATCTCGATGAAGGAGCTCAGCACCGGGCTCACGCTGCCGGCGCCGGCCTCGCGCCAGACCAGCCCGGTCTCGATATCCGGCCCGGCGTCGCGCAACGGCAGGTAGGACACACCGGTGCGGCGAAGGTTGCACAGCGAAGCCGGCACCAGCGCCACCCCCATGCCGGCGGATACCAGGCTGACGATGGTCTGCATCTGGATGGCCTCCTGGGCAATCACCGGCGTCAGGCCTTCGCGCGCATAGCAGCCCGTAATGATGTCATAAAACGCCGGCGCGCTTCTGCGCGGGAAGATGATGAGCGGCTCGCCAGCCGCCTCGCGCAGCGAGATGCCCTGCCCCGCGTCCCTGCCGTCGTGGGCCGCGCCCTGCGCTCGCCAGCCCTGCGGCACGGCCATCACCAGCGGCTCGCGCACCAGTGGCAGGTAGGACACGCCGTGCGGCATGGCCGGCAATTGCGGGCGGATCACCAGGCCGGCGTCGATGGCGCCTTCCATCAGCGCCTCGAGCTGGATATCGCTGGTGGCTTCGCGCAATTGCAACTGCACATTGGGATGGCGCGCGCGGAAGCGCCGCAGCAGGTCCGGCAGGATGCCGTAGTCGGCGGTGCTGACAAAGGCCAGCGAGAGCGTGCCCGCCTCGCCGCGCGCCAGGCGCTGGGCCAGCCCGGGCAGCGCGGCGGCATCGGCCAGCACGCGGCGCACCTCGGGCAGCCATTGCTGGCCCGCGGGGGTGAGCGCCACCGAGCGGCGCGTGCGCAGGAACAGTTGCACGCCGATCTCCTCTTCCAGCGCCTGGATCTGCTGGGACAGCGGCGGCTGGGTCATGGCCAGGCGCCGCGCGGCGCGGCCGAAATGCAACTCTTCCGCCACCGTGACGAAGTACCGCAACTGGCGCAGGTCCAATTGGTCTCCTGATATGTTTTTCGACTCAATAGAGGTTGAATAATATATTTGACACGATAAAACGCAAGCGGCATGCTGTCGCCCACAACATGGCAGGCGCCTGCCCGGCGCTCAGTCAGCTGAGCGGCCCCCGCAGGCCGGCACCCCATCCCCCGGAGATTCCCATGGCATACAACAAACGCTCGCAAAACATCACGCAAGGCGTGGCGCGCTCCCCCAACCGCTCGATGTACTACGCGCTCGGCTACCAGAAGGAAGACTTCGACAAGCCGATGGTGGGCATCGCCAACGGCCACTCGACCATCACGCCGTGCAACTCGGGCCTGCAGCGCCTGGCCGACGCGGCCGTGGCCGCCATCAAGGCCTCCGACGCCAACCCGCAGATCTTCGGCACCCCGACCATCTCCGACGGCATGTCGATGGGCACCGAAGGCATGAAGTACTCGCTGATCTCGCGCGAAGTCATCGCCGACTGCATCGAGACCGCGACGCAGGGCCAGTGGATGGACGGCGTGGTCGTGATCGGCGGCTGCGACAAGAACATGCCGGGCGGCATGATCGCGCTGGCGCGCACCAATGTGCCGGGCATCTATGTCTACGGCGGCACCATCAAGCCGGGCAACTGGAAGGGCAAGGACCTGACCATCGTGTCCTCGTTCGAGGCCGTGGGCGAATTCACCGCCGGCCGCATGAGCGTGGAAGACTTCGAGGGTGTGGAGAAGAACGCCTGCCCGTCGTCCGGTTCGTGCGGCGGCATGTACACCGCCAACACCATGAGCTCCTCGTTCGAGGCGCTGGGCATGTCGCTGCTGTACTCGTCGACCATGGCCAACCCCGACCAGGAAAAGGTCGACAGCGCCGCCGAATCGGCTCGCGTGCTGGTCGAGGCCATCAAGAAGGACATCAAGCCGCGCGACATCATCACGCGCAAGTCGATCGAGAACGCGGTCTCGCTGATCATGGCCACCGGCGGCTCGACCAACGCCGTGCTGCACTACCTGGCGATCGCCCACTCGGCGGAAGTCGAATGGACCATCGACGACTTCGAGCGCATCCGCCGCAAGGTGCCGGTGATCTGCAACCTGAAGCCGTCGGGCCAGTATGTGGCCACTGATCTGCACAAGGCCGGCGGCATCCCGCAGGTCATGAAGATCCTGCTCAAGGCCGGCCTGCTGCACGGCGACTGCCTGACCATCACCGGCCGCACGCTGGCCGAGGAACTGGAAAACGTGTCCGACACCCCGCGTGCCGACCAGGACGTGATCCTGCCGATCGAAAAGGCGCTCTACAAGGAAGGCCACCTCGCCATCCTGAAGGGCAACCTGGCCGAGGAAGGCGCGGTCGCCAAGATCACCGGCCTGAAGAACCCGGTCATCACCGGCCCGGCCCGTGTGTTCGAAGACGAGCAGAGCGCCATGGACGCCATCCTGGCCGACAAGATCAACGCCGGCGACATCCTGGTGCTGCGCTACCTGGGCCCCAAGGGCGGCCCCGGCATGCCCGAGATGCTGGCCCCCACCTCCGCCATCATCGGCAAGGGCCTGGGCGAATCGGTCGGCTTCATCACCGACGGCCGCTTCTCCGGCGGCACCTGGGGCATGGTGGTCGGCCACGTCGCGCCGGAAGCGCACGTGGGCGGCAATATCGCCCTGGTGCAGGAAGGCGACTCGGTCACCATCGACGCGCACAAGCTGCTGCTGCAGCTCAACGTGAGCGACGAAGAACTGGCCAAGCGCCGCGCCAGCTGGAAGCAGCCGGCACCGCGCTACACGCGTGGCGTGCTGGCGAAGTTCGCCAAGCTGGCGTCGACGGCAAGCAAGGGCGCGGTGACGGACTGAGTCCGCGCAGACTGCCCCAGGCCTGAAGAAAAAAGCCCGCGAGAGATCGCGGGCTTTTTTTCGACTTCCGTTTGTTCTGCTCCCCCTGAGTCGGGAGAGTGTAAAACGTCGGGCAATCCGTCGCCCGCGCTCAGACCCCGCCCGGATCCCGTTCGATCTCTTCCAGCGTGGCGTCCAGCCATTCCACCAGCCGCGCCTCCAGCGCCTGCGTCAGCTCGGCGGCCAGCTGCGCGGTCAGCGGGGCCAGCCGCGATTGCAGCGTGGCTTCGGTGTGCGCCTCCACCACCTGCGGCCACTCGGTGCGAAAGCGCATCATCACGCGGGTCAGCAGTTCGCTGCGCACCGCGCGCAGTTCCTCGTCGCTCGGCGGCGCCGGCACGGCAGCATGGCCTGCCGCCGGCGGCAAGCCATGCCAGGCGGAATACGCACCCTCGAGCGCCGACGGGCTGGGCTGGCCCAGCAACGGCACTTCGGGTGCGGGCGTGGCCGCACCGGCTTCGCGCGGCACCACCACATGGGTGGCCGGGCCGGGCCAGGATGGTTCGTGGTCAATATGCGGCTGGGTCGCGCGATCGGCGACGGGGTGCGCGGGCACAGCTTGCGCGGTTTCGGCAGCAGCCTGCCGGGATGCATCGGCGGGAAGGTCGATGACCTCCGTGAGCAGGGGAATGCTGTCGTTGGGCCCGATGCGCGGGATCACGCGCGAGGTGGTGCGTTCGGTCATGCTGCCTCTCCCTTGCCCTGGCTGGCCTGCGCGATATCGTGGTGCGCCAGCGGATAGCCGCGCTCGCGATAGAGGCGGAAGCGCTCGCGCCCGGCGTCGCGGTCGGCGGCTTCGCTGCCCACCACTTCGATCATGCGCTCGAAACTGGCGAACTGCGCGGGCGGCTGCGTATCGAGGTTGATCAGCAACTGGTGGTGCGGCGCCTGGTCCAGCGTGGCGGCCAGCACGATCGGCGTCATCGCGGCTTGCGGGTGATCGACGCCGCAGTGCGGCAGGAAATCCAGCGCGGAGAATGTCCACAGGAGCGCATCGAGCTGCGCCAGCTGCTCCGGCGCGCCATGCACCACCAGCTTCTGGCCGGCGCCGTAGGCCTTGCGGATCAGGCGGCAGGCGTAGCCGAGCTTGTCGGGCACGTTGCTGTGGAAATCGATGCGCGTCATGGTCAAGGGCAATCCTCTTAATGCGGGAGGGGCGGCACGGTCCGGCGCCCGCAGGCACCGGACCGTGCCCGCCTCAGCCTGCGCGGTCCATCAGGAACTGCGCCAGCAGGGGCACCGGACGGCCGGTCGCGCCCTTGGCCGCGCCGCTCTTCCATGCCGTGCCGGCGATGTCCAGGTGGGCCCAGTCGTACTTCTCGGTATAGCGCGCCAGGAAGCAGGCCGCGGTCACGCTGCCGGCCGGGCGGCCGCCGATATTGGCCATGTCGGCGAAGTTGGACTTGAGCTGGTCCTGGTAGTCGTCGTCCAGCGGCATGCGCCAGGCGGTGTCCATGGCCTTGCGGCCCGCCTGCAGCAGCTGGTCGGCCAGGCCGTCGTTGCGCGCGTACAGGCCGCTGTTGACGTGGCCCAGCGCGATGATGCAGGCGCCGGTCAGCGTGGCCACGTCGATCACCGCCGCGGGCTTGAAGCGCTCCACGTAGGTCAGCGCGTCGCACAGGACCAGGCGGCCTTCGGCGTCGGTGTTGAGGATCTCGATGGTCTGGCCGGACATGCTGGTGACCACGTCGCCCGGCTTGGTGGCGTTGCCCGCGGGCATGTTCTCGCAAGTGGGCACCACGGCGATCACGTTCAGCTTGAGGCCCATCTCGGCCACCGCCTGCAGGGTGCCCAGCACGGAAGCCGCGCCGCACATGTCGTACTTCATTTCGTCCATGCCCTCGCCGGGCTTGAGCGAGATGCCGCCGGTATCGAAGGTGATGCCCTTGCCCACCAGCACCACCGGCGCCTGCTTGGCCGAGGCGCCGTCGTAGCGCAGCACGATGAACTGGGGCGGCTCGACCGCGCCCTTGGTCACGGCCAGGAAGGCGCCCATCTTGAGCGCTTCGATCTGCTTGCGGCCCAGCACTTCCACCTTGAGCTTGTGGCGCTTGGCGATGCCGCGCGCGGTGTTGGCCAGGTAGGTGGGCGTGCAGATATTGGAAGGCAGGTTGCCGAGGTCCTTGGTCAGCTCCATGCCGCTGGCGATGGCAGCGCCGCGCACCACAGCCTGGGCCGCTGCCTTGGCGTCGGCCGCATCCACGGTCAGCACCACCTTGCGCAGGCCGGTGGCCTTGTCCTTGCCATTGGCGGCGGCGCCGGCGCGCTTGAGCCCGGGATGGCGCTCCAGCAGGCGGTAGCCCGCCTCGCGGATCAGCGTGACGGTGGTGATCAGGCGCCAGGACAGGTTGGCGGCGTTGCCGGCCTGCTGGGGCGCCTGCTGCTGGGCCAGGCACCACAGCACATTGGACGCACGCGTGCCGGACAAGGCACGCAGCGCGGTGCGCACGGCCTCGGCGAAGGCCTTGTCGTTGAACTCGCCCTCCTTGCCCAGGCCCACCAACAGCACGCGGGCCGCGCCCACGCCGGCCACCTCGTGCAGCATCAGCTGCGTAGCGCGCTTGCCCTCGAAATCGCCGAGCTTGACGAGCCGCGACACCAAGCCCTTGGTGGCCACGTCGAGCGCCTTTGCCACACCGGCCAGGCTCTGTCCTTCAAACAGGCCCACCACGAGGCAATCGGTCTTGGTCGCCAGGAAACCATTTTGGCCAGCTTTGCTCCAATCCAAGGCTTTTGTGCTAAATTCCATCGCGCTTCCTTCCAGGGGCTCGTCCAAAGAAAGCTCCTATTATCCGCGATTTGCCGCCGCCGGTCCGCTATGCTGACTAGCAAGCCCACCGGCGCACCATCGCCCGCGCCGGCCGGCAGCCCGGAACCGACAACGCATGATCTTTCAACAAGCCTTGCGTCGCGAGCTCGCCTACACCGCCGGGGCGGTGTTCCTGGTCATGCTGACCTTCATGCTGACCTCGCTCGTGATCCGCATCCTTGGCATGGCCGCCAATGGCCAGGCCAGCCCGAACGACGTCCTGATGCTGATCGGCCTGGCCACCATCGGCTACCTGTCGATCCTGCTCTCCGCCACGCTGTTCATCTCCACCCTGATCGTGCTCACGCGCTGGTACAAGGATTCGGAGATGGTGGTGTGGTTCTCGGCCGGCATCTCGCTGCGCGACCTGGTCAAGCCCGTGCTGCAGTTCGCCGCGCCGTTCATCGTCATGTCGCTGCTGCTGGGCATGTTCGCGTGGCCGTGGGCCAACCAGCAGAGCGCCCTGTTCCGCGACCGCTTCGAGCAGCGCGGCGTGCTGTCCATGATCGCCGCCGGGCGCTTCATCGAGCCGGCCAAGGGCAACTACGTGCTGTTCATCGAAAGCATCGACGCCGACATGAGCCACGCGCGCAATGTCTTCGTGGCCAGCGCCGAAGCCGGCAAGATCGGCGTGTCGCTGGCCCACCAGGGCCAGTTCCGCACCATGCCCAACGGTGACCGCCTGGTCGTGATGGAAAACGGCCGCCGCTATACCGGCACCCCCGGCAAGCTCGATTACCGCATCGTCGAATTCGACCAGTACGCGGTCAAGGTGGACAACAAACCACCCGAGTCCGACGCCAGCCTGCCCACCAAGAGCCGCGACACCATCGACCTGCTGCGCAACCGCACCAATGAGAACCTGGGCGAATTGCTGTGGCGCATGTCGCTGCCGCTGCTGGCCTTCAACTTCGTGCTGATCGCCATTCCCCTGGCCTACGTCAACCCGCGCCTGGGCCGCTACACGCCGCTGGTGTTCGCGGTGCTGATCTACCTGACCTACAGCAACCTGATCAATCTCTCGCAATCCTGGGTGCGCTCCGGCTCCATCCCCTTCGCCATGGCCTGGTGGCCGTTCCACCTGATCGCCCTGCTGGGCGCGGTGATGCTGTTCCGTTATCGCCAGAACATCAGCCTGGGCGGCTGGCGCGCCGTGCTGGGGCTGCCGCGCAAGGCCGCCAAGGGTGGCCAGGCATGAGGGTATTGCGCGTCTACGAGCGGTATTTCGGCCGCCTGATCTACGGCGTCTTCTCCTTCATCCTGTTCGCCGTGCTGGCGCTGTTCGTGTTCTTCGACATGCTCAGCGAACTGGAAAGCGTGGCCGGGCGCTACACCTCGCTGGTGGCATTTTTCCACGTCATCCTGCAGGCGCCCACGCGCATCTACGAGGTGCTGCCGATCGCGGTGCTGATCAGCGCGATCTACGTGTTCTCGCAGCTGGCCAGCCAGTCCGAGTACACCATCTTCCGCGTGGCCGGCCTCAACACGCGGCAGGCGCTGTTCTCGCTGTTCAAGCTGGCGGTGCCGCTGGCCATCGTCACCTTCATCTTCGGCGAGTTCATCGGCCCCAAGGCCGAGCAGTACGCGCAGAAGGTCAAGCTCGAGGCGCTCGGCGCCACGGTGTCGTCCGGCTTCCGCTCCGGCGTGTGGGTCAAGGACCGCGACCGCGACGCCGGYAAAGGCCACGAGGTCACCCGCTTCGTCAACGTGGCCGGCCTGCGTCCCGACCAGAGCATCACCGGCGTCACCATCTACGAGTTCGACGACCAGTACCGTCTCGGCGTGATCCGCGTGGCCAAGGAAGGCCGCTACCAGGGCAGCCAGTCCTGGCAGCTCAGCGACGTCACCGAGACGCACTTCCTGGAGCTGCCGCGCGGCGAGCCCGGCAAGGCCGATGCCCTGGCCCCGGTCTTCCGCGGCGAGCAGAAGAGCGTGGCTAGCATGACCATGCGCTCGGAACTGACGCCGCAGATCCTGTCGGTGCTGCTGGTCGAGCCGGAGCGCATGTCCACGCTGGACCTGTTCCGCTATATCCGCCACCTGCGCGACAACAAGCAGGACACCCAGCGCTACGAGATCGCCTTCTGGAAGAAGGTGATCTACCCGCTCACGCTGTTCGTCATGGTGGCGCTGGCCCTGCCCTTCGCCTACCTGCACGCGCGGGCCGGCGCGGTGGGCGTGAAGGTGTTCGGCGGCATCATGCTGGGGCTGTCCTTCCACCTGTCCAACACGCTGTTCTCGCACGTGGGCCTGCTCCATACCTGGCCGCCGATCGTCTCGGCGCTGATTCCCGGCACGCTGTACCTGCTGGTGGCGCTTGGCGCTTTGCGCTGGGTGGACCGGCACTAGGCCGCACTCATGAACGCCCCTGCCACTCCCGCCAAGGCACTGGTCCTGTTCGGCCACGGCGCGCGCGACGCGCGCTGGCGCGAGCCGTTCGACCGGTTGCACGCCAAGCTGGCGGCGGCCTTGCCCGACAGCACGGTGCGCCTGGCCTTCCTGGAGCTGATGGCGCCGTCCCTGCCTGACACGCTGGCCGAACTGGCCAACGGCGGCATTGCGGACATCACGGTGGTGCCGGTGTTCTTCGGCCAGGGCGGCCATCTGCGGCGGGATCTGCCGGCATTGCTGGACGATTGCCGGCAGAAGCATCCGGGGGTCGCGATACGCTGCGCGGCTGCCGTGGGTGAGGCGGAGAGTGTGTTGGATGCGATTGTTGGGTATTGCGTGGGGGCGGCGGGGGAGTAAGTTGTGTTGTGTGCTCGCGGCTGTGGGCCTAGCGGCGCGGGCTTGGTAGCCCGTTCGCGCACATGTAAGTGTCACTTTTCTTTTCTCGAAAAGAAAAGTAACCAAAAGAAAGCGATTCTTGCAGAAGGCTGGGCGCTCAGACTTCTCGTCTGAGGCTGGTTTCGTGG
>NZ_JBFRFX010000022.1:0-121054 GCF_052115045.1 Cupriavidus sp. 2TAF22
GGCGCAGCTCGAGGCCGCGCGCGACGGGCGCCGCGAAGTGGAGCAGTTGCTGCGCCAGCCGCAGTTCGAGCGCGAGGCCCTGGCCGCCGCGCTGGCGCGCACGCGCGAGGCCGATGCGGCGGCGCGCAGCAAGCTCGAAGACAGCGTGGTGGCGTTCGCTGCCACCTTGTCGGCCGACGAGCGCCAGAAGCTGGCCGATGCGCTGGTGCAGCGCGGCCCGTTGCGCAGCGCGCCGGCACGGCCCGCCAAGGGCGCGCCATGAGCAGGCAAGACAAGCAATGGCCGCGCGTTTGCGGGCCTGGCCTGGAGAGGAGCAAGGCATGAACGACAACACCATCGCCGCTGCCGCCATCGCGGTCAACCGCTTCGGGCTCGGTGCGCGGCCGGACGAGGCGCTGCCGGCCGATCCGCGCGGCTGGCTGATCGGCCAGTTCGCGCAGTACGAGGCGCGTCCCGCGGCCTGGCGCGCGCAGCCGGGTACCGCCGCGCTGGCCGGCGAGTTCGGCGCCCAGCAGCGTGAAGTGCGCCAGGCCAGCTCCGACGCCAAGGCCGTGGCGCGCCAGCAGTTGCAGCGCGAAACCCGCGAAGCTTATCGCGACGCGGTCGACGCGCGCGTGGCCAGCGCGCTGGTCACGCCGGCGCCGTTCGTCGAGCGCCTGGTCCATTTCTGGTCGAACCACTTCGCGGTGTCGGTGGAGAAGCCGGCGGTGGCGGCGCTGGCCGGCGCCTTCGAGGCCGAGGCGATCCGCCCCCATGTGCTGGGCCGCTTCGAGGACATGCTGGTGGCCGTCGAGCGCCATCCCGCCATGCAGATCTTCCTGGACCAGGTGCGCTCGATCGGGCCCGACAGCATGGCCGCGCGCGTGGCCGCGCAGCGCGCGCCGCAGCGCCAGCTCGGCCTCAACGAGAACCTGGCGCGCGAAATCCTCGAGTTGCACACGCTGGGCGTGCGCAGCGGCTACAGCCAGGCCGACGTGACCGAGTTCGCGCGCGCATTGACGGGATGGAGCGTGGGCGGCTTCGGCGCGCGCGAGGACGGCGAGGCGGGCAGCTTCCTGTTCCGGCCGCGCGTGCACGAACCCGGCACCCGCGTCATGCTGGGCCGCGATTACCCGCAGCAGGGCGAGGCGCAGGCGCTCGCGGTGCTGCACGACCTGGCGCAGTCGGAAGCCACCGCGCGCCATCTCGCCACCAAGCTGGCGCGCCATTTCGTGGCCGATACGCCGCCGAGCGCGCTGGTCGCGCGGCTGTCCGATGCGTACATGCGCAGTGGCGGCGCGTTGCCGGAGGTGTACCGCGCGCTGGTCCAGTCGCCCGAAGCGTGGGCCAGCGCGCCGGCCAAGTTCAAGTCGCCGTGGGAGTGGGCCGTGTCCTCGCTGCGTGGCCTGGGCCTGCGCGAAGCGGGCGGGCAGGGGGGCGTTGCGCATTTCGCCCCGGTGCTGGCGCAGCTGGGCCAGCCGGTCTGGCGGCCGGGTTCGCCGGCCGGTTACGACGACCTCGCCGCGAGCTGGGCCGCGCCCGATGCGCTGGTGCGGCGCGTGGAGCTGGCGCAGCGTTTCGCGGCGCGCGCGGGCGACCGCATCGACGCGCGCGAACTCGGGCCGAAGCTGCTTGCCGGCACGCTGTCGGCATCCACCGCCGGCGCCATCGCGCGCGCCGAGAGTGCGCAGACCGCGCTGGCCTTGCTGCTGGTTTCGCCCGATTTCCAACGGAGGTGACATCGTGACATCCCAATTTTCCCGCCGGGATTTCCTGCGCGTCGCCGCCGGCGCGGGCGCCATGCTGACCCTGCCGCGCCTGGCGCTGGCCGGCGCCGATACCGAGCGCCGCTTTGTCTTCGTGATCCAGCGCGGCGCCGCCGATGGCCTGAACACGGTGGTCCCTTATGCCGACCCGGGCTATGCGCGCCTGCGCGGCGCGCTGGCCATCGACCCCGCGCAGGCCAGCAGGCTCGACGGCACCTTCGCCCTGCATCCATCGCTGGCGGAAACGGCGCGCATGTACGCCGCTGGCCAGGCGCTGTTCGTGCAGGCGGTGGCGTCGCCCTACCGCGAGCGCTCGCACTTCGACGGCCAGAACGTGCTCGAGACCGGCGGCAGCGCGCCGTACCAGGTCAAGGACGGCTGGTTGAACCGGCTGGCGGGCCTGCTGCCGGCGCGCCACGACAATGCGATCGCCTTCGCGCCGACGGTGCCGGCCGCGCTGCGTGGCGCGGCCGCGGTCGGCTCGTACGCACCCTCGGCCTTGCCGGCCGCGCCCGACGACCTGCTCGCACGCGTGGGCCAGCTCTACGAGATGGATGCGCAGCTGCATCCGCTATGGACCGCGGCAATGCAGGCGCGCGGGCTGGCCGGCGATGCCGGCGCACGTCAGGACCCGGCCAGCCTGGGCCGGCTCGCCGCCGGCTTCCTGGCGCGCGCCGACGGGCCGCGCATCGCCATGATCGAGACCGGCGGCTGGGATACGCACAGTGCGCAGGCGCCGCGCCTGGCGGCCCGGCTCAAGGCGCTCGACGCCATGCTGGCGGCGCTGCGCGACGGACTGGGGCCGGCCTGGTCGAGCACCACGGTGCTGGTGGCCACCGAGTTCGGCCGCACCGCCGCGGCCAACGGCACCGGCGGCACCGACCACGGCACCGCTGCGGCGGCGATGCTGCTGGGCGGCGCGGTCAAGGGCGGCAGGGTGCTGGCCGACTGGCCGGGGCTGGCGCAGGGCGCCCTTTACCAGGGGCGCGACCTGGCACCCACGACGAACCTGGACGGATTGATCGCCGCGGCGGCGGCGCAAGGCTTCGGGCTGGACAGCGAGCGCGTCGGGCGCACGCTGTTCGGCAACGGGGGCGGGCAGGGGGGGATGCTGGACGGACTGCTGCGCGCCTGAGACAGGCGCGCGGCAGTTCCGGACCGGCGCAACAGCGGGTGCGCTGGCGGCGCGGGCAGCTTACTTCGACAACACCCGCATGGCTTGCTCGAGGCCACCCAGCGTGACCGGATACATGCGGGACTTCATGATCTGGTTGATCACGGTCACGGACTGGCGGTACTGCCACAGGCCTTCGGGCTCGGGGTTGAGCCAGACGAAGCGCGGGAACTGCTCGATCAGGCGGTTGAGCCAGACCGCGCCGGCCTCCGGGTTGTTGTATTCCACCGAGCCGCCGGGCTGCAGGATCTCGTACGGGCTCATGGTGGCATCGCCGACGAAGATCACCTTGTAGTCCGAGCTGTACTTGTGGATCAGGTCCCAGGTGGCGATCTTCTCGGCGTGGCGGCGGCGGTTGTTCTTCCACACGTAGTCGTAGACGCAGTTGTGGAAGTAGTAGTACTCGAGGTGCTTGAACTCGGTCTTGGTGGCCGAGAACAATTCCTCCACGCGCTTGATGTGGTCGTCCATCGAGCCGCCCACGTCGAGCAGCATCAGCACCTTGACCTTGTTGTGCCGCTCGGGGCGCAGCTTGATGTCGAGCATGCCGGCGTTGGCCGCGGTCGAATGGATGGTGTCGTCGAGATCCAGTTCGGTATCGGCGCCTTCGCGCGCGAAGCGCCGCAGGCGGCGCAGCGCCACCTTGATGTTGCGCGTACCGAGTTCGACCTGGTCGTCGTAGTCCTTGTAGGCGCGCGTCTCCCACACCTTGATGGCGGTGCGGTTGCCCTTGGAGGGTCCGCCGATGCGGATGCCTTCGGGGTTGTAGCCGCCGTGGCCGAACGGCGAGGTGCCGCCGGTGCCGATCCACTTGTTGCCGCCTTCGTGCTTTTCCTTCTGCTCCTCGAGCAGCTGCTTGAGCCGCTCCATGAGCTTGTCGAGCCCGCCCATGGCCTCGATCTTGGCCTTTTCCTCGGCCGAGAGCTCGCGCTCCAGCGTCTTCTGCAGCCAGTCCAGCGGGATGTCGGACTTCCAGTCGACCAGGTTCTCGACGCCCTTGAAATAGGCAGCGAAGGTCTGGTCGAACTTGTCGAAGTGCTTCTCGTCCTTGACCAGCGCCATGCGCGACAAGTAGTAGAACTCGTCGATCGACGGCGAGATGACCTCGGCCTTGAGCGCTTCGAGCATGGTCAGGTATTCCTTGACCGATACCGGCAGCTTGGCGTGGCGCAGCGAGAAGAAGAAATCGATCAGCATGGTGGACTCGCTTGATGCTTAGTGTTTCCGGGACATGGTCAGCGGCTCATGCGCCGCGACCCGGCAGGTCCAGGCGGTATTGCAGGTGGCGCTTCACCGTCGGCCATTCGCTGGCGATGATGGAGAACACCACCGTGTCGCGCAGGGAGCCGTCGGGCATGCGCTGGTGATTGCGCAGCACGCCGTCCTGCTTGGCGCCGAGGCGCGCGATCGCGGTGCGGCTCTGCTGGTTCATCCAGTGCGTGCGGAATTCCACCGCGATGCATTGCAGCTGCTCGAAGGCATGGGTGAGCAGCATCAGCTTGCATTCGGTGTTGACGGCGCTGCGCTGCACGCGCTGGGCATGCCAGGTGTGGCCGATCTCGAGACGGCGGTTGGCCGCGTCGACATTGAACAGGCGCGTGGCGCCCACCACCGCGCCGGGCGCGCCGTCGCGGATCTCGCGGATCACGAACGGCATCGCGCCTTGCTGCTCGCGCATCTCCAGCGCGATGTCGGTCCACGCGCGCACCTTGTCTGGCGCGGGCACCGACGTGTACCAGAGTTTCCACAGTTCGCCGTCGGCGACGGCGGCCTGCACCTCGGCTTCGTGCGCCGGGCTCAGCGGCTCCAGCAGCGCATGCTGGCCGCGCAGGGCGACGGGTTCGATGAAGCGTGCCATGGGGGTTCGTGCGTCCGCTCAGCGGTTGGCGCGGTTCATGAATACCAGGCGCTCGAACAGGTGCACATCCTGTTCGTTCTTCAGCAGCGCGCCGTGCAGCGGCGGGATCGCGGCCTTCTTGTCCGGGCTCTTGAGCGCTTCGGGCGGGATGTCCTCGGCCATCAGCAGCTTGAGCCAGTCGATCAGCTCCGAGGTGGAGGGCTTCTTCTTCAGGCCGGGCAGGTTGCGCATCTCGTAGAACGATTCGAGTGCGGCTGCCACCAGTTCGCGCTTGATGCCGGGGTAGTGCACGTCGACGATGCGCTGCATCGTTTCCGCGTCGGGGAACTTGATGTAGTGGAAGAAGCAGCGGCGCAGGAAGGCGTCCGGCAGTTCCTTCTCGTTGTTGGAGGTGATGATCACCAGCGGGCGGTGCCTGGCCTTGACCAGTTCGCGCGTCTCGTACACATAGAATTCCATGCGGTCGATTTCGCGCAGCAGGTCGTTGGGGAATTCGATGTCGGCCTTGTCGATCTCGTCGATCAGCAGCACCACCTGCTGGTCGGCCTCGAAGGCCTGCCACAGCACGCCCTTGACGATGTAGTTGCGGATGTCGTGCACGCGGTCGTCGCCGAGCTGCGAGTCGCGCAGGCGCGAGACCGCGTCGTACTCGTACAGGCCCTGCTGCGCCTTGGTGGTCGACTTGATATGCCACTGCAGCAGCGGCATGCCGAGCGCGGCTGCCACTTCCTCGGCCAGCATGGTCTTGCCGGTGCCGGGCTCGCCCTTGATCAGGAGCGGGCGCTGCAGCGCACGGGCGGCGTTGACGGCCAGCTTGAGGTCATCGGTGGCAACGTATTGCTGGCTGCCTTCGAAGCGGGTCTGCTGGTTCGGGCTGGCGTTGGTGGTGTTGGACATGAGGCAACCTGAGGGGTTTGTGCGTGTCGGAATGGGCCAGTATAAAAGAGCTTTCCCGTTCGCGTGCGGCTGCCTGCGGCAGGCTGGACTGCCGCGTGCAGCGTGCTGTACAATGCGGCGGTTTGACGCGCCCCCCTAAGTCCTATTCTCCACCGTCCGGTTCGTCCGCCTAGTCTTGCGCGCGGCCCCTGCCGGGAGGCGGCGTTCAAAGAGATGGTTGCAGAATGAGGCCGGTCCGTGCTCACCTCGCCTGGCGGTACCGGGCGTGACAGTGTGCCGACCCGCTGGCAGCGCCACATCGAGCCGCAGGCAGATGCGGCTTCCCCGCCGGACCCATTCCGAAGCCATTTCTGACCGGTCGGGCAGGTCTCCCAGGGTTTTACACTTCCAATCAGCTACGACAATGAAAAAGCTCCTCACGATGGTGGTGCTGGGCGCGGCCGCCATGGCTGCGCAAGCCCAGGAAGTCAAGGGCAACGTGGATGCCGCCAAGAACAAGGTCGCAATGTGTATTGGTTGCCACGGGATTCCGGGATACCGGGCCTCGTTCCCCGAGGTGTACCAGGTGCCCCTGCTGGGAGGGCAGAACGCCAAGTACATCGAGAATGCGCTCAAGGAATACCAGAAGGGCGACCGCAAGCACCCGACCATGCGCGGCATTGCCGCCACCCTGAGCGACCAGGACATCGCCGACGTGGCTGCCTACTATGCGCAGCAGACCTCCAGCACGCAAAACAACAACCAGAAGTGAGGAGACCCGCCATGAATACGCTTAAGACGCTTTCGTTCGCGCTCGGCGCACTCGTGCTGGGCGCCTCGGCCATGTCCGCCTCGGCCGCCGATCTCGCCGCCGGCAAGGCGCTGGTGGAGAAGGGCAACTGCGTGGCCTGCCATGGTGCCGGCATGAACGCGCCGATCAGCCCGGACTACCCGAAGCTGGCCGGCCAGCACGCCGATTACCTGTACCACGCGCTGGCGGCCTACCAGATCACCACCAACCCGCAGGTGGGCCGCTCCAACGCCATCATGGCCGGCCAGGTCAACGCCAACCCGGGCGTGACCGGCAAGGACGGCAAGCCGCGTCCGTTCACCCGCGACGAACTCAAGGACATTGCCGCCTACATCGAATCGCTGCCGGGCGGGCTGGTGCTGAAGAAGTAAGAAGCGCCGCCGCGCRGGCGCCGCCGTGCGCCGCGCCAGGGGAGAAAAAAGCCGCTGAACATATCAGCGGCTTTTTCATTCGGGGACGGGCGGCGCGGCTCAGTTGCCGGTGCCCTTGGCCAGGCGGCGAGCCTTCACGGCGTTGGCCAGCGTCTCCAGCACATTGATCGAATCGTCCCAGCCGATGCAGGCGTCGGTGACCGACTGGCCATAGGTGAGGTTCTCCACCGGCGTGCCCTGGGCATGGTCCTGACGGCCCGCCACCAGATGCGATTCCACCATCACGCCGACGATGCGCTCGTCGCCCGCGGCCATCTGGCGGCCGATGTCCTCGCAGACGGGGATCTGGTTCTCGTGCTTCTTGCTGCTGTTGGCATGCGAGGCATCGATCATCAGGCGCGCGGCGAGGCCTGCCTTGGAGATCGCTTCGCAGGCTTCCTGCACGCTGGCGGCGTCGTAGTTCGGCGCCTTGCCGCCGCGCAGGATGATGTGGCAGTCCTCGTTGCCCGAGGTCGACACGATGGCGGAGTGGCCGCCCTTGGTCACCGACAGGAAATGGTGGGGCTGCGAGGCGGCCTTGATGGCGTCCACGGCAATCTTGACGTTGCCGTCGGTGCCGTTCTTGAAGCCGACCGGGCACGACAGTCCCGAGGCCAGCTCGCGGTGCACCTGGCTTTCGGTGGTGCGCGCGCCGATGGCGCCCCAGCTGACCAGGTCGGCGATGTACTGCGGGCTGATCATGTCGAGGTACTCGGTGCCGGTCGGCACGCCGAGCTCGCTGATGTTCAGCAGCAGCTCGCGCGCGGTGCGCAGGCCGTCGTTGATCTTGAAGCTGCCGTCCATGTGCGGGTCGTTGATCAGGCCCTTCCAGCCCACCGTGGTGCGCGGCTTCTCGAAATACACCCGCATCACCACTTCCAGCTCGCCGGCGAAACGATCGCGCTGCACCTTGAGCAGCTTGGCGTATTCGAGCGCGGCGCGGGTGTCGTGGATGGAGCAGGGTCCGATGATGACGATCAGGCGGTCATCCATGCCGTGCAGGATCCGGTGCATGGCCTGGCGCGCGCCGTAGATCACGTCGGACGCCTTTTCGGAGCACGCGAACTCGCGGATCAGGTGCGCCGGCGGCAGCAGTTCCTTGAGTTCGCGAATGCGCAGGTCGTCGGTGTTCTTCAGCATGATGGCTCCGGATTTTGTGGGTCGTGAGTTTGGGTGTCTGGGCTAGAGCTTGGGTGCGGGCCGGGATAAAAAAAGCCGCCAGGTTCGCTGGCGGCTTTTTTTGAATCCTGGGGGCGCTTACGATCGTCCCTCTCCATCCGCCAGCGGTGTGAGATCGCTAAAAAAGTAAAAGTAAAACTTGGCGGACATGGATTGGATCAGGCTCGGGTGTCGTATGTTCTTTGCGGCAACGCGTCAGAGGATGGCATTAAATTGCGCCGGACCTGCCGATTCTGCCGGCAGCGGCGGTTGACCATCGCGCAACGAAGCATCTTTATAGCGCTTTTTGCGGGGCTTGGCAAGCGCCGCGCGGGCGCCGGCAGTGCCCCGCGGGGTTCAGGCCGTGCCGCCCACGGTCATGTTCTCGATGCGCAGGGTCGGCTGGCCGACGCCCACCGGCACGCTCTGGCCTTCCTTGCCGCACACGCCCACGCCGGAATCCAGTCGCATGTCATTGCCGATCATGGTGACGTCCTTGAGCGATTCCGGACCGTTGCCGACCAGCGTGGCACCCTTGACCGGGGCGGTGATCTTGCCGTCCTCGATCAGGTAGGCCTCGCTGGCGGAGAACACGAACTTGCCGTTGGTGATGTCGACCTGGCCGCCGCCGAAATTCACCGCATAGAGGCCGCGCTTGACGCTGGCGATGATCTCTTGCGGGTCGCGGTTGCCGTTGAGCATGTAGGTGTTGGTCATGCGCGGCATGGGCAGCGCAGCATAGCTCTCGCGGCGCGCATTGCCGGTCACCGGCATCTTCATCAGGCGCGCGTTGAGCGTGTCCTGCATATAGCCCTTGAGGATGCCGTCCTCGATCAGCGTGGTGCACTGGGTCGGGTTGCCCTCGTCGTCGAGGTTGAGCGAGCCGCGGCGGTTGGCCAGCGTGCCATCGTCCACCACGGTCACGCCCTTGGCCGCCACGCGCTCGCCCATGCGGCCGGCGAAGGCCGACGAGCCCTTGCGGTTGAAGTCGCCTTCCAGGCCGTGGCCGATGGCTTCGTGCAGCAGCACGCCGGGCCAGCCCGGCCCGAGCACCACGGTCATGGCGCCGGCCGGGGTGGGGCGCGCCTCCAGGTTCACCAGCGCCGAAGCGACAGCCTCGTCCACGTACTTGCGCAGCAGGTCGTCGGTGAAATAGCCGTAGGCGTAGCGTCCGCCGCCGCCGGAGGAGCCGATCTCGCGCCGGCCGTTCTGCTCGGCGATCACCGTGACCGAGACGCGCACCAGCGGGCGCACGTCGGCGGCGATGACGCCGTCGCTGCGCGCCACCAGCACCACGTCGTATTCGCCGGCCAGGCCCGCCATGACCTGCACCACGCGCGGGTCCTTGGCACGCGCCATGCGTTCCACGCGTTCGAGCAGCGCCACCTTGTCGGCCGCTGCCATGGAGTCGAGCGGATCGTTGGGCGAGTACAGGTTGCGCCCGCCCTGGGAGGCCAGCTTGCCCGCCACCTTGACGCGGCCGCTGCCGGCGCGGCCGATGGTGCGGGTGGCGGCGCCGGCCTGCAGCAGCGCATCCATGCTGATGTCGTCCGAGTAGGCGAAGGCGGTCTTGTCGCCCGAGACGGCGCGCACGCCCACGCCCTGGTCGATGCTGAAGCTGCCCGACTTGACGATGCCTTCTTCCAGGCTCCACGCCTCGTTGCGGGTGTACTGGAAGTAGAGGTCGGCGTAGTCGACCTTGTGCGTGAAGATGTCGGCCAGCGCGCGCTGCAGCTTGGCTTCGTCGAGCCCGTAGGGGGCCAGCAGCAATTGCTGGGCGGTGGCGAGGTTGCGGATTCCGAGATCGCCGGCGTTCATGGTTTTCCTTTGTCGTCGTGCCGCGGCGGCCGGTTGGCGCCACCGCGTGAAAATTCTGCCTTCAGCGCTGTTCGCCATGGCGTATCACCATGGCGCAGCGAGGCGTATTGCCGTACATGCTACAGCACCCGATGGCGCAGCGCCGGCAGGTTCTGCCGCACTTCGTCCAGGCGCGCGGGGTCGATCCGTCCGCTCACCACGCCTTCGCCTTCGGGCAGCACCGCCATGATCTCGCCCCATGGGTCGATCAGCATGGAGTGGCCCCAGGTGCGGCGGCCGTTCTCGTGCTTGCCGCCCTGTGCCGCGGCCAGCACATAGCACTGGTTTTCGATGGCGCGGGCGCGCAGCAGGATCTCCCAGTGCGCCTGCCCCGTGGTGTAGGTGAAGGCGGCCGGCATCAGAATCAAGCTGGTGTTGCCGCCCGCCGCCAGCTGGCGGTACAGCTCGGGAAAGCGCAGGTCGTAGCAGACCGACATGGCGACGCGGCCGCACGGCGCCTCGAAGCTCACCGGCGTATCGCCGGCCAGGATGGTGCGCGATTCGTCGTAGCTCTCGGTGCCGCGGGTGAAGCCGAACAGGTGGATCTTGTCGTAGCGCGCCACGCGTTCGCCGCGCGGATCGTAGACCAGCGAGGTGTTGTACACGCGCGCCTCGTCCTCGCACCACAGCGGCAAGGTGCCGCCCACCAGCCAGATGCGGTGGCGCCGCGCCGCGTCCGCCAGGAAAGCCTGGATCGGGCCGTCCCCGTCACGTTCGCGGATGCCGACCTTGTCGCCTTCGCGCTGGCCCATCATGCAGAAGTATTCCGGCAACAACACCAGTTCCGCGCCGCCGTGCGCGGCCTGCGCGATCAGCACTGCGGCGCGGGCCAGGTTGGCTTCGCGCGAAATGCCGCTGACGGTCTGGATCGCGGCCACGCGGAACGGCGCTGCACCTGGGGCGGATGCATTTGCGGTCATATTAGGTTTCCTTGGCGTTGGAACGGGCGCCATCGCTGGTTTTCTTCCGCGCCGCTGATCTCCGGCACGCCTACGGGGCCGGATAGACACGGTTGGACGTGCCTTGCATGGACGAGGGCAGCTCGGGTCTGGCGCCGGCCTTATTCTCCCCCACTTTGTTGATCTGCGGGTTCGCCCAGCCGCCGCTGATGTGGTACCGGCGGCTGAAGGCCTTGGAGAATTCGTCGGCGAAGATGAGCTGCGCGGCCAGCGTGCCGATGCCCAGCACCGGATTGATGAAGGCCGCCGCCACCGAGGCCGAAGTGGCGTTGATGCGCGGAATCACCGTGACTTCGAGATCCTGGGTCTCGCGCGGCAGGTTGGCGCTGCCGGTCATCGAGGCCCGCAGCTGGGCGCCCCTGAGCTCGAAGTCCTTGGTGCTGGCCACGCCGTTCTCGATCGTGCCGGTGCCGGTGATCTCGTCGAACACCATGCCCTCGCCCGCCACGCCACGGAAATCGAACGTGGCCAGCCGCATCAGGCCCTGCAGGCTGAGCACGCCGAGCAGCTTGGCCGCGCCGGGGTCCACGCTGAGGATCTGGCCGTTCTCGAGCTTGAGATTCATGCGTCCGGACAGGGTGGGGTAGTCGATGGCCAGCGGCGAACCACGCCATGCTACCCGGCCTTCGAAGGTGCCATGGCCGTCGGCCAGCATATGTGGCAGGCCCATGCGTTCGAGCACCTGGCCGCCATTGCGCACCTCGAGCTTGAAGTCGAGCAGGGTGCGGCGCTCGGGGCTGGTGCCTTCGCGCAGCCGGCGCGGCATGCGCCAGCTGCCGCTGCCGGTGAAGGTGGCGCCGGGCTGCTCGATCACCAGGCGCTCGAGCGTCCACACCGGGTCGCCGCCGCTGTCGTTCGCGTGCGCCTTGACCTCCAGCTTGCCGAAGTCACGCCCATGCAGCTCGAAGTGGTCCGCCACCAGGTCCAGTGCCGGCAGCTCGCTGGCATTGCCCGACAGTGCATCCGCCATGTTGCCGGCATCGTTGCTGTCCGGGATGTTCAGCCGCGCAAGCCGTATCGTCAACGCTCCCGCCGGGGTGGTGGTGGCGTCGTTGCGCCAGCGCAGGCTCCCGGCGATCTGGCGTGAATCCAGCTGCGCGGCCCAGCCCGCGCCTTCGCGGGTGGCTTCCAGCGACACGTCGTTCAGCTCGCGGCCGAACGCCGTCAGCGTGCGCGCGCGGGCGGTGACGCGCTCGGGCGCGAAGGGCGAGGGCGCCGCACCGGCGCCGCTTGCCTTGCCTCGGTTCGTGCCGTCGTCCAGCAGGGCGCGCCAGGGGTCCAGGTCGAAGCGGCCGGTGCTGAGCGCGGCGGTCACGCCGCTGGCGGGTTGCGGCGCCGGCTGCTCGATGCCGATGCCGCCGGCCACCACTTCCGTGCTTTCGGCATTGCGCCGCAGCAGGTAGCGCGCATTGAGCGCATTGCCGTATTGCACCAGCAGCTCCTCGACACCGGCGCGCGCGGCGGCGGGGCGCAGTTCCACGCGCAGCGGCACGGCCTGGGCCGCGCTCTTGCCCAGCGGCGCCGGCAGCGCGAGCGACAGCCCGGCCAGTTCCGAGCTCACCATGATCTGCGGCTGGTGCTCGCGCACGCCGATCACGGCGCTGTAAGCGGTGCCGCCCTCGATCTTCGGCGCCAGCCCGGCCAGCGGCGAGCCCGCCAGCACTTCGCGGATGCCCGCCGCGCCGATGTTGCCATTGGCCGTCACGCGCACCGTGCCGTCGGGCTGGCTGCCCCCGCCGGCGCGGATCTCGCCGCCGAACAGGCGGGCGCGCAGGTCGTTGAGCTGGAAGCCGTGCTCATTGAAGGCGATGACGCCGGTGGCGCCCCCCAGTGGCGGCAACTGCGGGTTCAGCGTGACATCGTTGCCGGGCAGCCGGAACTGCCCGTCCACCTTGGTGGCATTCGCCTCGGTGAGCGGCAGGTCGAGCTTGAGGCGCAGCTCGCCATTGCCCTGGGCGCGCATCTCGCTGGTCACCTGGCCGGTCCAGTCGCGCACCGGGCTGGCGCCGACGAAGCGCAGGAAGCCCGACATGGGACCGGCGGCGCTGCCGTCGAGTATGAGGTGGCCGTGATCGCCCAGGTCGGCGATCCGCCCGTTGACGTCCTGCAGCGTGACGCCCTGCACACCTTGCACGCCAGCGCGCTGGGCCACGAAGGACATGCCACCGCGCTCGAACAGCACGCGCCCGCTGATGTCGGTGAAGTTCGGCCAGGCCTTGCCGCCGTTGCTGGCCGCGGCGGCGCTGCCGGGCGCCGCGCTCACATGGGGCGCAATCTGGTAGCTGACGCGCTGGATCGGCACCTCGACGCGAAAATCGCCGGCGCCTTCGTGCGGGCTGTGGAAGGGGAAATGCTCCAGGTCGCCCTTGACCAGGAACTTCACATCGCTGGCGTCGCCGGCGACGAGCGCGCCGGCCAGGTACTGGCGCGTCGCGGCGGGCAGGCCCAGGGGCAGGTAGCGCGGCACGCGGCTGACCTGGGCGCGGCTCAGTTCGCCGGAGAGATCGGCAATGCCGCCATGGCCGTCGCCGCCGGCTTGCCAGGTGCCGCGCACGACGCCCGCGGTATCCGCGTTGGCAAAGCGCACGCCCTCGGTGCGTACCGCCAGCTTGCCGTTGTCGCGGGTCCAGGTCACTTCGCCGGTGATCTGGTCGAACGCCACGCGCGGATCTTCGAACAGGCCGGGCAATATCAGCGCGGCGTTGCTGCCTTCGAGGCGCGCGCTGCCATGGCGGTCGTCAAAGCTGAAGCTGCCGGACAGCCGCGAGAAGCCGGGCACGCCCAGGCGCGGCTTGCCGTTTGCACTCACCGCGGGACTGGCCGGCTGGCCGCGGACCGAGACATTGCGCAGCGTGCCCTGCACATTGAAGTGGGTCTGGCCTTCGCGGCGGGTAAGCATGCCCGGGCGGTCGCGGTTCCAGCTGACCTCCAGGTTGTCGAGGTGGCCCGACGGCTGCAGCGCGCGCAGCTGGCGCGACAAGGCGGTATCGAGCGGCATCGAGGTGGCCAGCGCGCGCACCGTGTTGAGGTCGAAGGTCGGCGCCTTCAGCGTGAACTTGCGCAGCTTTCCCTTGTTGTCGGTGGCCCAGCCCACTATCACCTTGCGCATGCCTTCGCGCCAGGCGTTTTCGGTGGCGGGCGCGCTGGCTGACGGCCCGGTCGCCGCGCTGCTCGTCGCACCGGGCGGGGTTCCGGTCGCGCCGGCAACAGGAGGGGTTGCCGCCTGCGCTTGCCTGGCCGGCGGCACGGCCGGGCCTTCGGCTGGCTCGGGCTGCCACAGCAGGGTTTCGATCGTCAGCAGGTTATCGTGGTCACGGCCGGCCCGGTGCAGGACGAAGGCCTGCGCGCTGGCGAGCTTGAGCGGCTCGGGCGCGCCGGCCAGCTGCAGGTCCACGCCATCGGCGCGCAGGCGCGCCTGGCTGCGACTGATCTCGCCGCCGCGGAATTCAATGGTGCCGTCGGTGCTGAAGGTGCCGCGCGTCACCCGGTCGAAGATGGCGGTGTAGCGCTGCAGCACGGGCAGCTCGAGCTGGCCGAGGTCCCAGCTGGCCTGCCCGTGCCAGTTGTGCCAGTCGCCGGCGCGGCGCAGGTAGTCGTGGCGGAAGTCGGCTTGCATCACGAGCGGGCGCGGCGCCAGCGCGGCCGGCTGGGCTTCGAGCCGGATGACGTGGCGCGACCCGAGGCGCCTGGCGCTGAACTGGATATTGCCCACCTCGAGCTGCGGCAGCTTGTTCTTCTCGTCGAGCCAGCGCAGCCTGCCGTCGCTGAGTTCGATCTTGCCCTGCGCCAGCAGCCAGTCGAACAGCCGGTTGTCCTGCGGCTGCGCGCCGGTGGTGTCGACCGCCAGGCCGGCAACCTCCAGCTTGCCGTCGGCGGTGCGGTGCACGAGCAGATCGGTATGGCTGGCGGAAATCTGCTGGAACAGCAGGTCCATGCTGAACAGCGAGCGCCAGGAGAGCTTGCCGTCGAGCGCGCCGGCGGCCAGCAGGACGCGCTGCCCGGCGTCGACGGCCTTGACATCGCGGGCATGGAAGGCGGGATGCCAGCCGTCCCAGTAGGTATCGAGCTGGCCGATGCTCAGGCTGGCGGAGAGTGCGACCGAGCCGCGCTGCTCCAGCCAGGTGCGTGCCGCGGATGCCTGCGGCCACAGCACGAAGCGGATCAGCAGCCCGCCCAGCGCCGCCACCAGCAGCAGCGCCAGCGCCAGGCGCACCAGTACGCGGCCAAGCCCGCGCCACACGGGATGGCGCAGCACCGCCAGCACGCCGCGGCCGAGCGCGCGCACCAGCGCCAGCGCGCGGCGCGCGGCCTGCCGCGGGAAGGAGGGGCCGGCGGCCGTGTCTTGACCCGCCACGGCCGCGGCTGTGGCCGTGGCGGGGGGCTTGGCGGGTGGGGTGGCGCGGCTGGACATGCGCAGATTATCCGACAATACTAGGCGCTCTCCAATTCGGTGCCTGACCGGCCGTGCACGATGCGCGCACCGGCAAAAGGGGCCGGCTCACGCGCTTCCAAGTAACAGGAATGACTTCCACTGATCCGACGAGTTCCACGGCCGCGCCCACGCCCGACGCAAGCAATGCTGCCAGCGAGGCCGCCGCGGTCGGCGCCGGTGGCGAACATGCTCCCGGCAACACTTCCAGCGCCGCCAGGCAGGCCGTAGCCGACATGGCCACGGGGCCTTACGCCGTCGTGGCCGCCGCCGCACTCGTGCCGGTCGATTGCGCCGGCACGGCATTGTACTCGCCCGCCTATTCGCACTACACCCGCCGCATGGTGCAGGCCCGTCCGGAACTGGCGGAAATCGTCGCCGGCGCGAGCGCGCAGCCGCTCACGCGCGCCTGGATGGCGGCACGGCTGAAGGTGCTGCACGAGCCGTCGGCCGATGTGGAGGACGCCGTCAAGCGCGCGCTGCGCCGGCTGCGCGCCGAGGTGATGTGCGTGGTCATCGAGCGCGACCTGCGCGGCCTGTCCACGCTGGGCGAGGTCACCGGCGCCATGACGGACCTGGCCGAACTCGGCATCCAGTACGGCATGTCCGTGCTGGAGGCGGACATGGCGCCCACCTATGGCCGTCCGGTCGGCGAATCCAGCGGCGAGGTGCAGGAGCTGGTGGTGGTCGGCATGGGCAAGCTGGGTGGGCGCGAGCTCAATGTGTCGTCCGATATCGACCTGATCTTCCTCTACGACGAGGACGGCGACACGCGCGGCGGCCAGCGCAGCCTGTCCAACCATGAATACTTCATCCGCCTCGGCCGCCGCCTGATCAACTTGCTGGCCGAGGTCACCGCCGATGGCTATGTGTTTCGCGTCGACATGCGCCTGCGTCCCAACGGCGACGCCGGCCCGCTGGCGTGCAGCTTCGGCATGCTCGAGCAGTACCTGGTGGTGCAGGGGCGCGAATGGGAGCGCTATGCCTGGATCAAGGGGCGCGTGGTGTCGGCGCAGGACACGCCGCACGCCGGGCGCGCCGCGGCGCAGCTTGCCAGCCTGACCGGCCCCTTCGTCTTTCGCCGCTACCTGGACTACGGCGTGATTGCCGCCATCCGCTCGCTGCATGCGCAGATCCGCGCCGAGGCGGCCAAGCGCAGCGGCGGCCTCGCGGCGCCGGGCGGCGGGCAGCGCGTCAACCAGCGCGCCTTCAATATCAAGCTGGGCCGCGGCGGCATCCGCGAGATCGAGTTCATGGCCCAGGTATTCCAGCTGATCCGCGGCGGGCAGGATCCCGCGCTGCGCATACGGCCCACGCTGGAAGTGCTGGTGGTGGCGGTGGAGCATGGCCTGCTGCCGGCCGGCCAGGCCGAGCAGTTGGCCAACGCCTACCGCTTCCTGCGCCAGCTCGAGCACCGCCTGCAATACCGGGACGATGCGCAGACCCACCACCTGCCCACCACCGAGGAAGAGCAGCAGGCCGTGGCCGGCATGATGGGCTGCGCCGACTGGCCGGCCTTGCTGGAGCGGCTGGCTTCGCTGCAGGACCCGGTGGCGCAGCAGTTCGAGGCCACCTTCTCCGACCCCGACCAGGTCAACGAGCCGTGCGAGGCGCTGTGGCCCGCGCTGATCCAGGAGGAGCAGGACGAACCGCCATGCGAGCGCCTGGCCAAGGCCGGCTTCACCGATTGCACCGGCCTGCTCGACCGGCTGCGCGCGACCGGCGCGTCGCTGCGCTACCGCGCGCTGTCCGAGCAGAGCCGGGTGCGCTTCGACCTGCTGGTCAACCGGGCGCTGGACCTGGCCGCGCGCCAGAGCGATGCCGACAGCACCATCGCGCGCTTTGTCGATTTTCTCGAGGCCATCAGCCGGCGCGCATCCTATCTCTCGCTGCTGTCGGAGTATCCGCAAGCGATGGCGCGCGTGGCCGACACGCTGCACGCGTCGAGCTGGGCCGCGGCCTACCTGACGCGCCACCCGCAACTGCTCGACGAACTGCTCGACAGCGACGCGCTGGCGGGCGCGCAGGACTGGAAAGGATTCCGCGCCCGCCTGGCCGCGCGCCTCGACGCCGCCGACGGCCAGATCGAGGCGCAGATGGACATCCTGCGCCGCGAACACCATGCCGAGACCTTCCGCATCCTGCTGCAGGACCTGCAGGGCATGCTGACGGTGGAGCAGATCGCGGACCGCCTGTCCGACCTGGCCGACGCCATGCTCGAGGTCACGCTGCAGGCGGTATGGCGCCAGCTGGCCACGCGTCACCGCGAGCAGCCGCGCTTTGCCGTGATTGCCTACGGCAAGCTGGGCGGCAAGGAGCTCGGCTATGCGTCCGACCTGGACATCATCTTCCTCTACGAGGACGAACACGAGCGCGCGCCCGACATCTACACCGCCTACGCGCGCCGGCTGATCACCTGGCTGACCAGCCATACCGCGGCCGGCACGCTGTTCGACGTGGACACGCGCCTGCGGCCCAACGGCGAGGCGGGCCTGCTGGTGACGAGCTTCGAAGGCTTTCGCCGCTACCAGCAGCGCGAAGGCGACAACACCGCCTGGGTGTGGGAGCACCAGGCGCTCACGCGCGCGCGCTTCTGCGCGGGCGAGCCGGAGATCGGCGCGCATTTCGAGAGCCTGCGCGACGAAGTCCTGCGGCAGCCGCGCGACGCCGCCACGCTCGGCGGCGAGATCACCGCGATGCGGCGCAAGGTGGCGGACGGCCATCCCAACGCTGGCGGCCTGTTCGATCTCAAGCACGACCGCGGCGGCATGGTCGACATCGAGTTCACCGTGCAATACCTGGTGCTGCTGCACAGCCACGACCATCCCGAGCTGACGCGCAACGCCGGCAATATCGCGCTGCTGCGCACCGCGGGAGAGCTGGGCCTGATCGATGCCACGCTGGCGCGCGAGGTGGGCGATGCCTACCGCATCTTCCGCGCCCGCCAGCATCAGCTGCGCCTCGACGGGCACGACCAGGCGCGCGTGGCATCGGGCGACGTGGCGGCGCCGGTGGCGCACGTGCGCGCGCTGTGGCAGGCGGTCTTCGGCGAGCCGGCCGGAGCCGGCGGCAATTGACGCCGGCTCCGGCCGTCGCCGGGCACCGGCCGGGCGGGCAGGGCACGCCTGGCGTGCTGGCCGCCATCGCRGCCATTGCCGCCGTCGCCGCGCTCAGCGCGGCATTCACCTTCATCCCCTGGCTGCACGCCCACGGGCTTTACCTGCGCGATGCGGTGATGGGGCAGGGCGCCAGCGGGCAATGGTGGCGCCTGTTGACCGCAATGTGGGTCCATCTCGGCTGGCGCCACTGGCTGGCAGACCTGCTGGCGACAGCGGGCCTGCTGCTGCTGGTCGGGCGCGAGGCCCGCACGCTCGCCATGCTTGCCGTGCTGGTGGCCTGCGGCGTGGCGGTGCAACTGGTGCTCTGCCGGGTGCCTTCGGTGGGCTGGTACGGCGGGCTGTCCGGCGCGCTGCACGGGCTGGCGCTGTGGGGCGGCCTGCGCCTGCTACAGGGCGACGGCTGGTCGCGCGGCATCGGCGTGATGCTCTGCCTTGGCGTGCTGGTGAAGACCTGGCTGGAACAGTCGTGGCTGGCGCCGGTGGTATTCGATCCTCAATGGGGCTTCGGCGTGGTGCGCGTCTCGCATGCCGCCGGCGCGCTGGCCGGCCTGGCGCTGTGGCTGGCGCAGGAGTGGTGGCAGCGGCGGCGCGGCACGACGCCGGCCGCCTGACTCTTGCGCATGCGCCCGCCGTGCGGTCAGCGCGGCGAGGCCTGTCCGCGGCGGCGTGCGGCCCAGCCTGCCAGCAGGCCCAGGCCGCACAGCCCGAGCGCGAGCGGCCACGACAGCGCGCCGCCGCCACCGCCGCCCGAAGGCGTGCTGGTCGTGGGCGGGGGGCTCGCCGTGACCTGCGCGGCCGCGATCACCGCGGCATTGGCGTCGAGCAGGCCGGCGCCGCAAATACCGGTGTTGGCGGGCAGCGTGCAATAGGTGTTCGCGGGGTGCGGGCGCGCCGAGCTCTTCAGCGCGGCGAGGACCTGCGCGGGCGTCAATGCCGGGTTGACCGAGAGCATCAGCGCGGCCACGCCCGACACCAGCGGCGCGGCGAAGCTGGTGCCCTGGGAATTGGTCAGGACGTAGTTGCCCAGCGTGGTGGTGCCGTCATTGGATATGGTGCGGATGAACGACTGCGAGACCGTGCATGAGGCGACGCCGGTGTTGGGATTGGTGACCACCTTGGAGTTGCCGCATCCGCCGCCCGGCGCGCTCAGCGAGACCTTCGGCCCCACATTCGCATAGCTGGCGTTCTCGCCGTCGTTGACGTGCGCGGTGACGGCGACCACGCCGCTGCAGTCGGCCGGCGCTTCGACCGCGCCGGCGCTGTTGCCGGTGGCGGCGACCACGACCACGCCGTTGGCGGCGAGGTCGTTCACGGCCTGCTGCTCGACGCTGGAGCAGGTGCCGCCGCCCAGGCTGACGTTGATCACGCGCGCCGGCGTGGGGTTGTTGGCTATGTTCGGCACGGTCAGGCCGCCGGCCCAGCGCATGCCGTCGACAGTGTCGGACAGCAGCGCGCCGCAGCGCCCCGATACGCGCACCGGCTGGATGCGGGCGTTCCAGTCCACGCCGGCGATATCCTGCCCGTTGTTGGTGAGCGCGCCCAGCGTGCCGGCCACGCGGGTGCCGTGCCAGCTGTTGTTGGTGGCGGTAGTGGTCGGTGTGGAGGTGCCGGGGCAGGTGAAGCCGGCCGGTACGCCATCGCCCGAGTCGATGGCATTCGCGTCGCGGCCGTCGCCGTCGTTGGCGATGGCCGGGTCGGTAATGAAGTCAAAGCCCGGCACGATGCGGCTGGCGAGATCCGGGTGGGGTAGGTAGCCGGTATCGAGCACCGCGATCACCAGGTTGCTGCTGCCGCGGGTGCGGTCCCACGCGGGCGGCAGGTTGACGCCGCCCACGACCACGGCGGGCGTGTTGAGGTAGGGCTGGTTGAGGGCGAACTGGGGATCGTTGGGCGTGGTGTCGTGCAGGCGCAGCCAGCGGTCAGGCACCACCTCGGCGATGCGCGGGTCCTGCCGCAGGCGGGCCGCGGTGGCCTCGGGGTCGGCGGCGTCGGCGTCGCCGACGCTCAGCAGTTGCAGGCTGCCGCCCATCTGGCGCTTCACGGAGAGCGCCACGCCGGTGCTCTGGCGCACACTCAGCATGCGCTCGGATTGCGACCCGGTGGTGGCGCTGTCGCTGGCAGTGCCGGTGGCGGTGGCGCCATCGCGCCAGCGCACGATGAAGTTGCCGCTGTAGCGTGGCGCCGGGCGCGCCGCCGGGTCAGGGGCCGCGCCGGCGGTGACCGGTGCGCCAAGCCAGAGGCTGGCGCCCAGCGCCAGCAGCGCGGTGGCGCGCCGTGCCAGATGCGAGGTCCTGCCATTCCGATGCTGAAACGGTTGCTGCATGTCTGCCTCCTCCCGTTTGTCCGCGTCGGACCGACCGCGGCGGAGCACCCCGCCGGAGCACCCCGGAAACTACATTTGCGCGATTGCGCCGGAAACCTCGGTTACAGCGACAAAACTTCAAGATAGCTCAACGTCCGAGTGCCCGCATTCGACTACGGCAAGCTGACAATGGCATGAAACGCGCCGTCCGGCAGCGTCAGCCCGGCTGCATGTCGCGGCCGATGGGCTGGGTGCGGTTGGGCTTGAGCACGCGGTCGGGCTCGGCGGTCTCGATGCGCGGCGCGGTGCGCAGGGTGGCCACGGCCTGGTCGAGCGTGGCGTCGGCCGAGGCGGAGATCGCCGTGACGAGCCAGACGCCGCCCGACATGGGGCGCTTGACCACGAAGCGGATCGGCCCGGCGATGGATTCGAGCAGGCGCCCGGCGTCTTCGGAGGCGATCACCGGCGGCGCGGTGAAGCGCACCATGATGTCGCCCACGGCACGGTCGGCGCTGATGCTGTTGGCCGGCGGCGCGGACGGGCGCTGGGCCTGGCAGGCGCTCAGCGTGGCGAGCGCCAGCAGGGCCAGCGCGCCGCAGGCGGCGGTCAGGCGCAGCGGACGGGCCGGTTTGCGGGAGTGCGGCTGCTTGCCGAGGGACATGGAAGACTCCTGTGTGGTTACTGGGCCGGAGGACGGGCGCCGTCAGCTGGCGGCGCGGCGTGACCGGCGCGCTTCGCGGGCCGGGCCGGCGCTGCTGCGCGCGCCTTGCGCGAGCATTTCCTCGGCGTGCTGCATGGTGGTAGCGGTCACGGTGGACCCGCCGAGCATGCGGGCGGTCTCGACTACGCGGCCGGCGGCGTCGAGCGCGCGGATGCGGGAGCGGGTGACCGATCCCTGTGCGCCGCGCTCGCTGGTTTCCTTGCTGACCAGCAGATGGGCGCCGGCCTGCGCGGCCACCTGCGGCAGGTGGGTCACGCACAGCACCTGGCGCGCACGGCCCAGTTCCTGCAGGCGCCGGCCGACCACTTCGGCCACCGCGCCGCCGATGCCGGTGTCGACCTCGTCGAAGATCAGGGTCGGCGTGGGCGCGGCTTCGCTGGTGATGACGGAGATTGCCAGGCTGATGCGGGCCAGTTCGCCGCCGGAGGCCACCTTGGCCAGCGGGCGCGCGCTGACGCCGGCATGGCCCGCGACCAGGAACTCGACCTGCTCCAGGCCGTGGCTCTGGCCTTCCTCGAGCGGGTGCAGGGACACGGCGAAACTGCCGCCGGCCATCGACAGGCCCTGCATGGCTTCCGTTACGGCGGCGGAGAGTTTCTCGGCGGCCACCTTGCGGGCCGCGCCGAGGTGCTGGGCGATGGTCAGGTAGGCGGCGCGGGCGGCAGCCTCGCGCGCCATCACCTTGTTCAGGTCCTGGGCGGACTGCAGGTCGTCGAGCTGCTGGCGGCGGGCCTGCAGCTCGTCGGGCAGTTGCTCGGGCGGCAGGCGGTACTTGCGCGCGGTGGTGTGCAGCGCCTGCATGCGCGCCTCCACCACCTGCAGGCGCTCCGGGTCGAGATCGAGCCGGTCGACATAGCGGTTGAGCGAGTGCGCGGCTTCCTCGACCTGGACCTGGGCCGGGTCCAGCGCCGCCAGCACATCGCCCAGGGCCGGGTCGACGTCGGCCAGCTGGCGCAGGCGCTGCACCACGCTGTTGAGCGTGGAGAGCACCGAGCCGTCGGCTTCGGACAGCGCTTCCAGCGCGGCGCGGCTGCCTTCGATGAGGCCGGCGGCGTGGGAAAGACGGTTGTATTCGGCCTGGATGTCTTCCCATTCGCCGGCCTGCGGCGCGAGCTTCTCCAGCTCGCCGACCTGCCATTCGAGGCGCTCGCGCTCGAGCGCCATCTCGCGCGAATGGTGCTCGACTGTCTCGCGCTGGCGCACGCAGGCGCGCCACGAACGCCACGCCTCGGCGACCGCGCCGGCCTGCGCGGTGAGGCCGGCGTGGGCATCGAGCAGCAGGCGCTGGGCGTCCGGGCGCAGCAGCAACTGGTGGGCATGCTGGCCGTGGATGTCGACCAGGCGGTCGCCGATCTCGCGCAGCTGGCCCAGCGTAGCGGCGGCGCCGTTGATAAAGGCCTTGCCGCGTCCGCCGGCATCGACCGTGCGGCGCAGCAGCACCGTGCCGTCGTCGCCGGTCAGGTCATGCTCGGCCAGCCAGGCGTCGAGCCCGGGCGGCGTGGCGAAGGTGGCACTGATGCTGGCGCGGGCGGCGCCCTCGCGCACCACGCCGGCGTCGGCGCGCTCGCCCAGCACCAGCGCCAGCGCGTCGATCAGGATCGACTTGCCGGCGCCGGTCTCGCCGGTGAACACGGTAAAGCCCGGGGTAAAGTCGAGGTCGAGCGTGTCGACGATGACGAAATCGCGGATGGACAGGCTGCGCAGCATCGTGGGCGACGGGTCAGGGTCAGGTTGGGGGGCGGTCTGCGGGAGGCGCCGGCCGGCATGGTCGCGGTGGGCTGCGACCGCGCCGGATCAGAGCCGGTTGTCTTCGCTCGGGTACTCGTGCCAGTGCAGCTTCTTGCGCAGCGTGGCGTAATAGTTGTAGCCGAGCGGGTGCAGCAGGTGGACGGTCTTGGCCGAGCGCCGCACCACGATGCGGTCGCCGGGCAGCAGCGAGGTCAGCGACTGCATGTCGAAGTTGACGCTGGCGTCGCGCGCGGTGGCCACCTCGATCGACACCTCGGCGTCATGCGGCAGCACGATCGGGCGGTTGGACAGCGCGTGCGGGGCGATCGGCACCAGCACCAGGCCGGACAGCGTGGGGTGCAGGATCGGTCCGCCGGCGGATAGGGCGTAGGCCGTGGAGCCGGTCGGCGTGGACACGATCAGGCCGTCCGAACGCTGGTTGTACATGAAGTAGCCGTCCACCGAGACCGCCAGCTCCACCATGCCCGAGATGCCGGAGCGGTTGACCACCACGTCGTTGAAGGCCAGCGCGGAGAAGATCACGCCGTCGTCGCGCACCACCTGCGACTCCAGCAGCATGCGGGTCTCGGATTCATAACGTCCGGCCAGCATGTCGGGCAGCACCGAATGCACGTCTTCCAGCGGGATGTCGGTCATGAAGCCAAGGCGCCCGTGGTTGACGCCGATCAGCGGCACCTGAAAGCCGGCCAGCTGGCGCGCCAGGCCCAGCAAGGTACCGTCGCCGCCCAGCACCACGGCGACGTCGGCATGCTTGCCGATCTCGCCGGGTGGCAGGGCCGGGTAGTCGGTCAGGCCCGTGGCCAGCGCGGTTTCCCGCTCGAACACCACATCCTGGCCGTTCTTGAGGATGCAGGCGGCAAGCTCTTCCAGCGGGCCTTCGATGCCGGCGGTGGCGTACCTGCCGATCAGGGCGACGGTGCGAAAGGGCGCGCGAGCGGCGCCGGGCGTGGGGAGCGAAGACATGCCCGGATTAGACCATACCGCCGCGACCATTGTCAGCAAGGCGGCACGTCCGGGCGTGCGCGGGCGTGCACGAGCCGCCCGAACGGGTAAAACCTGCGTAAAATCGGGTGCATCATGGATGAACGTGCGAAAACGCTTCTCAAGACCCTGATCGAGCGCTATATCGCCGAGGGGCAACCCGTGGGTTCGCGGACCTTGTCGAAGTACTCCGGTCTCGATCTGTCCCCGGCCACCATCCGCAATGTGATGTCGGACCTGGAGGAAATGGGGTTCATCACCAGTCCGCACACGTCGGCGGGGCGTATCCCGACCCCGCGCGGCTACCGGCTGTTCGTCGATACCATGCTGACCGCCCAGCCGCTGGACAGCGCGCTCAACCTGGCGGAGCTGACCGGCAAGATCCTGGGCCAGTTGCGCGGGCAGCAGCTCGGGCCGCAGCGGATGATCACGTCGGCGGCGCATACCTTGTCCAATCTGTCGCATTTCGCCGGCGTGGTGATGACCCCGCGGCGCGCGCAGGCGTTTCGCCAGGTCGAGTTCATGCGGCTGTCGGACAAGCGCATCCTGCTGATCATCGTCACCCCCGAGGGAGACGTGCAGAACCGCATCATCCAGACCGAGCTGCCGTACACGGCGTCGCAACTGGTCGAGGCCGCGAATTTCATCAACTCGCACTACGCCGGCATGAGCTTCGACAATGTGCGCGACCACCTGCGCGGGGAATTGCAGGCCTTGCGCATGGATATGTCGCAGCTGATGCAGGCGGCGGTGGAAGCGGGCAGCAGCGCCATGGCGGAGGAAGAAGACAATCATGTCTTCATTTCCGGCGAGCGCAAGCTGCTCGAGGTGGAGGACCTGTCCTCCAGCATGGAAAAGCTGCGCCGGCTGTTCGACGTGTTCGAGCACAAGACCGGCCTGCTCAAGCTGCTCGACGTCTCCAGCCACGCCCAGGGCGTGCAGATCTTCATCGGCGGCGAGAGCAAGCTGGTGCCGCTGGAAGACATGGCGGTCATCACGGCGCCCTACGAGGTCGACGGCCAGATCGTCGGCACGCTGGGGGTGATCGGGCCCACCCGCATGGCCTACGAACGGGTGATCCCGATCGTCGACATCACCGCGAGGCTATTGTCCAGCGCGCTGAGCCAGAACTAGTGCTGGCCAGGGCCGGTCTCACCGACTGCCTGTTCCGCTCCTCCCGTCTGCTCGGCGAGACCCGGCGGCCGCGCGCCTTTGGCGCGTCCCGCCCCGCCACACCGGAAACACCATGACGACTACCCCCGAACCGGCCTATCAGCATGGCCAGGCGCCGCGCACGGCGATCCTGCTGATCAACCTCGGCACGCCCGATGCGCCGACACCGAAGGCCGTCGGCAGCTATCTCAGGCAGTTCCTGTCCGATCCGCGCGTGGTGGAGATCCCGCGCGCTGCCTGGCTGCCGATCCTGTACGGCATCATCCTGCCGTTGCGCTCGCGCGCCTCGGCGGTGAAATACGAGTCGGTCTGGCTGCGCGAGGCGCAGATGACCGGTTCGCCACTGCTCGTGCATACCGAACGCCAGGCCCACGCCCTGCAATTGCTGCTCAGCCAGCAGGGCCACGAAGTGACGGTGGCGTGCGCGATGCGCTATGGCAACCCGTCGATCGCTTCCGTGCTGGAGGCGCTGCGCCGCCAGGGCACCGAGCGCATCCTGCTGCTGCCCCTGTATCCGCAGTACTCCGGCACCACCACGGCCACGGCGTTCGACGAAGCGTTCCGCGTGCTGGCGACCTGGCGGAATCAGCCAGAATTGCGGCTGGTCAAGCATTTTCACGACCATCCGGCCTATATTGCCGCCTTGCACCAGCAGGTGGGGGCATACTGGGCGCAGCACGGCACGCCGGATTTCGGGCGTGGGGACAAGCTGATCCTGTCGTTCCACGGGGTGCCGCGGCGCACCCTGGAACTGGGCGATCCCTACCATTGCGAATGCCTGAAGACCGGCCGCCTGCTGGGCGAGGCGCTGGGCCTGCAAGCCGGCCAGTACCAGGTTACCTTCCAGTCGCGCTTCGGCCGCGCGGAATGGCTGCAGCCCTACACGGCACCCACGCTGCAGGAGTTGGGCAAGGTCGGCACCGGGCGGGTCGACGTGTTCTGCCCCGGATTCCCGGCCGACTGCCTGGAGACCCTGGAGGAGATCGGCATGGAAGGACGTTCCGAATTCCAGGTGGCGGGCGGCAAGGTGTTCCATTACATTCCCTGCCTCAACGATGCCGAGAGCTGGATCGCCGGGCTGGCGGAGATCGGCTTGCAGCACTTGCAGGGATGGCCGCTGCGGCTGCCGCACCCGCACGAACTGGAGGCTCGCCGCACCCAGGCCCAGATGCGCGGGGCTGCGGCGTGACACGGGCGCGGCAAAGCCGGCCCCTGGCATGGAGATGACAGAATGAACGTATCTTTCGAGGCTGACGCGCGCCTGCGCATCGACAAATGGCTGTGGTGCGCGCGCTTCTTCAAGACCCGCTCGCTGGCGGCCGAGGCCGTGGAGCGTGGCAAGGTGCAGGTCAACGGCCAGCCTTGCAAGAACTCGCGCGAGGTCAAGCCGGGCGACACCATCGTGCTCGAGGCGCATCAGCAGCGCTGGGAAGTGCTGGTCAGGGGCATCGCCGGCGCGCGCGGGTCGGCGACGGTGGCGCAGACGCTCTATGCGGAGACGCAGGCAAGCCAGGCGCGACGACGCGAGGAAGCGGAAAACCGGCGGCTCAACGTGGAGCCGGCCTCGCGGCTGCAGGGCAGGCCGACCAAGCGGGATCGCCGCCTGCTGGACGGATTCGGGAGCTGAGAGTCGGGGAGCCGAGAGGACTCAGGAGGCGGCGAGCGGCGCCATCGCATGCGGCGCCGCGGCTCACCGGCCTGGATCAGCGAACGAAGGGAACGATGTAGTGTTTGAAGACCGCCTTGCCACTACCGTATTCGGTGTCTCGCGGCGTGAAGGCGCCGGAGAGGCAGATAAAGACTGTCATCACCGATAATGCGGCGAGAAGGAAGACCGTCAGAACAGGTAGCTTATGCATGGCTAACCTTTCGAGTGTGGCCCGACTTGTGATGCATCTTCGACCCCGGTATTTTTGTCATTTTTATACGGTTTCATCTTAGGGGGTGCGCTGCAGCAAAGCAATATGGCCCCTATTTCCATGTGCACCTCTTTGTAACCGTGTGTTTCAGTGCCCCGGCGCGGTGCACTCTTGAAATAATGGATGCCTGTCACCAATTGCAGGATACATTTGCCGATTTACCACCCGCGGCCAGCGCCAGGCCGGCCGCGTCCTTGTATTGATACGGATCGACATGGAAGAACAGAAGCAGACGCCATCCACCACGACGCCGCCGGCGGCCGCCGGCGAGGAGCTGAACAACGCGCCGGCCGGCCAGGCCGAGAACGCCGCCGCGGAGGACGTGACCGCCCAGCTGGCCACGCTCGAAGCCAAGGCCAAGGAGCACTATGACATGTTCCTGCGGGCGACCGCGGAGGGCGAGAATATCCGCCGCCGCGCCCAGGAAGACGTCGCCAAGGCGCACAAGTTCGCTATCGAGAGCTTCGCCGACTACCTGCTGCCGGTGATGGACAGCCTGCAGGCCGCGCTGGCCGACGGTTCCGGCGACATCGCCAAGCTGCGCGAAGGGGTGGAGCTGACCGCGCGCCAGCTCACCAGCGCCTTCGAGAAGGGCAAGATCGTCGAGCTGAATCCGGTCGGCGAAAAGTTCGACCCGCATCGCCACCAGGCCATCTCGATGGTGCCGGCGCCGCAGGAACCCAATACCGTGGTGTCGGTGCTGCAGCGCGGCTACACGATCGCCGACCGTGTGCTGCGTCCGGCGCTGGTGACGGTGYCCGCCCCGAAGTAACGGCGGCGCATCGCTTTCGTTGTCCGCCTGTCCGGCGGCACGAGCAACGCCCGGTGCCACTGGCCCGGGCGTTTTTCATTGCTGGAGAAGCCTATGTCTACCTCGTCAGACAAGTCCGCTGCCGGCGCGCCGGCCGAAGCCGCCGCCGACGCGGCGCCGCACCTGGATCACCATGCCTTCGAAACTTTCGGCATGCGCGAGGTGAACGGCGACGATATCGACGCCGCCATTGCGGCTGCCGATGATGCTCTGGTGTGCGTGTTCTTCTGGGGCGTGGACTGCTTCAATTGCGAAATGGCGAAGAAAGCCATGCTGGCCAATCCCGAGCCGGTGCGCGCGCTAGAGCTGCACTGGCTGCATGCCAACGTCTACGCGCACCCCGAACTGGGCAGGCGCTTCGGCCTGCATGGAATCCCCGTGTTCATGTTCTTCCACAAGGGCAAGAAACTCGGCCGTGCCACCGGCTGGCACGGTCATGGCCAGTTCGCCGCGGCGGTGGCCAATGCCCGCCTGAAGGCCAGCGGCAAGCCCCTGGCGGGCTGAAGCGCGGCCCGCGCGCGTGGCGGGCTGCCCGGCGGGACTAGCGCGACAAGGCATAGCCGAGGCGGAATTGCCACGGCAGCTTGTGGTTGTAGTCCAGCATGCTCTCGCCATAGCCGACGAAATAGCCCGCCATCAGATAGCCCGCGGTGCCCGGGATCAGCCGCGCGAGCGGATAGGTCACCGAGGCGTCGACGCTGCCATAGTACTTCTGCGTGCCCTTGCGCATGGTGGCCGCGAATTCCCATGAATCCGGCTTGCCGTAGGCCAGCTTCAGGTCCATGTAGCCGCGGTAGCTGGCGATATCCGTGTTGTCGTTCTTCTCCAGGTAGTAATAGAGCTTGGGCGATACGCTCCAGTGCCAGCTGCTCAAGTCGCCCAGGTAGAGGGTCGGCTTGACGAAGACGGTATTGATGCTGCGCGACTGGTCGCCGTCGCGGCCGTTGGACTCGTGCTCCAGGCCCGCGGCGAGCGAAAGACGGCTGATCGTGCGGTTATGCACCCCGGTATCCGACAGGTAGTAGAACAGGCTCGGCCGGTAATTGGTGTCGCGGAAGGGGTGGGAGTCTCCGGCCAGGTCCCACAGCGAGAACTGCGTGTAGCCGAAGTAGAGGTTGTCCAGCAGGCTGCGCGAAGACGGGTTTTCGCCCTCGAAGATGCGGAACTTGAAGCTGAGCTGGAACTTGGCGTTGGCGCCGTCATGCGCGCCGACCAGGAAGTACATCGGATCGTTGAAGGTCAGCCGGCCCTGGTCGCGCAAATCGGTCTGGACGGGCGCGGGCTCGGCCGACGCGGCCACTGGCACGACCGGGACGGCAGGCGTGGCGGTGCGGTCGCCCTGCGTCGGTGCGGCGGCCGTGCTTCCGGCCGGGGCGGCCGTGGCCTGCGCCACCTGCGCCGCGGGCGGGTCGTCCGGGCGCGGCGCCCGGTTCAGGGTGACCAGTACCGGCGCCGCATCGATATCGACGGGATCCAGCCGTACGGTCCCGCGCAGCGCGGGCGGGATGGTCGCGCTGTATTCGATGATGCGGTGCTCGCCCTGGCGCAGCCGGATCGTGGCGGCACCAGGCGCCGTGCGCTCCAAGTGCAGGCGCACCGGCGCCTGCAGGTCCGCCGATGCGACCACGTCGATGGCCTCCGGCACCAGGAACGTCCGGTTGGCTTTGTCGGCGCTGACCAGCAGGGTCAGGGTCAGCGGCCTGGTGCCGTCGACCACCTTCGGTGGCTGCAGCAGCGCGATGGCTGCCCGGCTGGGCAGCGGCCAGGCGGCAGCGAGGGCAAGGGAGAGAAGCAGGGCCGGGGTCGCCGGTGCGAGCCGGCGCCGGACCGCAGGCGAGGAGCCGGTCCGGGCATTATGCGTGCAAAGCTGCATGTGGTTGAAGCGGCGCGCGTTTTCCCGGGTCCCGGGAAAGGTGATGCAAGCGCGGCATGATCTATTGCGACGCGGTAAAGCCTAACATGCCCGGCGCGCCGACTTTGTGATGATTTGTACGCCGCCGGGAAGCCCGGCATGGCAAGACGCTGCTGGCGCTACCGCATGGCGCGGCGCTGGACCGAGGCAATGTAATTCTCGCCGTCGGGCGGCAGGCCGGTGCGTTGCGCCTCCCAGAGCATCTCGCCCAGGCATTCCATGACCTGGTGATGCGCCTCATGCGGCGAGTCGAGGCGCTGGGCCAGCGCCTCGTAGGCGCGACGGATGCCGGGCGGCTGGTCGATCGATACCTGTTCGGCGATCGACAAATGCATGGCCAGGTGCAGGAAAGGATTGGTCTGGCCGCCTTCGGGGGTGTAGTCCTGAGTGAGCGCGCCTTCCGTGTCGGTCAGCAGGTTCTGATACTCGGGATGCTCGCCGATCCAGTCGACGGCAATGGCTTCAAGCGGGGTGAGGACGCTGCCTGCGCGCTGCTTCTGCCATGCATCGCAGAAAAAACGGCGGACTTCTTCGCGGGAGGGATTGAACATGATGGCGTCATTGTAAACGAGGCCGGCCTCCGCCGCAGGGCGGCACCGGCGCCGCCCGCCCGATTGCCGCCCGATTGCCGCCGGCATGGATCCGGCCCCGCGCGGCATTTGCACGGCATAGAATGCGGCTTGCCCGGCGCCCGCCGGAAGACCGAATCCACACGCCGACATGTCCGTTTCCCGCTCCTCCCCCGACAGTCTCCAAGCCGGCCGCAACGTACGCGAGCAGCTCGCCGGGGTGCTGCTGATCGCGCTTTCGGCCAGCGCCTTTGGCGCCATGGCGATCTTCGCCCGCTTTGCCTACGATGCCGGATCCGATGTCTATGGCTTGCTGGCGGTGCGTTTCACGCTGGCGGCCGGCGCGCTGGCGCTGGCCATGCGGGCGCGCGGAGTCGGCCTGCCTGGCTGGCGCAAGGTCCTGGCGCTCGCGGCGATGGGCGGCATCGGCTATGTCGGCCAGTCGTTCTGCTTCTTCACGGCGCTCAATCATGCCCAGGCAAGCCTGGTGGCATTGCTGCTCTACCTGTACCCGCTCTTCGTCACCATCCTCGCCGCGGTGTTCCTCAAGGAGCGCCTGGGCGCGGCGTCGGTGATCGCGCTGGTGCTGTGTTCGGTGGGCGCCGGCCTGACGGTCGGCGGCGGCCAGGGTTCGGCGCTGGGGATCGCGCTCGGACTGGCCTCGGCTGTGATCTACTCGGTGTACATCATCGTGGGCGCGCGCATCACGGCTGGCGTCAACCCGCTCGCCACCACCACCGTGGTGTGCACGGCTGCGGCACTGGTCTATATCGCCGTCGGCATCCTGCGCGCCGGGGCCGGGGCGCCGCCGCAGTTCCCGCAAACCGCGGGGGGCTGGCTGGCGCTGCTGGCGATCGCGCTGCTCTCGACCGTGCTGGCCATCCTGACCTTCTTTGCCGGCTTGCAGCGCCTTGGCGCAGCGCGCGCTTCCATGCTGTCGACGCTGGAGCCGGTCGTGACGGTGGTGCTGGCGGCGCTTTTGCTGGGCGAGCAGGTCGGGCTGACCCAGGCGCTGGGCGGCGCGCTGATCCTGGCCGGCGTGCTGTGGCTGACGCGCAAGGGTAGCGGCGCCGAGCAAGTACAACAGAATTGAATCCCTTGCTCAAATCGCTTGGAGGGACGGGGCGGCGTCTTCGATACAATCCGGCTCTCACCTCTCGTTCAGGAACCGACGCATGAAATCGATCGACCAGGCAGCCATCGCCCAGCTGTTCACCGAAGCCCGCACCCACAACGTGTGGCAAGACCGCAAGGTGGACGATGCCACGCTTCATCAGATCTATGACGCCATGAAGTTTGGCCCGACGGCCGCCAACAGCTCGCCCGCCCGCATCGTTTTCGTGAAAAGCGCCGCGGAGAAGGCCCGCCTGGTCGAATGCGTCGCTCCCGGCAACGTCGACAAGACCCGTTCCGCGCCGGTAACGGCCATCGTCGCCTTCGACAACGCTTTCCACGACCAGCTGCCCAAGCTGTTCCCGCATGCCGATGCCCGCTCGTGGTACGCAGGCCAGCCGGAAAAGATCGCTCGCGATGCCCTGGTGAACAGCTCGCTGCAAGGCGGTTATTTCATCCTGGCGGCACGTGCGCTCGGCCTGGATTGCGGCCCGATGGGGGGCTTCGACGCGGCCAAGGTCAACGCGGCGTTCTTCCCCGACGGCAAGTGGTCGGCGAACTTCCTCTGCAACCTGGGCTACGGCGAAGCAGACAAGCTGTTCCCGCGCAGCCCGCGCCTGTCGTTCGACGAGGCTTGCCGCGTGGTCTGAGCCTCGCGCCCAGGCTGCTCGCATCAAGGCCCCTGCGGGGGCCTTTTGCATTCTCGCGGGGATGCTAGACCTTGGGTGCCTCGGTCTTCGGCCGGAATTCGCAAAGCGGTTCGATCGCGCAATGCCAGCATTCCGGCTTGCGCGCCTTGCACACATAGCGCCCGTGCAGGATCAGCCAGTGGTGCGCATCGTGCAGGAACTCGTGCGGTACCACCTTGAGCAGCTTGTGCTCCACGACCTGCACGTTCTTGCCGGGCGCCAGGCCGGTGCGGTTGGCCACCCGGAAGATATGGGTATCGACTGCGATGGTGGCTTCGCCAAAAGCGGTGTTGAGCACCACGTTGGCGGTCTTGCGGCCGACCCCCGGCAGTGCCTCCAGGGCTTCGCGGTCGCGCGGCACCTGGCCGCCATGCTGCTCGACCAGGATGCGGCAGGTCGCGATGACGTGCTTGGCCTTGGTCTTGTAGAGGCCGATGGTCTTGATGTACTCGATCAGCCCGTCCTCGCCGAGATCGAGCATCTGCTGCGGCGTGTGCGCAACCGGGTAGAGCTTGCGGGTAGCCTTGTTCACGCCCACGTCGGTGGCCTGCGCCGACAGCAGCACGGCGATCAGCAGCTCGAACGGCGAGCTGTATTCCAGCTCGGTGGCAGGGGTCGGGTTGACTTCGCGCAGTGTTTCGAACAGGGCGCGGCACTTGGCGGCGTTCATTCGTCCTTGGTGGCTGGGTTGGTCCCGGGCGGGGCATCCGGGCCGGTCTGGTCCGGGGCGACGAGGCCGGCCTTGGCGCGGCGGGCTTCGGCGGCATCGATCTGGGCCTGCACGGCGGGCGGGACATTCTCCGTATTGCGGGGCTTGACGGCCTGCTGCTTGAGGCGCGCGCGCTCGATGGCGGCCTGGATGATGGCCTGCTTGCGTGCCTGGGCCTGGCGCTCTTGCTCGCTCTGGGCGTTTTCGGCCTGCAGCGCTTCGAGCTTGGCGGCGGCCTTGGCCGCCAGGCGGGCATCGTTCTCGTCCTGCTCACGCACCAGGCGGGCGCGGCGCGCCACGTAGCGCGCGTGGGCCTCGTCGGCCTGCGCCTGCGACCACGCGGCCCAGCCGGTGCGCTCCGCGGTCACGGGAACCATGGCGATGCAGTCGACCGGGCAGGGCGCCACGCACAGATCGCAACCGGTGCACCAGTCCGCCAGCACGGTGTGCATCTGCTTGGGCGCGCCCACGATGGCGTCGACCGGGCAGGCCTGGATGCACAGTGTGCAGCCGATGCACAGGGTTTCGTCGATCAGCGCCAGCGCGCGCGGCTGTTCCACGCCGCGCTCCGGGTCCAGCGGCAGCGCCGGCGTGCCGAGCAGCGCCGCGAGGCGGCCGATGCCTTCTTCGCCGCCAGGCGGGCAGCGGTTGCACGCCGCTTCGCCGGCAGCCATGGCTTCGGCATAGGGACGGCAACCGTCGAAGCCGCACTTGGTGCACTGGGTCTGCGGCAGCAGGGCTTCGAGGCGATCGGCGAGGGTAAGGGGGGTGGCGGTCACGACAGCATTTTGGGGTTTGCGGGTGCGGCATGGCGCCGCTCTCTTTTCGTGCCGGTGGTCTGGCCGGCTGGAGCGGGCGCGCGGCAGGGATTATCCCCGATTTCGCCGCAGCGCAGAAACGCGCGATGATGCGCCCTCCGCGGGGGCCGCTGCGCGCAGGTTGCCCTGTGCCATAATCCCGCGCAACGATTCACCAGCCGTCGCATGCAAAACGAAACCAGAACAAAGCGGGACCCGGAGGGAACGCGCCGCCGCATCCTCGATGCCGCCACAGAAGAGTTCGCCAAGGGCGGGCTGGCCGGCGCGCGCGTCGACCAGATCGCCCGTCGCGCGGAGACCAATGAGCGCATGCTGTATTACTACTACGGCAGCAAAGAGGGCCTGTTCCTTGCCGTGCTGGAGCGGCAATACGCAGAGTTTCGCGCTGCCGAGGAGCAATTGCACATCGTCGACGAGGATCCCGTCGCGGCGGTCCGCACGCTGGCCCGCTTCGTCTGGGACTGGTATTACCGCAATCCGGAGTTCATCCGGCTGGTCAACAGCGAGAACCTCCATGAGGCCCGGCACCTGAAGAAGTCCACGCAACTGCACCAGCTGATCAATCCGGTGGTCAATGTGCTGGCGGACATCGTCAAGCGGGGTCAGCGCCAGGGCGTGTTCCGCGATAACGTCGACGTGCCGCAGCTCTACCTGACGATCTCGGCGCTGGGTTACTACGTGCTGTCCAACCGCTACACGATCAGCGCGGTGATTGGCCGGGACGTGGCCTCGCAGGACGAACACGAGCGTTTTGCCGAGTTGCATACCGACATGCTGCTGTCCTACCTGGAACGGCGCTGAGCCTTTGCGCCAGGCACGGTCCGGAGGACCGGAAACGAATGAAAAACGCCCGCGGTGAAACGCGGGCGTTCTTGTTTGCGCGGGACCGGGCGGTGGCTCAACGGTACTTGAGCACGAAGTCGCGCAGTTCCGGGTAGATCTCCTCGCGCCAGCGACGGCCGGAGAAGATACCGTAGTGGCCGCACTTGAGCGCGTTGATGTGCTGCTTGCGGGCCTTGGGGATGCCGGCGCACAGCTCGTGCGCCGCGGCGGTCTGGCCGGCACCCGAGATATCGTCCAGCTCGCCCTCGATGGTCAGCAGCGCGGTGCCCTTGATGTCCTGCGGGCGTACTGGCTGGCCGTCGATTTCCCACGTGCCGTTGGCCAGGCGGAATTCCTGGAACACTTCGCGGATCGTGTCGAGGTAATACTCGGCGGCCATGTCGAGCACCGCGTTGTACTCGTCATAGAAGCGGACATGGGCTTCCGCGTCGTCGGCGTCGCCCTCGACCAGGTTCAGGTAGTAGTCATAGTGCGAGGACAGGTGGCGGTCCGGGTTCATCGCCACGAAGCCGGCATGCTGGAGGAAGCCGGGATAGACCTTGCGGCCATGGCCGGGGTAGTTCGCCGGCACCGTGTAGATCACGTTGTTCTCGAACCACTCGAAGGACTTGTTGGTCGCCAGCGAATTCACCGCGGTCGGGCTGCGGCGCGCGTCGATGGGGCCGCCCATCATGGTCATGGTCTTGGGCGTCTTCTCGCCGGCCGAGGCCAGCAGGGAGATGGCCGCGAGCACCGGTACCGTCGGCTGGCACACCGAGATCACATGCAGGTTCTCCGCGCCGATATGGCGGATGAAGTCCTGAATGTAGTGAATGTAGTCCGACAGGTGGAAGGTGCCCTGGTCGATCGGCACCATGCGTGCATCGAGCCAGTCGGTCACGTAGACCTTGTGGTCTTGCAGCAGGGTGCGCACGGTGTCGCGCAGCAGCGTGGCATGGTGGCCCGACAGCGGGGCGCACACCAGCACCACCGGCTCGTCCTTGAGCAGCTTGATGGTCTCGGGATCGTCGGCATAGCGCTTGAAGCGCACCAGCTTGCAGAACGGCTTCTCGACGATGGTCTGCTCGACGATCGGGATGTCGCGCCCGTTGGAGCGGACCGACTTGATGTCGAATGCAGGCTTCTCGTATTCCTTGCCGAGCCGGTACAGCAGTTCATAGCCGGCTGCCAGGCGCGTGGCGCCGGGTACCAGCGAGAGCGGGCTCAGTGGATTGGTGAAAGTCTTGGCCGTGGCCTGCGCCCACGCGGTAAGCGGGTGCAGCATCGAGCGCTGGAACTCATGCAGCTGGTAAAGCATGACGGATACCTATCAGGCTGGGGGCGAAGCTGGAATTCAACGCCTTGACGTTAAAAATGTGACGCAAAGATACTATTCACGCTGCTGACGTTGCTGTCGTTGCTAACGTGTTACCGACTGTGGCTGATTATGCGCGTTTGCGAACGATCGTGCGTTGCAGCATATACGCTAAGGTACGCCTGCAACGGGAAAAGACAATAGGACAAGTACTGTACATCTCGCTGACAAACGTAAAAGAACGCAAATTTTGGACGTCAGATGCAAAAAAGGCGACCGAAGTCGCCTTTTCGTCGCTTTTGCCGGGCCTTCTTACAACACAGCCGCGATCGCGTCGACCACCGCATCGATGTTGCGGCTATTCAGCGCCGCCACGCAGATGCGGCCGGTGCCGACGGCGTAGATACCGTGCTCGTTGCGCAGGATGTCCACCTGGGCCGAGGTCAGGCCCGAGTACGAGAACATGCCGCGCTGGGCCTTGACGAAGGAGAAGTCGCCCGGCACGCCCTTGGCGGCCAGCTTGTCCACCAGCGCATGGCGCATCAGCTTGATGCGGTCGCGCATCTCGCCGAGCTCCTGCTCCCACATGGCGCGCAGTTCGGGGCTGTTCAGCACGGTAGCGACCACGGTGCCGCCGTGCGTGGGCGGGTTGGAGTAGTTGGTGCGGATGACGCGCTTGACCTGCGACATCACGCGCTGGGCTTCTTCCTTGCCCGTGGTCACGATCGACAGCGCGCCCACGCGCTCGCCATACAGCGAGAAGCTCTTCGAGAAGGAGCTGGAGACGAAGAAGGGCAGGCCGGAGTCCGCGAACAGGCGCACCGCAGCGCCGTCCGGCTCGATGCCCTCGGCAAAGCCCTGGTAGGCCATGTCGAGGAAGGGAATCAGGTTGCGGTCCTTGATCAGGCCCACCACCTGTTGCCATTGCTCGGCCGACAGGTCGACCCCGGTCGGGTTGTGGCAGCAGGCGTGCAGCACCACGATGGTGTTGGCGGGGTAGGACTTGAGTGACTCGACCATGCCGGCGAAATTCAGGCCGTGGCTGGGCGCGTCGTAGTACGCATAGTTGACCACGGGGAACCCGGCGGCCTCGAACAGGGCGCGGTGGTTTTCCCAGCTCGGGTCGCTGATGGCGACCTTGGCATCCGGATACAGGCGCTTGAGGAAGTCGGCGCCGATCTTCAGCGCGCCCGTGCCGCCCAGAGCCTGGGCCGTCACAACGCGGCCTTCGGTGATCAGCGGCGATTCCTTGCCGAACAGCAGGGTCTGCACGGCCTGGTCGTAGGCGGCGATGCCTTCGATCGGCAGGTAGCCGCGCGGGGTGGCGGTGGTCAGGCGGGCCTTTTCGGCTTCCTGCACTGCGCGCAGCAGAGGGATTTTCCCTTCGTCGGTGAAGTACACGCCCACGCCCAGATTGACCTTGGTCGCACGGGTGTCGGCATTGAAGGCTTCATTCAGGCCCAGAATCGGGTCGCGCGGGGCCATCTCGACGGCAGAAAACAAACTCATTTGGGATCTCGTGGTCAGCTATGTAACAAAACGGGAGGGCGTAGAATGCTCCGGACTGCGCTGGAGAGTGCCGGCGGCCCCCATCTTGATACCTGGCCGCCAACCCCAAGATTCTAGCGTATCCGCCCGTTTTCCTGAGGTTTTCCCTAGCAGCCTATGTCGAATCTTGTTGAAGTCGCGCCCGCGCTGGACGAAGAGAAGTTCGCGACCTTCCCCGGCTCGCCGTTCCAGCTCTACCAGCCCTATGAGGCCGCCGGCGACCAGCCCGAGGCCATCCGCCAGCTGGTGGAGGGCGTGGAAGACGGCCTGTCGTACCAGACCTTGCTGGGCGTGACCGGGTCGGGCAAGACCTTCACCATGGCCAACGTGATCGCCCGCATGGGGCGTCCCGCCATCGTGTTCGCGCCCAACAAGACGCTGGCGGCGCAGTTGTACTCGGAATTCCGCGAGTTCTTCCCCCGCAACGCGGTGGAGTACTTCGTCAGCTATTACGACTACTACCAGCCCGAAGCGTACGTGCCCCAGCGCGACCTGTTCATCGAGAAAGACTCCTCGATCAACGAGCATATCGAGCAGATGCGGCTGTCGGCCACCAAGAGCCTGCTGGAGCGGCGCGACACCATCATCGTGGCCACGGTCTCGGCCATCTACGGTATCGGCAACCCGTCCGAATACCACAAGATGATCCTGACGCTGCGCACGGGCGACAAGATCAGCCAGCGCGACGTGATCGCGCGCCTGATCGCCATGCAGTACACCCGCAACGAGACCGATTTCCAGCGCGGCACCTTCCGCGTGCGCGGCGACACGCTCGACATCTTCCCGGCCGAGCATGCCGAACTGGCGGTGCGCGTCGACATGTTCGACGACGAGATCGACTCGCTGCTGTTCTTCGATCCGCTCACCGGGCGCGTGCGCCAGAAGATCCCGCGCTTTACCGTCTATCCGTCGAGCCACTACGTGACGCCGCGCGAAACCGTGTTGCGTGCCATAGAGGACATCAAGGTCGAGCTGCGCGAACGCCTGGATTTCTTCTACAAGGAGAACCGGCTGGTGGAGGCGCAGCGGCTCGAGCAGCGCTCGCGCTTCGATCTGGAAATGCTCACCGAGCTGGGCTTCTGCAAGGGCATCGAGAACTACTCGCGGCACCTGTCGGGCGCCAAGCCCGGCGAGCCGCCGCCGACGCTGGTCGACTACCTGCCGCCGGACGCGCTGATGTTCCTGGACGAGTCGCACGTGCTGATCGGCCAGTTCAACGGCATGTACAACGGCGACAAGGCGCGCAAGACCACGCTGGTGGAATACGGCTTCCGCCTGCCGTCCGCGCTGGACAACCGCCCGCTCAAGTTCGAGGAGTTCGAGCGCAAGATGCGCCAGGTGATGTTTGTCTCGGCCACGCCGGCCAACTACGAGAACGAGCACGCGGGCCAGGTGGTGGAGCAGGTGGTGAGGCCGACCGGCCTGGTCGATCCGATCATCCACGTGCGCCCGGCCACCACGCAGGTGGACGACCTGCTGTCCGAGATCCATGCCAAGGTCGCGCTCGGCGAGCGCGTGCTGGTGACCACGCTGACCAAGCGCATGTCGGAGCAGCTCACCGAGTTCCTGACGGAAAACGGCGTCAAGGTGCGCTACCTGCATTCGGACATCGATACCGTGGAGCGGGTCGAAATCATCCGCGACCTGCGCCTGGGCACCTTCGACGTGCTGGTCGGCATCAACCTGCTGCGCGAAGGCCTGGATATTCCCGAGGTGTCGCTGGTGGCGATCCTCGATGCCGACAAGGAAGGCTTCCTGCGCGCCGAGCGCTCGCTGATCCAGACCATCGGCCGCGCCGCGCGCAACGTCAACGGCACTGCAATCCTGTATGCCGACCGCATGACCGATTCGATGAAGCGCGCGATCGGCGAGACCGAGCGCCGGCGCGCCAGGCAGATCGCCTTCAACGAGGCCAACGGCATCGTGCCGCGCGGCGTGGTCAAGCGCATCAAGGACATCATCGACGGCGTCTATGATCCGGGCGAGGTCAAGGCCGAACTGCTGGCCGCCGAGGAGCGCGCAAGGTACGAGGACATGACCGAGAAGCAGGTTTCGAAGGAGATCAAGCGGCTCGAAAAGCTCATGTTCGAGCATGCCAAGAACCTCGAGTTCGAGAAGGCCGGCCAGGTGCGCGACCAGTTGGCCAAGCTCAAGCGCCAGGTGTTTGGCGCCAGCGGCGACGGCGAGCACCTGCCGCCTGCCGCGGCCGCCTCCTGAGGCCGGGGGGGAACCCGCCAGGCCCTTCCGTTACGGTCTATAGTTGGAATCCCGCACGGTGATGAGGAGGTGCCTCATGGTCAAGTTCGCGCTGTGGGTTCCGCTGCATGCGAAGCCCGGCAAGGAAAAGGAAGTCGAGGAATTCCTGCTTGGCGGCTTGCCGCTGGTGCAGGAGGAAACCGGCACCACGGCCTGGTTCGCGCTCAGGCTCGGACCATCCATGTACGGGATCTTCGACGCCTTCCCGGACGAGGCCGGCCGCCAGGCACATCTCTCCGGCAAGGTTGCCGCGGCCCTGATGGCCAAGGCGCCGGACCTGTTCGCCAAGCCGCCTTCGATCGAGAAGCTGGACGTGCTGGCAGCCAAGTTGCCCTGAGTCCGGAAGGGGGCTTGCCTGCGCGGCGGGCGCCTAGTGCTAGTTCTTCGGTGGCAGGGAGCGCAGCCGCTTGTTGACTTCCAGCAGTGTCTCGCACGCGTCGGCTTGCGCCGCACGACGCGTGCTGATGAAATCCACGATCGCGCCAAGCGGCTCGCGCTGCGCAGTGCAAGCGGTGGCGGCGGCCGGAATCGAGGCGGGAGCCGGGCAGGCCGCGCCGAACTCTTCTTCCAGGCTGCGCAGGACGACGGCGAGCAAGTTCGCGCAGCCCGCGTCGCTGGCGGGGTTGGAAGATGGCTCGGCGGCAAGCGCAAGGCTTGCGCACGAGAGTGCGCCGCAGAGAAGAAGGGGACTGAGCAGACTGTTCACCGTCGGCATTATGCGTGGCACGAAACCTTTACGTCACCTTTTTTGCGGTTCATCGCCCCCCGGCACTCGTTTGTGCCTCCCGCCAGTGCGCACCTTGCAGGGCGGTAAAATCCGCCCTTGTACGTGTCCCGGAGCGGGCTTGCCACTCTCCCGGTGCGCGTCCTTGCCCTGGCGCCGACCGATGGCGCCGAACCCAGGATTCCGATGAAGACATTCGCGATTCTCATGTGCTGCATGGGTAATATCTGCCGCTCGCCGACAGCCGAGGGCGTGCTGCGCGCCAAATTGCAGGCCGCCGGCATGGCCGCCCAGGTCGAACTGGATTCGGCGGGTACCCACGGCTATCACATCGGCCGCGCGCCGGACGCGCGCGCGCAGCGCCATGCGCTGGCCCGCGGCTACGATCTTTCCGCGCAGCGGGCACGGCAGGCCGTGGCGGCCGATTTCGCCCGCTTCGATCTGGTCCTGGCCATGGACTGGGACAACCTGCAGGCGCTCAGCGCCATCTGCCCGCCGGCCAGCCGCGACAGGCTGCTCCTGCTGATGAGCTTTGCCACGCGGCACGATGCCGACGAAGTGCCGGATCCCTATTACGGGGAGGGCGACGGCTTCGAACGCGTGCTCGACTATGTCGAGGATGCCTGCGACGGCGTCATCGCCCTGCTGCGCAGCAAAGGCCTGGGCGCCGCGGGCTGAGCGCGATCGTGCGGCAGCGCATCCTGAAACAGCCCTGGGCGCTGATGGTGCCGCCGCGCGGGCCAGACGCCGCCGCGCAGGCGGGTGGGGAGCGCGCTTGATGCAATGCGGCAGGGGTACTTGACTGAATTAGTCGGGATCTTTTATACTCGACCAAAATGATCAAGTATTCCCCTGCATCATGAGACTGACTACCAAAGGCCGCTTCGCGGTAACCGCCATGATTGACCTGGCCATGCGCCAGGATCAAGGGCCCGTTACGCTGGCCGGTATCAGCCAGCGCCAGAAAATCTCCCTCTCCTACCTCGAGCAGCTGTTCGGCAAGTTGCGCCGTCACGAGATCGTCGAAAGCGTGCGCGGCCCGGGCGGCGGCTACAGCCTCGCGCGCAAGGCCGAGGACGTCACGGTTGCCGACATCATCATCGCGGTCGACGAGCCACTCGACGCCACGCAGTGCGGCGGAAAGGGCAATTGTAACGGAGATGAAGGAAGCGGGCGCTGCATGACCCACGAGCTGTGGGCCACGCTCAACCAGAAAATGGTCGAGTATCTCGATTCCGTCTCCCTCAAGAACCTGGTCGACCAGCAGCGCGCCAAGTGCCCGACGGTGCTGCACGACATGCGCGAGGAGCCTGCCGCGCTGGCAGTGTCCGCACCGCGTGCCGGCGCCGAAAAGGAAAAACCCGCGCGCCCGCGGGTGGTGAACTCGGTCTTCAGCCTGGCGCAGTCATAGGACAGGCAGGCGGTCCCCGGAGCAACCTCAGTATTAGCGGTCCCTAATAAAGGCAGTCATAACGATGAGCACCCCACATTTCCCCATCTACATGGATTACTCGGCCACCACCCCGGTGGACCCGCGCGTGGCGGACAAGATGATTCCGTACCTGCGCGAGCAGTTCGGCAATCCGGCTTCGCGCAGCCACGCCTACGGCTGGGATGCCGAGCGCGCGGTGGAAGCGGCGCGCGAGCAGGTGGCCGCGCTGGTGGGCGCCGATCCGCGCGAGATCGTGTGGACTTCGGGCGCGACCGAATCGAACAACCTGGCCATCAAGGGCGCCGCCAATTTCTATGCCGGCAAGGGCAAGCACATCATCACGGTCAAGACCGAGCACAAGGCCGTGCTCGACACCACCCGCGAGCTGGAGCGCCAGGGCTTCGAGGTGACCTATCTCGACGTGAAGGACGACGGCCTGATCGACATGGACGTGCTCAAGGCGGCGATCCGCCCGGACACCATCCTGGTTTCGGTGATGCTGGTCAACAACGAGATCGGCGTGATCCAGGACGTCGGGCAGATCGGCGAGATCTGCCGCGCCAAGGGCATCATCTTCCATTGCGATGCGGCCCAGGCCACCGGCAAGGTCGCCATCGACCTGAACACGCTGAAATGCGACCTGATGTCGTTCTCGGCGCACAAGACCTACGGCCCCAAGGGCGTCGGCGCGCTGTACGTGCGCCGCAAGCCGCGCGTGCGCCTGGAAGCGCAGATGCACGGCGGCGGCCATGAGCGCGGCATGCGCTCGGGCACCCTGGCCACGCACCAGATCGTCGGCATGGGCGAAGCCTTCCGCATCGCCCGCGAGGAAATGGCCACCGAGAACGAACGCATCCGCATGCTGCGCGACCGCCTGTGGCGCGGCCTGTCGGGCATGGAAGAGGTCTACCTGAACGGCGACATGGAACAGCGTGTGCCGCACAACCTCAACGTCAGCTTCAACTTCGTCGAAGGCGAATCCCTGATCATGGCGATCAAGGACGTGGCCGTGTCGTCGGGCTCGGCCTGCACCTCGGCTTCGCTGGAGCCGTCGTACGTGCTGCGCGCCCTGGGCCGCAACGACGAACTCGCGCACAGCTCGATCCGCTTCACGGTGGGCCGCTTCACCACCGAGGAAGAAGTCGACTACACCGTCGAACTGCTCAAGGGCAAGATCGCCAAGCTGCGCGACCTGTCGCCGCTGTGGGAAATGTTCAAGGACGGCGTGGACCTGAATTCCATCCAGTGGGCCGCGCACTAAGCGCCGAGGCCCCCGCAAGACCCCATAAATACGCCAAGAGGTAGCCAAAATGTCATACAGCACCAAGGTTCTCGACCACTATGAAAACCCCCGCAACGTTGGCTCGTTCGACAAGAACGACGACGCCGTGGGCACCGGCATGGTCGGCGCGCCGGCTTGTGGCGATGTGATGAAGCTGCAGATCAAGGTCAACGAAGCCGGCGTGATCGAAGACGCCAAGTTCAAGACCTATGGCTGCGGCTCGGCCATCGCCTCGTCCTCGCTCGTGACCGAGTGGGTCAAGGGCAAGACCGTTGATCAGGCGCTGGAAATCAAGAACACGCACATCGCCGAAGAACTGGCGCTGCCGCCGGTGAAGATCCACTGCTCGATCCTGGCCGAGGACGCCATCAAGGCGGCGGTCGAGGACTACAAGAAGAAGCACGAAGGCGCAGCCGAACAGAAGGCCGCCTGAGTTCAACGCAAGGGATGACGCAGCGATGATCACGCTTACCGAGAAGGCCGCCAAGCATGTGGCGCGCTACCTGGACCGCCGCGGCAAGGGCGTTGGCCTGCGCCTGGGCGTCAAGACCACCGGCTGCTCGGGCCTGGCCTATAAGCTGGAATACGTCGATGACCTGTTGCCGGAAGACAGCGTGTTCGAGTCGCACGGCATCAAGGTGATCGTCGATCCCAAGAGCCTGCCGTATATCGACGGCACCGAACTCGACTTCGCGCGCGAAGGCCTGAACGAGGGGTTCCGCTTCAACAACCCCAACGTCAAGGACGAGTGCGGCTGCGGAGAGTCGTTCCGGGTCTGAGCGAGTCGCACGGCGGATTGCGATGAAGCGCGGCATCGTGGGGTTTCACCAGGACGAGGAAAGCCACTGGGTGGCCGAACTCGATTGCGGCCATGGCCAGCATATGCGCCATGATCCGCCCTGGCAGATGCGGCCCTGGACCCAGACGGCGCACGGGCGCGCCGCGCGGATCGGCGAGGTCGTGAATTGCCTCAAGTGCGACCGTGGCGAGCCGCCCGCCGACTGGGCGGCTGCCTGAGCGGCGCGCCGCACGGCTGGCCATGTCGGCAAAAGATGTTCAAGGGGGCGGCGCAGCCGCTCTTTTTTGTTGGGGAAGGTGTTGAAAGACGATTATTTCGCGCTGTTCGGCCTGCCGGCCAGCTACACGGTCGACGAAGCGGCGCTCGATGCGGCCTACCGTACGGTGCAGTCGCAGGCGCACCCGGACCGTTTCGCCAACGCCGGCGACGCCGAGCGCCGCGTGGCCATGCAGTGGGCCGCGCACGCCAACGAGGCTTACCGCACGCTGCGCCAGCCGCTCAAGCGCGCGATCTACCTGCTGTCGTTGCGCGGGGTGGATATCCAGGCCGAAAGCAATACCGCCATGGCGCCCACCTTCCTGATGCAGCAGATGGAATGGCGCGAAGCGCTGCAGGATGCGGTGGGCGACAAGGACATCGCACGCCTCGATGCGCTGCTGCGCGAACTGCGCGGCGAAAAGCGCGAGCGCCATGCGGCGCTCGGCGCGTTGCTGGATGCCGGCGACGATGCGGGTGCCGGCAGCGCGGCCAGGCAATTGATGTTTATCGAAAAGATCGAACACGACACCAGCGAAGCGATCGACCGCCTGGAAGACTAGCCTGCCTCCGGGCAAGTTCGCTTCGGCCATGCCACAATGGCGCCCCGGCGCGGGCGGGACTGCTTAAGCAGCCCTGCCTGCAACCGCACGAATAAAGAAGATTCATCATGGCACTGCTCCAGATCTCCGAACCCGGCATGTCGCCGGCGCCCCACCAGAAGCGGCTCGCGGTCGGCATCGACCTCGGCACCACCAATTCCCTGGTGGCGGCGGTTCGCAACAGCATTCCCGAAGTCCTGAGCGACGACAGCGGCCGCGCGCTGCTGCCGTCCGTGGTGCGCTACCTGCCCAACAAGGGCACGCAGATCGGCTACCGCGCGCAGGACGAGGCGGTGCACGATCCCAAGAACACCATCATCTCGGTCAAGCGCTTCATGGGCCGCGGCCTGCGCGACGTGGCTCACATCGAGCACAGCCCCTACGATTTCGTCGACGCGCCAGGCATGGTGCAGATCAAGACCGTGGCCGGCGTGAAGAGCCCGGTGGAAGTGTCGGCTGAGATCCTGGCCACGCTGCGCCAGCGCGCCGAGGATTCCCTTGGCGACGAACTGGTCGGCGCCGTGATCACGGTGCCCGCGTACTTCGACGACGCCCAGCGCCAGGCAACCAAGGATGCCGCGCAACTGGCCGGCCTGGAAGTGCTGCGCCTGCTCAACGAGCCGACCGCCGCCGCCATTGCCTACGGCCTGGACAATGCCTCCGAAGGCATCTACGCGGTGTATGACCTCGGCGGCGGCACCTTCGACATCTCCATCCTCAAGCTCACCAAGGGTGTGTTCGAGGTCATGGCCACGGGTGGCGACTCCGCGCTCGGCGGCGACGACTTCGACCAGCGCCTGATGTGCTGGATCGTCGAGCAGGCCAGCCTGCAGCCGCTCTCGGCCGAAGACATGCGCCTGCTGATGGTGCGCGCGCGCGCCGCCAAGGAAGCGCTGTCGGCAGCCGATGCCACCGTGATCGACGCGGTGCTCAACAGCGGCGAGATCGTGCACCTGACGCTGTCGGCGGCCGCCTTCGTCGAGATGACCGCACCGCTGGTGCAGAAGACCCTGGCGCCGGTGCGCAAGGCACTGCGCGATGCCGGCGTGGCGGTCGACGAAGTCAAGGGCGTGGTGCTGGTCGGCGGCGCTACCCGCATGCCGTCAATCCGCAAGGCGGTTGGCGATTTCTTCGCCCAGCCGCCGCTGACCAACCTCGACCCGGACCGGGTGGTGGCGCTGGGCGCGGCCATGCAGGCCAACCTGCTGGCCGGCAACGGCGCGCCCGGCGAGGACTGGCTGCTGCTCGACGTGATCCCGCTCTCGCTGGGCGTGGAAACGATGGGCGGCCTGGTCGAGAAGATCATCGCGCGCAACAGCACGATTCCGGTGGCGCGCGCGCAGGAATTCACCACCTTCAAGGATGGCCAGACGGCCATGGCCATCCATGTGTTGCAGGGCGAGCGCGAACTGGCGGCCGACTGCCGCTCGCTGGCGCGCTTCGAGTTGCGCGGCATTCCGCCGATGGTGGCCGGCGCGGCGCGCATCCGCGTGACCTACCAGGTCGACGCCGACGGGCTGCTTTCGGTCTTCGCGCGCGAAACACACTCCGGCGTGGAGGCGACCATCACCGTCAAGCCGTCCTACGGCCTGGCCGATGACGAGATCGCGCGCATGCTGCAGGACAGCTTCCGCGAGGCCGAGCACGACATGCAGAGCCGGGCCCTGGCCGAGGAGCGCGTCGATGCCGCGCGCCTGGTCGAGGCTACCAGCCGCGCGCTGGAGACCGACGGCGACCTGCTCTCCGCCGAGGAACGCGCCGCCGTGGAGCGGCTCATCCTCGCGGTCAGCGACATTGCCGCCGGCGAAGACCACCACGCCATCAAGGCGGCCGTGGAAGCGCTCTCCCACGGCACCGACGAATTCGCCGCCCGCCGCATGGACCGCTCGATCAAGAGCGCGCTGGCGGGCCGCAAGGTGCAGGACCTGGGCTGATCCCCGAGGCCGTCGCACCGTATCTCTACCCAGGACAACCCATGCCACAGATCATCGTATTGCCTCACGTCGAACTCTGCCCCGAGGGCGCCGTGTTCGAAGCCAAGACGGGCACCAGCATCTGCGATGCCTTGCTCAGCAACGGCATCGAGATCGAGCACGCCTGCGAAAAATCGTGCGCCTGCACGACCTGCCACGTGGTGGTGCGCGAGGGCTTCAATTCGCTCGAGGAAGCGGAAGAGAAAGAAGAAGACCTGCTCGACAAGGCCTGGGGCCTCGAGCCCAACTCGCGGCTTTCCTGCCAGGCGCTGGTCGCGGAAGACGACCTCACCGTCCAGATTCCGAAGTACACGATCAACCATGCCAAGGAAGAGCACTGAGCGCTGAGCATCGCGCGCCTGTTGCCCTGACGACCTGACCGGAGAGAATGCCAATGAAGTGGACCGACACCTACGATATCGCGGCCGCGCTGTACGACAAGTACCCCGATATCGATCCTGCCACGATCCGTTTCACCGACCTGCACCGCTGGGTCCTCGAGCTCGACGGCTTTGCCGACGTCCCGGAGCGCTCCGGCGAGAAGATCCTGGAAGCCATCCAGGCCGCCTGGATCGAAGAGGCGGAATAAGCCACGCCGGGTGGCGCGGCGCCGTGCCCCGCGCCACCCGCGCTACCGCTTCTCAGAAGCGGTAGCCGATGCGCCGCCCCGGTAACACGCCGGTATCGCGGTCATGGCCTGTCATCGTGCGGTTCCACGACAGGCTGGCCAGCCGGCGCTCCTCGCGCCGGTAGCTGGCCGACAAGGTCAGCAGCGTCGCCACATTCCTGCCATCGCTGCCGCCATTGCCCGGCGCGCTGTTCACGTCGATGGCGAAATACGGCCCCAGTCCCCCACGCAGCGTCAGCTTGTCGCGGAAGAAGCCGCGCCCCAGCCATGGCTGCGCGGCAATGCCATGGTGAAGATCGCAAACCAGTGCTCGCCGAGGTTGCGAAGGGGGCGCTGGCGCGCCGCCTCAGGCGGCCACCAGGCCGCCATCCTGCAGCCGCACGCGTTCGCCCACCTCGAAGTCCGGCGCGGCGTGATAGGTAAAGGTACGGTGCGTGCCGTTGTCCATCTGCACGCGGACCTGGTAGCTGGTGTCCTTGCGCACGCTCTTCTCGATCTGGTTGCCGGCGAAGCCCCCGCCCACCGCGCCTGCCACCGTGCCCAGGATGCGGCCGTTGCCCTTGCCGATCTGGTTGCCCAGCAGACCGCCGACCACGGCGCCGCCGACCGCGCCCAGCCCGCTGGCGGGCTTGGCGGTCTCGATCGGCGTGATGGCCACCACGCGGCCAAGGGATGCGCCGCCTTGCGCCGGCTGGCGCTGAGGCTGGGCCCCGGCGTTTTCGGCGCGGGCGGGCTCGGGGCCGTAGCCGGTGTCCGCCCGTGCGGCGCGTTGCGGTGCCGGGCGGGCCGCGGACGGCTGCGCGACGGGCACGTCAGCAGCCTGCGCCAGTGCGGGATTCATCGCCTCGGGCGGACGCGTGGTGCTGCCCGGCGTCGCCTGCTGCTGGCTGGCTGCCGCATTCTGGGCCGCGATCGGTGCGGTCAGGGATTGCGGTGCGTCCTGGGTGGCCTTGCTGACGGGCAGCAAGCCCGTCATCGCCGCGACCGCCGTCAGGCTGGCGACGACGATCGCCACCGCGGCGGCGCCCAGCAGCGGGTGCAGGCGGCGCTGGGCGGGCAGGGCGGTGGCCGGCATGGCGGCAGGTGTATTGGCCGTGTTCTGCGTCGACGGGTTTGGTGTCGGATTGGGCATTTTGTTTTCCTTATGCGGTCAGCACAAACGCACTACGCATCGATGATTCCAGGTCCGAGTTTGGCCGATTCCGCCGCCGTTATCCGTTTGATTTTGTAAGTTTGTGTAGGTATTAATTCTCTTGTAAATCAGTGCTTTAGCTGCCATTTCGGTGTGCGTCGATGCGACCGGTTGTAACAATCGGGCCGCAAAAACAAAAAAGCCCCACCGCAAAGGTGGGGCTTCTTGCCTGGCGCCGGCTTCCCTTTGGCGCGGGAAGCGCTGGCGCCGTTCAGTCCTCGCGGCGCAGATGCGGGAACAAAATGACGTCGCGGATATTGGGACTGTCGGTCAGCAGCATCACCAGGCGGTCGATGCCGATGCCGCAGCCGCCCGTCGGGGGCATGCCATATTCCAGTGCGCGGATGTAGTCGGCGTCGAAGTACATGGCTTCCTCGTCGCCGGCATCCTTCTGGTCGACCTGCTTGCGGAAACGCTCGGCCTGGTCTTCGGCGTCGTTCAGCTCCGAGAAACCGTTGGCGATCTCGCGGCCGGTGATGAACAGCTCGAAACGCTCGGTGATGCCGGGCATGGTGTCCGACGCGCGCGCCAGCGGCGAGACTTCCACCGGGTAGTCGATGATGAAGGTCGGCTCCCACAGCTGGCTTTCGGCGGTTTCCTCGAACAGCACCAGTTGCAGCGTGCCCAGGCCCGCGTTGAGGAACTGCGGCGCATTGGTGTTGACGCCGAACTTCTTCAGCTCGGTGCGCAGGAATTCCGTGTCGGCCAGTTGCGCATCGGTGTATTGCGGCGCGAATTTCTGGATCGCCTGGCAGATGGTGAGGCGATGGAAGGGCTTGGACAGGTCCAGCTCGCGGCCCTGGTAGGTCACGGTGGCGCTGCCGCGCGCGTCGATGGCGGCCTGGCGGATCAGGTTCTCGGTGAAATCCATCAGCCAGCGGTAATCGGTGTACGCGGCGTAGAACTCCATCATGGTGAACTCAGGGTTGTGGCGCGGGCTCACCCCCTCGTTGCGGAAATTGCGGTTGATCTCGAACACGCGCTCGAAACCGCCCACCACCAGGCGCTTCAGATACAGCTCGGGCGCGATGCGCAGGAACATCTGCATGTCCAGCGCGTTGTGATGGGTGATGAAGGGCTTGGCCGTGGCGCCGCCCGGGATCGGGTGGAGCATCGGCGTCTCGACTTCCATGAAGTCGGCTTCGGCCATGTGCCGGCGCAGCGAGGCGATGGCCTGCGTGCGGGCCCGGAAGGTGGCGCGCGTTTCCGGCGACACGATCAGGTCCACATAGCGCTGGCGGTATTTCAGCTCCTGGTCGGCCAGGCCGTAGAAGTCGCCGGGCAGCGGGCGCAGGCTCTTGGACAGCAGGCGCAGCTCGGTGACGGCCACCGACAGTTCGCCGGTCTTGGTCTTCATCAGCGTGCCGCGCGCGGCGACGATATCGCCCAGGTCCCACTTCTTGAAGGCGGCATAGACGTCTTCGCCGATGGCGTCGCGGCTGATATAGAACTGGATGCGGCCCGCGCCGTCCTGCACGGTGGCGAAGCTGGCCTTGCCCATCACGCGCTTGAGCATCATGCGCCCGGCGATGGCGACCTCGGCCGGAGCCGCTTCGAGCGCGGCCTGGTCGGTTTCGCCGTACTGCGCGTGCAGCGCGGCGGACTGGTGGGTCGGGCGGAAATCGTTGGGGAAGGCCACGCCTTGCTRGCGCAGGGCCTGCAGCTTCTCGCGCCGTTCCGCGATGATCTTGTTTTCGTCGGCTGCGGCGGGGGCGTTGGCCTCGGCGGGAGCGCGGTTGGAGTCGGTCATGATGTCTTGGTGAGTCGCGCGGCGGTCCGCGCGCATGTCAGGTATTGCGGATGTCGTCGAGCTCGGTGCTGCCGAAGTCGGGCCGATCCAGGTAGGCCGCGATGCGGTGTGCGGTGTCCTCGGCCGAGGCGAGCTGGTCGTTGTCCTTGAGGTCGCGGAAACGCTGCACCTGCGCGAAATCGGCGCCGCGGATGGTGGCCTGCATGCCGGTATCGACCACGCCCGGCGCCAGCGCCACCGCGCGCACGCTGCGTTCGGCCGGCGCCTGCGCGTACTCGGCGTTGACCGAGCGCACGAACATGTCCAGGCCCGCCTTGCCGGCGCAGTAGGCGGCCCAGCCCTCGACCGGGCGGCGCGCCGCGCCGGACGAGATCGCCAGCACCTTGCGCGGGCAGCCGAAGCGTTCGGTGCGCGCCAGGAAGGCCGCGGTCATGGTCATCGGCGTGGCCAGGTTGGTGAGCAGGTGCGGCACCAGCGTGGCTTCGTGCAGGCCGGCAACCGGGCCGATCGGTTCGATCACGCCCGCGTTGAGGATCAGCGTGGCGCTGGCGGGCGCCTCGTCGACGGCATCGAGCACGCTGCCCAGCCAGCTTGCCGCGGGGCCCGCCTGCGACAGGTCCTGCAGGTGCCAGGCCACCCTGACGCCGCTGGCCGCGGCGGCCTGCTCCAGCTCGGGGTTGCGGCTGCGCGCCACGCAGACCAGGCGGTTGCCCGGCTTGAGCAGGGCTCGCGTCAGCGCGGCACCGAGCCCGCGTGACGTGCCGGTGATGATGATCAGGTGCGTTGCTGCGGTCGATGCTGCGGTCATGGTCGGTATTGTCCGGCAGTTGATTCGCGCGCCCGCCGCCATCTGGCGGCGGGGCGGCGGGGCGTGTTACAGGCCTTGCTTCAGGCTGGCCTCGATGAACGGGTCCAGGTCGCCGTCCAGCACCTTTTGCGTGTTGGACATTTCCACGTTGGTGCGCAGATCCTTGATGCGGCTCTGGTCCAGTACGTAGGAGCGGATCTGGTGGCCCCAGCCCACATCGGTCTTGCCCGCTTCGAGCTTGTCGGCTTCGGCCTGGCGCTTGCGCATCTCGTGCTCGTACAGGCGCGACTTCAGCATCGACATGGCCTCGGCGCGGTTGCGGTGCTGCGAACGATCGTTCTGGCACTGCACGACGATACCGCTCGGGATGTGCGTGATCCGCACGGCCGAATCGGTCTTGTTGATGTGCTGGCCGCCGGCGCCCGACGCGCGGTAGGTATCCACGCGCAGGTCCGCCGGGTTGATCTCGACTTCGAACGAGTCATCCACCTCGGGGTAGACGAACACCGACGAGAACGAGGTATGCCGGCCGCCCGACGAGTCGAACGGCGACTTGCGCACCAGCCGGTGCACGCCGGTTTCCGTACGCAGGTAACCGAACGCGTATTCGCCCTCGATCTTGATGGTGGCGCTCTTGATGCCGGCCACGTCGCCTTCGGATTCTTCCAGCACTTCGGCCTTGAAGCCCTTGCGCTCGCAGTACTTCAGGTACTGGCGCAGCAGCATCGAGGCCCAGTCGCAGGCTTCGGTGCCGCCGGCGCCGGCCTGGATGTCGATGAACGCGTTGGCCTGGTCCATCTCGCCGGCAAACATGCGGCGAAATTCCATGTCCGCGACGATGGCCTCGAAGCCCTTGACGTCGGTCTCGATGGCTTCGAGCGTGTCGTCGTCGGCTTCCTCGCGCGCGAGCTCGAACAGCTCCTCGGCGCCGGCCAGATCGTCCGTGAGCTTGCCGAGGACGCCGACCACGCCCTCCAGCATCTTCTTTTCCTTGCCGAGATCCTGGGCCTTCTTGGGGTTGTTCCAGACCGCGGGATCCTCGAGTTCGCCGTTGACTTCGTCGAGTCGTCCTACTTTGACATCGTAGTCAAAGATACCCCCGTAGATCTTCCGTTCGCGAACGGAGATCGGAGATGGCACCGGAGATGGCGTTGAGGCGTTCTGCTTCCATGATGTTCCTGCGCTTTCAAAACCTTGAATTATAGCGGATCGGGGGGTCTCGCCGCGCGCTGCGATGGCACTTCCGGCACGATTTCGAACGGTTCGCTTGCCGAACGGTCTACAGTTGCGGTCTACACTGGCTAGGTGCGTCATGGCAGACCTGCACCGGGCGCGGGCCGGCGCCGCGCCGCCGGGGTCTTCGGAAGCGCCTTCCAGCAAGCCGCTGGACAACCGCCAATCAACTGTTCAGACATGGACAAGGATGGACGATAAGCACGCATGAAGCCAAGCAATCACGAGACCACCCACACCCGCCGCCGCGCGCTCGGCCTGTTGGCAGCAGCGGCCGCCGCGTGCCTTGCGGCCGGTTGCGGCACCCTGGCCAGCGAGCCCGCGCCGGACGGCTACTACCGTGTGCAGAGCGGCGACACCCTGTACAGCGTGGCGCGCCGCCACAAGCGCTCGGTGCGCGACCTGGCGCGCTGGAACCAGCTGCCCAGCGCCGAGCGCATCGAAGTCGGGCAATTGCTGCGCATCCGGCCGCCCGCCGGTGCCACGGCCAGCGCGGGTTCCGCGGGTTCCGGCAACGGGCCGGTGGCCGTGGGCGACACCCCGCGCGTGGACAACGGCCCGCCGGCGCGCGCGCCGGCCACCGGCATCCGCCTGCAATGGCCGGCAGAGGGCCGCGTCACGGCGAATTTCGGGCCACCCGCCAGCAAGGGCCTGAGCATCAACACGGCGCCCGGCGGCGCGGTGCGCGCCGCCGCCGCGGGCAAGGCCATCCATGTGGGCAACCTGCGCGGCTACGGCATGCTGGTGATCATCAAGCACGACGACAACTGGCTGACGGTCTATGGCAACCTGGACAAGCCCACGGTCAGCGAGGGCTCGCAGGTATCCGGCGGGCAGGAGGTTGGCCGCATGGGGGTCGCCGAGCGCGAACTGCACTTCGAGGTGCGCAACAACGGCAAGCCGGTCGACCCGGCGGGCCTGCTGCCCGCGCGGGGCTGAGGGGCGGGGCCGAGGCGCGGGACGGCGGCTAAGGCGTGCGCTACTGCGCGTGCTCGATGACCATCTGCACGCGGGTGACGCCATTGAAGGTATTGTTGTCCAGGCGGTAGGCCACCAGCGCGCTGGCGCCGAGCGAGTCGGCGTGGTTGAACCAGATTGCATCGAAGCGCTGGCTRCCGCGCCCGAGCTGCAGCTTGAGGTGCTTGCCCTTGAGCACGCTCTGGCGCAGCACGTCGAACTCGCCGCAGAAGGTCGGCGCCGGGAAGCCCTGGCCCCACACCTGCTGCTCGAGCAGCGCGACGAATTCCGGGCTGAAGCAGCCATCCTCGATATCGCCGTCGGTCTCGATCACGCGTGCCAGCTGCTCATCGCTGAGCCATTCGCGCCCCACCGCTTCGAACGCTTCCATGAACTGCCCGAAGGTGTCGGCGCGCAGCGTCAGGCCGGCCGCCATGGCATGGCCGCCGAACTTGACCAGCAGGCCGGGGTGGCGCTTGGACACCAGGTCCAGCGCGTCGCGCAGGTGGAAGCCCGGGATCGAGCGGCCCGAGCCCTTGATGGTGTCCTCGTCGCCCGGGGCGAAGGTGATCGTCGGCCGATGGTATTTCTCCTTGAGTCGCGAGGCCACGATGCCGATCACGCCCTGGTGCCAGGTGTCGTTGAACACGCTGACGGTAAAGCGCGCCGCGGGGTCCAGCGCGCCCAGCGGGCCTTCCAGGATCTGCAGCGCTTCTTGCTGCATGCCGGCCTCGATGTCGCGGCGCTCGCGGTTCATGCCGTCGAGTTCCTGGGCGATCTCCCAGGCGCGGTTGGCGTCGTCGGTCAGCAGGCACTCGATGCCGAGCGACATGTCGGCCAGCCGCCCGGCGGCGTTCAGGCGCGGGCCCACGCCGAAACCCAGGTCGAAGGTATTGGCGCGCGCCGCCTCGCGCCCGGCGGCGCGGAACAGGGCGGCCACGCCGGCGTGCATGCGCCCGGCGCGCATGCGCTTGAGGCCTTGCGCCACCAGGATGCGGTTGTTGCCGTCGAGCTTGACCACGTCGGCCACGGTGCCCAGCGCGACCAGGTCGAGCAGGGCGTCGAGGCGCGGCTGGGTCTGGGCATCGAACACGCCGCGGCGGCGCAGTTCCGCACGTAGCGCCAGCAGCACATAGAACATCACGCCCACGCCGGCCAGGTTCTTGCTGGGGAATTCACAGCCAGGCTGGTTCGGGTTGACGATGACCGCTGCCGCCGGCAGCTGGTCGCCGGGGAGGTGGTGATCGGTCACCACCACGTCGATGCCGAGGGCATTGGCCGCGGCCACGCCGTCCACGCTGGCGATGCCGTTGTCCACCGTGACGATCACGTCGGGCTTCTGCTGCGCGGCCAGCGCGACGATCTCCGGGGTCAGCCCGTAGCCGTACTCGAAGCGGTTCGGCACGATGTAGTCGATGCGCGCGCCCAGCATGCGCAGGCCGCGCACGCCCACCGCGCAGGCGGTGGCGCCGTCGCAATCGTAGTCCGCCACGATCAGCAGGCGGCGGCCGGCGGCGATGGCATCGGCCAGGTAGGTGGCGGCGTGGTCGATCCCCTTCATTGCTGCCGGCGGTACCAGGCCGGGCAGTTCGGTGGCGAGCTCGGCCGGCTCGCGCACGCCGCGCGCCGACAGGATGCGGGCCAGCGTGGGATGCAGGCCGGCGCTGGCCAGCGTGCCGGCGTGTTCGGCGGAAAAGGATCGTACGGCGATTCGGGTCATGTAGGGACAGGCAAGAGACGGGGTGAGGCGATCAGGCGGCGTAGGCCAGGTCGGACAGCAACGCGCGCCAGTCGCCGCGCGCGCCCAGGCCGCGCCAGAACTTGCGCAGGTCGGCGCGGCGCACGGTAAATTCGGCGTAATGGTTGTCGCCGGCCAGCACCAGGGTCAGGGCCGGCAGCGTGCCGTCTTCCAGTGCGGCCAGTGCCGGCGCGAACCAGCTGGCTTCGAGCGCATGCATGCGCTCTATCCATAGTCCCCAGTCCTCGCCGATATGGGCTTCGACGGCATCCTCCAGCAGCACCATCGTGCGCCCTGGGGCCGGCGTGGCGTCGATCGCCCCGAAGCGCGGCGGCGCTGGCCGGCAGGCACCGCCGCCGGCCAGCGCCAGGCCGCGCAGGAAGGCGTCATCGGTCAGCGCGGTGTCGGCCAGGCGCGGCACCGCCTGCAGCTTGCCGCCGCCATGCAGCCAGACCGAATTCACGGTCTGCTCGCCGGCGGCCTCGCGGGCCTGGTTGACCGGATGGTCATGCCAGGTCATCTGGATTTCGTTCTGGAGCCGGCGCCAGTCGCGCGCGCGCTCGCCGGACTGCATCCAGGCGTCGATATTGCGGCCGGTGGCGCGCAGGGGGCTGGCCGCGACCAGTGGACCGAACGCCGCTTCCGGCAGGTACCAGCGATCCGGCTGGGGCGTTTCAAGCGCGATGCCCGACTCCTGGAGCAGGCCGGAGACCGCCTCGTACAGGGCAGCCGCCTCGCCGGCGCGCAAGCGCAGGTGGACCGGGTTCATCAGCACCAGGTGGTCGCGCGCGGCATGGATATGGACCGGCTGCAGGCAGGCCCAGGCCTGGCCGTCGTCGGCCCCCGGGGTGCCGGCGGCGGCCATGTCGGCCAGCCGCATGAACGGGGCGCTGGGCACGCGGACGGTATCCAGCCCGGCGCGTCCGGCCAGCCATCGCTCGTGCGGCAGCGAGCGCAGGAAGGGATCGTCGTGCCGTTCGCGCGGGCCGGGGCTGGCGCGGGTAAGCAACTTTCCCAGCGCCGGCAACTCCAACTGCCGCAGGAGCGCCTCGAGCATGGCGTTGTTGCCGCCGCCGTGCGCTTCTGTGGCGGCGCCCGGCGGGACGGAAAAGGGCACAATCAGGGTCAGGTGCGTCATCATGGTGGCCGAGATTGTAAACTTCCGGCTGGCGGGCGGCTGAAATATCGTCCGGACAGGCTGTGGCAGACAATGGCAGATGTTGCCGGCAATGTGGCGCCGGCGTTCCTCCTCAACGACAGGGATCCTTCTTGAACTTTCCGTACGAATGGCAGATCGGCTGGCGATATACCCGCGCAAGCAAGCGCGCCAGCCGCAACACCTTCATTTCCTTCATCTCGATGATCTCCATGCTAGGCATCGCCCTTGGCGTGGCGGCGCTGATCGTGGTGTTGTCGGTCATGAACGGCTTCCAGAAAGAAGTGCGCGACCGCATGCTGTCGGTACTCTCGCATATCGAGGTGGTCGGCCCCGGCGCGCTACCGGACTGGCAGAAGACCGCCGCCGAGGCCATGCAGAACAAGGAAGTGATCGGCGCGGCGCCCTATGTGGCGGCGCAGGCCATGCTGACCCGCGAGGACGCGGTGCGCGGCGTGCTGCTGCGCGGCGTCGAGCCGGGCGAGGAGCCCAGGGTTTCCGACATCGGCAAGCAGTTCCGTGCCGGCAGCATGGATGGCCTGCTGCCCGGCGAATTCGGCATCGCGCTGGGCAACGAACTGGCCAACGCCATGGGCGTGCAGGTCGGCGACAAGGTGACGCTGGTGGTGCCGCAGGGCACCATCACGCCGGCCGGCGTGCTGCCGCGGCTCAAGCAGTTCACCGTGACCGGCATCTTCTCGTCGGGACATTTCGAGTTCGACAACGCGCTGGCGCTGATCAACCTGCACGACGCCGAGACCATGTTCCGCCTGACCGGGCCGACCGGCGTGCGCCTCAAGCTGACCGACATGCAGCGCGCGCCGCAGGTAGCCGACGCGCTGGCCGGCACGCTCTCCGGCGAGCTCTACCTGCGCGACTGGTCCAAGCAGAACCGCAACTGGTTCGCCGCGGTACAGACCGAGAAGCGCATGATGTTCATCATCCTGACGCTGATCATCGCGGTGGCGGCCTTCAACCTGGTGTCCACGCTGGTGATGACGGTGACCGACAAGCAGGCCGACATCGCCATCCTGCGCACCATGGGCGCGCAGCCGAGTTCGATCACCAAGATCTTCATCGTGCAGGGCGTCGCCATCGGCTTCATCGGCACCCTGGCGGGCGTGGCGGGCGGTGCCCTGATCGCCTGCAATATCGATGTGATCGTGCCCTTCATCGAGCGGCTGCTGCACGTGCAGTTCCTGCCGCGCGACATCTACTTCATCAGCGAACTGCCTTCGGACCCCCGCGTGAACGACATCGCCACCATCGGCATCCTCTCCTTCGTGCTGGCCACGCTGGCCACGCTCTACCCCAGCTGGCGCGCTGCCCGCGTCAACCCGGCGGAGGCGCTGCGCTATGAGTGAGACCATGCTGCGCAACGCGCCGCAAGGCGATGCCGCCTCCAGTCCCGTCGCTGCCGCCACCGGCACCCCGGTGCTGCAGGGCGAAGGCCTGACCAAGCGCTTCCGTCAGGGCGGGCTGGACGTGACCGTGCTCAGGGGCGTGGACGTGCACGTCGACGCCGGCGAGAAGGTCGCCATCGTCGGCGCATCCGGTTCAGGCAAGAGCACGCTGCTGCATGTGCTGGGCGGGCTCGACAACCCGGACAGCGGCAGGGTGGCCCTGAAGGGCAAGCCTTTCACCTCGCTGCGCGAAAGCGAGCGCAATATCGCGCGCAACCGCGACCTGGGCTTTATCTACCAGTTCCACCACCTGCTGCCCGAATTCACCGCGCTGGACAACGTGGCCATGCCGATGCGCATCCGCGGTCTCAGGCAACGCGAGGCGCGCGCGGCCGCGCAGGGCGTGCTGGAGCGCGTGGGCCTGGGCGACCGCGCGCAGCACCGCCCCGGCGAGCTCTCCGGCGGCGAGCGTCAGCGCGTGGCGATCGCGCGCGCGCTGGTGGGTAGCCCGGCCTGCGTGCTGGCCGACGAACCGACCGGCAACCTCGACGACCACACCGCGGGCGGCGTCTACGACCTGATGCTGGAGCTGTCGCGCACGCTCGGCACCAGCTTCGTGATCGTGACCCATGACCTCGACCTCGCCAGCCGCTGCGACCGCGTGCTGCGCCTGCGCGACGGGCATCTCCACCGCGAACGCTGAGCCGTTCACCGCGCCGCCGCAGCCGCCATGTGGATCGATACCCATTGCCATCTCGATGCGAGTGAGTTCGACACCGACCGCGAGGCCGTGACCGAAGCCGCGGCCGCGGCCGGCGTCAGCGGCATCGTGCTGCCGGCGGTGGCCGTGTCGAACTTCGCCGCGGTGCGCGCGCTGGCGCGGCGCCATGCCAGCTGCGTCTATGCGCTGGGCATCCATCCCTTGTACACGCCGGGCACCGGGCAGGCCGACCTCGACGCCCTGCGCCGCGAAGTGGAGGCCTCGCTCGGCGATCCGCGCTTTGTCGGCATCGGCGAGATCGGCCTCGATTTCTTCGTGCCGGGGCTCGATGCCGCGCACCAGACGTGGATCTATGCCGAGCAGCTCAGGATCGCCCGCGAGTTCGAGCTGCCGGTGCTGCTGCACGTGCGCAAGTCGCAGGACCAGGTCGCTGCCCAGTTGCGTCGCGCCGGCGTGCGCCAGGGCATCGCCCACGCCTTCAACGGCAGCGCGCAGCAGGCGCAGGGTTTTGTCGACCAGGGCCTGAAACTGGGCTTCGGCGGCAATCTGACCTTCAGCCGCGCGAAGCAGATCCGGCGCCTGGCGCAGGAGCTGCCGCTCGATGCCATCGTGCTGGAGACTGACGCGCCCGACATCGCGCCGGCCTGGCTCTCCGACGACCAGTTCGGCGAGCAGTACAAGGCGCGCAACACGCCTGCCGAGGTGGTCGGGGTGGCCCGGGTGCTGGGCGAATTGCGCGGCATCGACGCCGCGCCGCTGGCGCGGGCAATGTGGCGCAACTCGGTGGCGGCGCTGCCGCGCCTGGCGGCGTTCGAGGCCGTCATGTTCCCGGAGGCATCGTCTTTGGCCTCGGCTGGCGACACAAACGGCAACCTTCCGGTTTCCTCCTGACACGCTCCTCACCGTGCATTGACCGTATAAACGGGCGCTTGTGAATCTCTGCGGAGACTGGCATGCGCCTGGTCCTGCTCGCCTTCGTGGCGGGGAGCTGGTGGCTGCAACAGCAAGGCGCGCTGCCGGGCCGCGCGGCCGCCTGCGTGCTGTCGATGGCGGGCACGGCGGCGCTGCTCATGGCCATCCTCCTGCGCAACCGGCATCCGGCCTGGTCACGCCTGGCCCTTCTTCCTGTTGCGGTGCTGGCCGGCTTCGGCTGGTCGGCGTGGCGCGCGGACGCGCGCCTGCAAGAGCGGCTCGCGCCGGAGCTCCAGGGCGTCAACCTGGTTGTCGGCGGCGTGGTTGCGGGCCTGCCCGCGCAGGCGGCACGTGGCCAGCGCTTCGAATTCGCACCTGACGAGCCGGCTGCGGGGACGGCGCGCGCGCCGCAGCTGCCGCCGCGCGTCGTGCTGGGCTGGGAGGATGCGCCGGACGACCTGCTGCCCGGCCAGCGGCGGGTCTTCGCGCTGCGCCTGACGCGGCCACATGGCCTGGCCAATCCGCACGGCTTCGACTACGAATTCTGGCTGCTGGCGGGCGGGTTCGGGGCGACAGGCTACGTCCGCGCCGAGCGCGGGCCCGTGCGCGAGGCCGTCGGCGAACGCCTCGAATGGCGGATCGCGCGCTGGCGCGCCCGCGTGCGCGACCACGTGCTCGGCAGCCTGCCCGACGACGCCCGCTTTGCGCCCGTGCTGGCGGCGCTGGTGGTGGGCGACCAGCGCGGCATCCGGCCGCAGGACTGGACCTTGTTCACGCGCACCGGCATCGGCCACCTGATCAGCATCTCGGGCTTGCACATCACCATGATCTCCGGTCTCTGTTCCACGCTGGCGGCCTGGCTATGGCGGCATTCCTTCGGCCTGGGGCGCTGGCTGCGCCGGCCCTTGCCGCTGTGGTGGCCGGCGCGGCGCGCGGCGCTGGTGGTGGCGGTGCTGGCGGCCTTCGCCTACAGCTTGCTGGCGGGCATGCAGGTGCCGGCCCAGCGCACCGTATCGATGCTGGCGGTGGCGGCGCTGGCGCTGTGGAGCGGACGCGCGCCGCCGGCCTCGCTGGTGCTGGCCTGGGCCGCGTTCGTGGCGGTCGCGCTCGATCCGTGGGCGGTATTGTCGCCGGGGTTCTGGCTTTCGTTCGGCGCGGTGGGCGTGATCTTCCTGTGCGCCACGGCGCCCGCCCGCGGGCCCGGAGCGTCGCGGTGGCAGCGCGCGCGCCACGCGCTGGCGCAGGCCGCGCGCACGCAATGGGTCGTGACCATCGGCCTGGTGCCGCTGACCCTGCTGTTGTTCCAGCAGGTTTCCGTGATCTCCCCGCTGGCGAATGCGGTGGCGATTCCGCTGATCAGCCTGCTGGTGACGCCGCTGGCACTGCTTGCGGCTGCCTTGCCGGCACCGGCGGCCGGCTGGCTGCTGGCGCCGGCGCACTTGCTGCTGGACTGGCTGATGGTTGCGCTCGAGGCGATGGCGGCGCCGCCGTGGGCGGTCTGGCAGGCGGCGCGCGCCGGCCCGCTGGCGGTTGCCCTGGCGCTGGCCGGCGCGCTGGTGTTGCTGGCCCCGATGCGCTGCGGACTGCGTGCGCGCCTGCACGGCGCCATGTTGTTGTTGCCGATGGTGCTGGCCGGGCGGCAGCCGGTGGCGCATGGCGAATTCCGCGCCACCGCGCTCGATATCGGCCAGGGCACCGCGGTCCTGGTGGAGACGCGCTCGCACGTGCTGCTCTACGACGCCGGGCCAGCCTATGGCTGGGGCGCCGACGCGGCGCAGCCGGGCAACAGCGCCGGTGCGCGCGTCATCGTGCCTTACCTGCGCGGCGCCGGCGTGCGCGCGCTCGACCGCCTGGTGATCAGCCATGAAGACGCCGACCATGCCGGCGGCGCGCGCGACGTGATGGCGGCGCTGCCGGTGCAGGCAGTGCTGACGGCCGCGCCAGCGGCGCACCCGCTGCTGGTGCTGCCCCCCGGCATGGCATTGCCCGCTGTCGGTCCCTGCGCGGCGGGGCAGGCGTGGGAATGGGACGGCGTACGCTTTTCGATGTTGCATCCGCTGCCGCAGGCGGCAGGCAATGCCGCGTTCGACAGCAATGCGCGTTCGTGCGTACTGAAGGTGGCGGGCAGCGGGCGCAGCCTCTTGCTGACCGGAGACATCGGCCGGCGCGATGAGGCCGCCTTGCTGGCGCGCCTGCCGGGGCAAGACCTGCGCGCGGACTTCCTGCAGGTGCCGCACCATGGCAGCGGCACCTCATCGAGCGCGTCGTTCCTGGCCGTGGTGGCGCCCGAGCTGGCGTTGTTCCAGCTCGGCCACGGCAACCGCTACCGGCATCCGCGCGCGGACGTGTGGGAGCGCTACGCCTCGCGCGAGATCGCCCGCTACCGCAGCGACGAGACCGGCGCGGTGCAGATCACGACGCGGGGCGGCGCTTACGCGCTGCAGGCTTACCGTCAGCACGAGCGGCGCTACTGGCGCGCGGCGCCGCCTGCGCCCCGTTGACCTGGGCGGGTTCGGCCTGGGCGATGCGGCGCTCGCGCAGGTGGGCCTTGGCGCGCTGCAGGCCGGCAGAGACAATGTCGGCACGCTCCAGCGCAACGCCCGCCGCCAGCACGTCGCCCAGCACCAGGTGGCAGATGCGCGAGGTCATCGGGGTGTAGACCTCGCTGTCTTCCTCGACGTCGGAGAACACGCAGACATCGGCCAGCTTGGCCAGCGGCGAGCCGCTGTGCGTCAGCGCCAGCACGCTGGCGCCGCTCGCGCGGGCCAGCGTGGCGGCGGCCAGCATGTCCCAGGTGCGGCCGCTGTTGGACACCAGCACGGCAACGTCGCCCGGGCCGAGCAGGGCGGCGGACATGCTGAACACGTGCGAATCCGAGTAGGCGGTGGTGGGGATGCCGAGGCGGAAGAACTTGTGCTGGATGTCCAGCGCGACGATGCCGGAATTGCCGCAGCCATAGAACTCGATGCGATGCGCCGCGGCGAGCAGCTTGATGCCGTGCTCGATCTGATCCGCGGACAGCGCGTTGCGCACCGTCATCAGGGTGGCGATGGTGCGGTCGAACACCTTGCCGGCGATATCGGCGGGGCGGTCCTCGGCCTTGACGTCCTGGTGCACGAAGGGCGTGCCGCCACCGACGTTCTGGGCGAACTGCAGCTTGAACTCGCGGAAGCCGTCGTAGCCGAGCGCGGCGCAGAAGCGCGCGATGGTGGGTTGCGAGACGCCCGCGCGTTCGGCCAGTTCGGGCATGGACAAGCGGATCACGCTGGCGCCGTGGCGGGTCACGTAATCCGCCAGGCGGCGTTCGGAGGGGCGAAGCGTGTCGTAGACAGCAAGAATTCGGTCGCGCATGGTGGGGGAGGCCGGTGTTGGCGTGCCGGCGATTTCGTCGGGCATGCCTGCCGGATTCATGTGCCGGCGGTTCGATGAGTATGTAGATATTCTACATAAATGGCGATGGAATGCCGCGCCTGTGAGCCCGCGTTTCTGCTAGGGATTTCACCTATTCCGGCCATATTTGAGGATTAGTCGACGCATTGTGATCCATGCGCGAGATGCTTTTGTCGATCCTTTCTATATAATGTAGAAAATCTACAAGAAAACACGTTCACGGATCTACAAACCAGGAACTCCCACGAATGTCGCAAGCCCTCCATTCCGAAGTGCAGGCCGTCACCGCGCGCGTGGTCGCGCGCAGCCAGCGCGGTCGCGCTGCCTACCTGGCGCGCTGCGAGCGGGCCCAGCAAGAACTGGGGCCGCTGCGTGGCTTGTCGTGTGCCAACGTGGCGCACGGCATCGCTGCGCTGCCCGCGCATGACAAGCTCAAGCTGCGGGTCGAACATGCCGCCAATCTCGGCATTGTCACGGCCTACAACGACATGCTTTCCGCCCACCAGCCGTACGAGCGCTATCCCGGCGTGATCCGCGAGGCCGCCCGCGCGGTGGGCGCGGTGGCGCAGGTGGCGGGCGGCGTGCCGGCGATGTGCGACGGCATCACGCAAGGCAATGCCGGCATGGAGCTGTCGCTGTTCTCGCGCGACGCCATCGCCATGGCCACGGCGGTATCGCTGTCGCACAACACCTTCGACGCCGCCGTGATGCTTGGCGTGTGCGACAAGATCGTGCCGGGCCTGCTGATGGGCGCGCTGCAGTTCGGCCACCTGCCGGTGGTGTTCGTGCCGGCCGGGCCCATGGCGACGGGCCTGTCCAACAAGGAAAAGGCGCGCGTGCGCCAGCTCTACGCGACCGGACAGGTTGGCCGCGAAGCCTTGCTGGAGGCAGAGTGCGAGGCCTATCACGGGGCCGGCACCTGCACCTTCTACGGTACCGCCAACAGCAACCAGTTCCTGATGGAGATCATGGGCCTGCATATGCCGGGCTCGGCCTTCGTCCATCCGGACAGCGGCCTGCGCGACGCGCTGACCGCGGCCGCCGCGCAGCGCGCGCTGGCGCTCACGGCCCGTGGCCCGGACTACCTGCCGCTGGCACGCATCGTCGACGAACGCGCGGTGGTCAACGCCATCGTCGGCCTGCTGGCCACCGGTGGCTCGACCAACCACACCATCCACCTGGTGGCGATGGCACGCGCGGCCGGGATCGTGATCGACTGGGACGATTTCGACCGCCTGTCGCGCATCACGCCGCTGCTGGCACGGGTCTATCCCAACGGCTCGGCCGACGTGAACCATTTCCATGCCGCCGGCGGCGTGGCCTACGTGATCCGCCAGCTGCTCGCAGCCGGGCTGCTGCACGAAGACGTGGAAACCGTGGCCGGCCGCGGGTTGGCGCGCTATACGCAGGAACCGGTCATGACCGACGGCGTGCTGCGGTGGCGCGACGGCCCCACCGCCAGCGGCGACGCGGCGGTGCTGGCCAGCGCGGTCGAGCCGTTCTCGCCCGAAGGCGGGCTGCGCCTGCTGCAGGGCAATCTCGGCCGCGGCATGATCAAGGTGTCGGCGGTGGCGCCCGAGCACCGCGTGGTGGAGGCGCCGGCGCGCGTGTTCGATTCGCAGGAAGGCCTGCAGGCCGCCTTCGAGGCCGGCGAGCTGACCGGCGACATGGTCGCGGTGGTGCGCTTCCAGGGGCCCAACGCCAACGGCATGCCCGAACTGCACCGCCTCACGCCGGTGCTGGGCTCGCTGCAGGACGCCGGGCACAAGGTCGCGCTGGTGACCGACGGCCGCATGTCGGGCGCCTCCGGCAAGGTGCCGGCGGTGATTCATGTGTGTCCGGAGGCGCTTTCTGGCGGACCGCTGGCGCGCGTGCGCGACGGTGACCGCATCCGCGTCGACGCTGTCGCCGGCACGCTCGAATGGCTTGGCGGCGCGCCCGGCGAATCCGCGCTCGAGGCGCGCGCGCTGGCGCCCTCGCCGGACGACGACTTCGCCAGTTTCAGCGTCGGCCGCGGCCTGTTCGGGCTGTTCCGCCGCCATGCGCGGATCGCCGAAGAGGGCGGCAGCGCGCTCGACCTGTCCGAGGCCGACGCGCCTGGCGCTGTCCAAACCGCCGTGGCCGTCGCACAATAGGCCGCGCCCCGGGCAATTCATCCGTTTTGTGCCCCTGTCCGCCGTCCGGCGGGCAGGGGCGACCCCAAGCCTGCGCACGCCAGACCTATCATGGAACATGGCTGCAGGGACGGGCGGTTTCCAGGAACCACCCGTCGCACGGCGCGGGGACTACCGACAAGGATGGGAAAACCATCCGATCACGATCGTTGGAGCAGACATGATCTACATCCTGATGGGCGTTTCCGGCAGCGGGAAAACCACGGTCGGCCAGTTGCTGGCCAAGAACCTGCATTGCGGCTTCCATGACGCCGATGAATTCCACAGCGCGGCCAACAAGGAGAAGATGCATAACGGCATCCCCCTGACCGACGAAGACCGCTGGCCCTGGCTGGCCGCCATGCGCGCGGCGATCGACGCGGCCCGCGCCGAGGGCCGTACCCATGTGTTCACCTGCTCGGCGCTGCGCCAGGTCTACCGCGACCGCCTGTTGCCGTCCGAGGGCGGCGTGACCTTCGTCTATATGAAAGGCGACGCCGCGGTGATCGGCGGGCGCCTGTCCGAGCGCAGCGACCACTTCTTCAACCCGGCCTTGCTGCAAAGCCAGTTCGAGACGCTGGAAGAGCCGAGCGACGCGCTGGTGCTCGATATCCGGCAGACGCCGGAGGCGCTGGTGCAGCGCATCCTGGCCCAGGTGCCCGCGACCGCGGCGGTGCGCTAGGGGGGTGACTCCGGTCCGGGGCGCGCTTTTCCCCTTGGGCGCGCCGGGGCTGGCAGGCATCTTGCTACATATATCATCGATGGCGCGGACGCTTGCTGCTTGCGGCTTTCGTGGCCATGGGTATCATCCCAATCAGGACAGCACTTCGACGCATGACGCATGGCCAGCGGCTTCGCCGGCCCGGGTGGTGGCCTCGAAATGCTGTGCCGGGAAGAACAAGCCAATCAAAACGGGATCGCCGGCAGCTTGGGCGGCGCCCAAATCATGGGGGAACGGCCATCATGGCGGCGCGGTTTTTCGACGAGATGCTCGATTGGCAAGATGGCGTGGCAGCGGCAATCCACGCGGGGCAGCCCCTGCCGGCAGGGGCGGTGCGCGGGCACTACAAGCAGTTCGCGGACTGGCTGGCGCGCCAGTCCGAAGGAACCATGGGCAACAAGCGCGCGGAGGCGGACCTGATCTTCCGGCGCGTGGGCATCACCTTCGCTGTCTACGGCGACAAGGACGAGTCCAACAGCGGCACCGAGCGCACCATTCCGTTCGACGTGATTCCCCGCATCTTTCCCGCCAGCGAGTGGGCCACGCTGGAGCGCGGGCTGCGCCAGCGCGTATCGGCGCTGAACCGCTTCATCCATGACATCTACCACGGCCAGGACATCATCCGCGCCGGCGTGATCCCGCCCGACCAGATCTACAACAACGCCCAGTACCGGCCAGAGATGCTCGGCATCGACGTGCCGCGCGACATCTACGCCCACGTGGCCGGCATCGACGTGGTGCGCGCGGGCGAGGGCGAGTTCTACGTGCTGGAAGACAACCTGCGCGTGCCCTCCGGCGTGTCCTACATGCTGGAAAACCGCAAGATGATGATGCGGCTGTTCCCGGACCTGTTCGCGCGCAACCGCGTGGCGCCGGTGGCCCACTATCCCGACCTGCTGCTCGACATGCTGCGCGGCGTCTCGCCGCAGAACATCGCCGATCCGACCGTGGTGGTGCTCACGCCGGGCATGTACAACTCGGCCTACTTCGAGCACGCCTTCCTCGCGCAGCAGATGGGCGTGGAACTGGTCGAGGGCAGCGACCTGTTCGTGCAGGACGAGCACCTCTACATGCGCACCACGCAGGGGCCGCAGCGCATCGACGTGATCTACCGTCGCGTCGACGACGATTTCCTCGATCCGCTCGTGTTCCGTCCCGACTCCACGCTGGGCGCGGCGGGGCTGCTGTCGGTCTACCGTGCCGGCAACGTGACCATCTGCAATGCCATCGGCACCGGCGTGGCCGACGACAAGTCGATCTACCCCTACGTGCCCGACATGATCCGCTTCTACCTCGGCGAGGAAGCGATCCTCAACAACGTGCCGACCTATATGTGCAGGCGCCCCGACGACCTGCAGTACGTGCTCGACCACATGGACGAACTGGTGGTCAAGGAAACCCACGGCGCCGGCGGCTACGGCATGCTGGTGGGGCCCGCCGCCACGCGCGCGGAGATCGACACTTTCCGTGAAGTGGTGCGCGCGCGTCCGGAGCAGTACATCGCGCAGCCCACGCTGGCGCTGTCGACCTGCCCGACCTACGTGGAAGCGGGCATCGCGCCGCGCCATATCGACCTGCGGCCCTTCGTGCTGTCGGGCAAGGATGTGCGCATGGTGCCGGGCGGGCTGACGCGCGTGGCCTTGCGCGAAGGCTCGCTGGTGGTCAATTCGTCGCAGGGCGGCGGCACCAAGGACACCTGGGTGCTGGAGCGCTGAAGCGCCGGAATGGCCGGATGCGGGGCGCGCCAGGCGTGCCCGCGGATTGTTGGGATTGCCGCGCCGCCGCTGTCCATGCGCGGGCGGCGTGGACGAACAGCGCAGTACGAGGGGACTGACCATGCTAAGCCGCACCGCCGACCATCTGTTCTGGATGGCGCGCTATACCGAACGCGCGGAGAACACCGCGCGCATGCTCGACGTGAACTACCAGACTTCGCTGCTGCCGCAATCGGCGGAAGTGGCGGAGCAGGGCTGGTGGGCGATGCTCGACATTTCCGAGCTGACCGCCGTGTTCGACAACAAATACGGCCTGCTCACGCGCGACGATGTGATCGACTTCATGGTGCGCGACATGACCAATCCGTCGTCGATCATGAGCTGCCTGCGCGCTGCCCGCGAGAACGCGCGCGCGGTGCGCGGCTCGCTCACCACCGAGGTCTGGGAAACCATCAACACCACCTGGCTCGATGTGCAGCGCCTGATCGCAGATGGCGTGCTGTGCGAGGACCCGGCGCAGTTCTTCGAGTGGGTCAAGTTCCGCTCGCACCTGGCGCGCGGCGTGCAGTTCGGCACCATGCTCAAGGACGACGCCTTCCACTTCATGCGGCTGGGCACCTTCCTCGAGCGCGCTGACAATACCGCGCGGATCCTCGACGTGAAGTTCCAGGCCAGCACCGTCGACGACAGCGATCCCAACCGCGACGCCAACGATTTCTATCACTGGGCGGCGGTGCTGCGCTCGGTGTCGGGGTTCGAGGTCTACCGCAAGATCTACCGCACGGTGATCACGCCCGAGCGCGTGGCGGAGCTGCTGGTGCTGCGCCCGGACATGCCGCGTTCGCTGGTGTCGAGCCTGGACGAGGTGGTGGCGATCCTGGCGCTGGTGGGCAACCAGCATTCCTCGGAGACCGAGCGGCAGGCTGGTAAACTCCACGCCGATTTGAAATACGCGCGCATCGACGACATCTTCGCCGTCGGCCTGCACGCTTACCTGACCAGTTTCCTAGAGCGCATCGGCGACCTCGGCAACGGCATCAGCCGGGATTTCCTCGTGCCGCTGCTGGCTGCCTGAACCACTCGCGTGGTAGTCGCGCCGGCCTCGCCATATCGTGAAATACAAGATCCATCACAAGACCGTCTACCGCTATGCCGAGCCGGTCCGCCGCAGCGTGCACGAACTGCGCCTGGCACCGCGCTCGGGGCCGCTCCAGACCGTGCGGGAGTGGCACCTGTCGGTGCCGGGCAACCTGTCCGAGGCGCGCGACGGTTTCGGCAATATCGTGCACAGCTTCACCGTCGCCGGTCCGGCCCGGACCCTGGTGATCGAAGCCAGCGGCGTGGTGGAAGTGACGCCGGCGGCGGGCGGCAGCGCGCCGCTGTTCTGCGATGCGCCGCCCGCGGGCGAGGCGCGCGTGTCGCCGCTGTATTACCTGGGCGGCACGCCGCTGACCGCGGCCGAACCCGAGATGATCCGCTTTGCCGCGCCTTACCTCGCGGCGGGGCATGAGGTGCCTGCGCTGCTGGCGCTGGCCGGCGGCATTGCCGAGCGCGTGCGCTACGTGCCCGACAGCACCGATGTCGGCACTTCGGCCAGCGAGGCGTTCGCGCTGGGCGGCGGCGTCTGCCAGGACCAGGYGCAGGTGATGGTGGCATGCTGCCGCGCCCTCGGCGTGCCGGCGCGCTATGTCAGCGGTTATTTCTACGACCCTGCGGCCGCGGCGCTGGCCGGCCATGCCTGGGCCGATATCTGCGTGGATGCGGGCAGGGAATTGTGGTGCAGCGTCGACGTGACCCATCGCTGCCTCAGCGATGCGCGCCACGTGCGGCTGGCCGTGGGCCGCGACTACCGCATGGCCGCGCCGGTTCGCGGCGTGCGCGAGGGGGGCAGTGGCGAGCGGCTGGCGGTCGAGATCGCGATTGCACCGGAACAGTGAATCGGACGGTGCGCCGCGCACCACGCGCGGGCGCCCGTTGCGGTATCGAACGCGCCCCCGCGGCGCTAGAATGCGGCATTGAAGTGGCCTCGTGCCAGATGGCATGGCATGGCATGGCAAGGCCGGACGTGCGCGGAATGTCCACGCTGAATGTGCGCGCCGAGTGTGCACGCTGAGTGTTCACCATAACTAGACAAGATCATGACGTACTGTGTTGCCATGCGCCTGGACGCCGGCCTGGTGTTTCTCTCCGACTCGCGCACGAATGCGGGTGTCGACGCGATTTCCAGCGCGCGCAAGATGACCGTGTTCGAAGAGCCCGGCGACCGCGTCATGGTGCTGCTCACGGCCGGCAACCTGGCAATCAGCCAGGCGGTGCGGCAGATCCTGGCCGAAGGGCGTGACGAGAAGCGCTCGCTGTGGACCGCGCGCGATCTGTTCGAAGCCGCCACCATCGTCGGCGACGCCGTGCGCCAGGTGCACAAGCATGATGCCCACGCGCTGCGCGATGCCGGTATCGAGTTCAATGTCAGCCTGATCTTCGGCGGGCAGATCCGCGGGGAGCGCGTGCGCCTGTTCAATGTGTACGCGGCCGGCAACTTTGTCGAAGCCACGCCCGAGAACTGCTATTTCCAGATCGGCGAGGCCAAGTACGGCAAGCCCATCATCGACCGTGTGGTGGAGCCTTCGCTGCCGCTGGGCGAGGCCGCCAAGTGCGCGCTGATCTCGATGGACTCCACGCTCAAGTCGAATATCTCGGTAGGCCTGCCGCTGGACCTGCTGGTGTATGAAGCCAATGCGCTGCGGGTGAGCCGCTTCGTCAACATCGACGAGAAGAACGCCTACTTCCGCATGATCCGCGATACCTGGGGCCAGCGCCTGCGCCAGGTCTTCGGCGAAATCCACGACCCCGAATGGGATGCGGCAGCCCCGGCGGAGTTTCCGCTGGCGCGCCCGGGCGAAGCCGATCGCTGGGGCCAGCCCGTGCGCGCCAAGCGCGAGCGCAGCAACGGCCGCGGCTGAGGGTTCGCCATGCGTGACATCCTGCATTTCTCGCATGCCAACGGTTTCCCGGTCAGCACCTACCGCAAACTGTTTTCGCGCCTGGAAGACGAGTTCGAGATCCGCGCGGTGGACCGCTACGGGCACGACCCGAAATACCCGGTCACGCGCGAGTGGCCGCACCTGGTGGATGAACTGCTGGCCTCGGTAGAGCAGAAGTACCGCGAGCCGGTGTGGCTGGTGGGGCATTCCCTGGGGGGCTTCCTGTCGCTGATGGCGGCCCTGCGGCGCCCGCAGCTGGTGCGCGGCGTGGTCATGCTCGACTCGCCGGTGATCGCCGGCTGGCGCGCGGCGCTGCTCAAGGCGGGGCAGCGCTTCGGCCTGGACGAGGCGCCCGGCCCGGCGGCGGTGACGCGCAGGCGGCGCACGCATTGGCCCGATGCCGAGGCGGTCTGGCAGCACTTTCGCAGCAAGCCGCTGTTCGCGGCGTGGGACGAAGACGTGCTGCGCGACTATGCCGAGCACGGCACCGAACCCACCGGACGCGACGCCGAGCGCCGCCTGCGCTTCGAGCGCGAGATCGAATACCAGATCTACCGCACGCTGCCGACCGGCCTTGGCGCGCGCGTGTCGCGCGGCGCGCCGGTGCCGGTCGGCTTTGTCGCCGGCAAGCACTCGCGCGAGGTCCGGCAATGCGGGCTTGGCGCCACGCGCAAGCTGGTGGGCGAGCGCCTGCGCTTCATCGAAGGCGGGCACCTGTACCCGATGGAGCGCCCGGAGCAGACCGCCGCGCTGATCCACGAGCTGCTCGGCGGCATGCGGCGCGAGGCCGGCCAGCGGCTCTGATGACGGGATGAGAGGCAAACGCCGCATGCGCTCGCCCGGCCCGCGGCGCGGCCGCCTGTCACAAATGCGGCGCTGCAGCAGGCGGGCTCTCATGTATAATCCCGATTTCCCCGGCAAGCTCGGTTTATGACCAAATTCGTCTTCGTCACCGGTGGCGTCGTCTCTTCTCTCGGCAAGGGCATCGCTGCTGCTTCGCTCGCGGCCATTCTCGAGTCGCGYGGCCTCAAAGTCACCCTCCTCAAGCTAGATCCCTACATCAATGTCGATCCCGGCACGATGAGCCCTTTCCAGCATGGCGAGGTGTTTGTCACGGAAGACGGCGCGGAAACCGACCTCGATCTCGGCCACTACGAGCGTTTCGTCTCGGCCAAGATGCGCAAGTCCAATAACTTCACCACGGGCCAGATCTACGAATCGGTGATCCGCAAGGAACGCCGCGGCGAGTACCTCGGCAAGACGGTGCAGGTGATCCCGCATATCACGAACGAGATCCAGGCCTTCATCGAGCGCGGCGCGGCTGCCTCGCATGGCGGCAAGGCGGACGTGGCACTGGTGGAAATCGGCGGCACGGTCGGCGACATCGAATCGCTGCCCTTCCTGGAAGCCGCGCGCCAGATGAGCCTGCGCATGGGCCGCAACCATGCCGCCTTCGTGCACCTGACGCTGGTGCCGTTCATTGCCAGCGCCGGCGAGCTGAAGACCAAGCCGACCCAGCACTCGGTGCAGAAGCTGCGTGAAATCGGCATCTCGCCGACCGCGCTGCTGTGCCGCGCCGACCGCCCGATCCCGGACGAAGAGCGCGCCAAGATTTCGCTGTTCTCCAACATCCCGCAGGAAGCCGTGATCTCGGTGTGGGACGTGGACAGCATCTACAAGATCCCGCAGATGCTCAACGAGCAGGGCCTCGACCGCCTGATCTGCGAAGAACTGCGTATCGATCCGAAGCCGGCGGATCTCTCCATGTGGCAGCGCCTGGTCAATGCCCAGGAAAATCCGCAGCACGAGATCACCATCGGCATGGTCGGCAAGTACGTCGACCTGACCGAATCGTACAAGTCGCTGATCGAGGCGCTGCGCCACGCCGGCATGCATACCGCTACCCGCGTGAACATCGAGTACATCGATTCCGAGGAGCTCGAATCGGGCCACCTGGAAGTGCTCGCGCCGCTGGATGCCATCCTGGTGCCGGGCGGCTTCGGCAAGCGTGGCACCGAGGGCAAGATCCGCGCGATCCAGTACGCACGCGAGAACAAGGTGCCGTACCTGGGCATCTGCCTGGGCATGCAGCTGGCGGTGATCGAGTTTGCCCGCCACGTGGCGGGGATGGCCGATGCCAACTCGACCGAATTCAACCTGGAAACCGAGCATCCGGTGGTCGCGCTGATCACCGAATGGGTGGACCGCGAAGGCAAGGTCGAGCAGCGCTCGGCCGAGTCCGACCTGGGCGGCACCATGCGCCTGGGCGCGCAGCGCGTGCCGGTCAAGGCAGGCACCAAGGCCGGCCAGATCTACGGCCCGGAAGTCAACGAGCGCCATCGCCACCGCTACGAGGTCAACAACCACTACGTGCCCACGCTGGAAAAGTCGGGCATGGTGATCTCGGCGCGGACCCCGACGGAAGACCTGCCGGAAATGATGGAGCTGCCGGAAAGCCTGCACCCGTGGTTCGTCGGCGTACAGTTCCACCCGGAATTTACCTCCACCCCGCGTGACGGCCATCCGCTGTTCAAGGCCTACGTGGAAGCGGCGCTGGCCAGCCAGAAGAGCAAGGCGGCCTGAGGGCCCGGCACCGCGCAAGCAGGAGACTAGCGATGAAACTCTGTGGCTTCGAGGCTGGCCTGGGCCAGCCCTTCTTCCTGATCGCCGGTCCGTGCGTGATCGAGTCCGAGCAGATGGCGCTGGATACCGCCGGCGAGCTCAAGGCGATCACCGGCGAACTCGGCATCCCGTTTATCTACAAGTCCTCGTTCGACAAGGCCAACCGCTCGTCGGGCAGGACCTTCCGCGGCCTGGGCATGGAGAGGGGTCTCGAGATCCTCGCCACCGTCAAGCGCGAGATCGGCGTGCCGGTGCTGACCGACATCCACGAGATCGACGAGGTCAAGCCGGTGGCCGCCGTGGTCGACGTGCTGCAGACGCCGGCCTTCCTGTGCCGGCAGACCGATTTCATCCGCGCCTGCGCGCAGAGCGGCCGTCCCGTCAATATCAAGAAGGGACAGTTCCTGGCGCCGCACGACATGAAGAACGTCATCGACAAGGCACGCGACGCCGCGCGCGAGGCGGGCCTGCCGGAAGACAGCTTCATGGCCTGCGAACGCGGCGTGTCCTTCGGCTACAACAATCTGGTCTCCGACATGCGCTCGCTGGCGATCATGCGCGAGACCGGCGCCCCGGTGGTGTTCGACGCGACTCACTCGGTGCAGTTGCCGGGCGGGCAGGGCACCAGCTCGGGCGGCCAGCGCGAGTTCGTGCCGGTGCTGGCGCGCGCGGCGGTGGCAACCGGCGTGGCCGGCCTGTTCATGGAAACCCATCCGGATCCGAGCAAGGCCATGTCCGACGGACCCAACGCGGTGCCGCTGTCGCGCATGAAGGAATTGCTGTCCGTGCTCAAGGATCTCGATGCGCTGACCAAGCGCGCGGGCTTCCTCGAAGACAATTTCGGCTGGCCGGCCTGCGCCTGAGCGGGCCCCGGTTCGCACCGCCGGCAGGCGTTCCCGCTGAGGAAAAGCCGCCGGTGGTGACGAATCGTATCGAAAGACAATACAAAAGCTTCGGAGACACTGCATGGCCGCAGGCTATATCATCGCCTACGTCGACGTGACGGACCCCCAGCAGTACGAGCAGTACAAGGTGCTGTCGAGCAAGGCCATTCAAGCCCACGGCGCCGAGGTGCTGGTGCGCGGCGGCAAGGTCGGGCAACTCGAGGGGGAATGGGCGCCGACCCGTGTCGTGGTGCTGAAATTCCCTAGCTTCGCGGCGGCAAAATCGTTCCACGACTCCGAAGAGTATCGCGCCGCGCGCGCCTCGCGCGAGCATGCGGCGAAGATGAACATGATCGTGGTGGAAGGCGTCTGACATATTGGTCAGGCATCATCCGCGCTGATCCCGATTTGCCGGCTCCTGGCATAGCCGGCAGGCAGAAAGATTCAAACAGTCAGAGAGGAATTCATGAGTGCAATCGTAGATATCATCGGTCGCGAAGTTCTCGACTCGCGCGGCAACCCGACGGTCGAGTGCGACGTCCTGCTGGAATCCGGCGTGATGGGCCGCGCGGCGGTGCCGTCGGGCGCCTCCACCGGTTCGCGCGAAGCCATCGAGCTGCGTGACGGCGACAAGTCGCGCTATCTCGGCAAGGGCGTGCTGAAGGCGGTCGAGCATATCAACACCGAGATCTCCGAAGCCATCATGGGCCTGGACGCTTCCGAGCAGGCCTTCCTGGACCGCACCCTGATCGACCTCGACGGCACCGAGAACAAGGGCCGCCTGGGCGCCAACGCCACGCTGGCCGTGTCGATGGCCGTGGCCCGCGCCGCTGCTGAGGAAGCCGGCCTGCCGCTGTACCGCTACTTCGGTGGCTCGGGCGCGATGCAGATGCCGGTGCCGATGATGAACATCGTCAACGGTGGCGCGCACGCCAACAACAGCCTGGATATCCAGGAGTTCATGATCATGCCGGTGTCGCAGAAGAGCTTCCGCGAAGCCCTGCGTTGCGGCGCCGAAGTGTTCCATGCACTGAAGAAGATCCTGGCCGACAAGGGCATGTCCACCGCGGTGGGCGACGAAGGCGGTTTCGCGCCGAACTTCGCGTCGAACGAAGAGTGCCTGAACACCATCGTGCAAGCCGTCGAGAAGGCAGGCTACCGCATGGGCGAAGACGTGCTGCTGGCGCTGGACTGCGCCGCCAGCGAGTTCTTCCGCGAAGGCGAGGACCTGTATCACCTGGAAGGCGAAGGCCTGAAACTGACCTCGACCCAGTTCGCCGACTACCTGGCCAACCTGTGCGACAAGTTCCCGATCGTSTCGATCGAGGACGGCATGGCCGAGGRCGACTGGGACGGCTGGAAGACGCTGACCGACAAGCTSGGCAAGCGCGTGCAGCTGGTGGGYGACGACCTGTTCGTCACCAACACCAAGATCCTGAAGGAAGGCATCGAGAAAGGCATCGGCAACTCGATCCTGATCAAGATCAACCAGATCGGCACCCTGACCGAGACCTTCGCCGCCATCGAAATGGCCAAGCGCGCGGGCTACACCGCCGTGATCTCGCACCGTTCGGGCGAGACCGAGGACAGCACCATCGCCGATATCGCGGTGGGCACCAATGCCGGCCAGATCAAGACCGGCTCGCTGTCGCGTTCGGACCGCATCTCGAAGTACAACCAGCTGCTGCGCATCGAGGAAGACCTCGGCGATATCGCCAGCTACCCGGGCAAGAGCGCGTTCTACAATCTGCGCTAAGCTCGCGTCATGCGCCGGCCCGGACAAGATGCCCGGGCCGGCGCCGACGATCCTGAATTCTTCTTCAAAGCGCCAGAATCCACATGCGCCTGATCTCGCTGCTGCTGTTCGTGCTCTTGCTTGCCATTCAGTATCCCCTGTGGCTGGGCAAGGGCGGCTGGCTGCGCGTGTGGGACCTGGACAAGCATGTGCAGGAACAGAGCGCGCGCAATCAGTCGCTCAAGCTGCGCAACGCCAAGCTGGAAGGGGAAGTGAAGGATCTGCAGGACGGCACCGGCGCCATCGAGGAGCGTGCCCGCTACGAGTTGGGCATGGTCAAGGACGGCGAGGTGTTCGTGCAGTTCGTGGCGCCCGCGCCTAAGGTCAGCGCCACGCCGCCGCTGCCGCCGCCGCCGAACTCCCCGGCCGCCACTGGCCGTCATTGAGGCATTTCCGCCCGGATTTCATCGCCGGCGCCCGGCTCTGGCCGCCGCAATCTCTGCCCCGTCTTCATCCGCCGTTGCCGCCCGGTCGCGCACGACCACACAGCCCGCATTGAGCCCGCATTGCGTGTGCGCCTTGGGACGCTTCATCGGGGCGCTTGCCGCCTTGTCGCCACACGCCCTCACCAGTACGGATAACCGCCCCAGCCCGGAAAGCCGCCGCTGATACCGACGCCGCCGCCCCAGTGGCCGCCGCCCCAGCCGCCGTAGAACAGGTTCCAGCTGGGCGTGGGATAGGCGTAGTAGGCGCGCGAGTAGGCCTGCGCCTGCTGCTGGCGCGCGATGGCCGCATCCTGCTCGTGCAGGATGTCGCGGTTCAGCGCGCTCAGCTTCTGGCTTTCTTCGGGCGTGATCGGCGCGGGCGGGACGCCGTCAGGTGCCAGCCGCGCCGTCGGGGGCGAGCCGTTGATGTCGCGCGGCAACTGGGCGCAGCCGCCGAGCAGCACGGCGCCCAGCAGCAGTGCGCCAAGGGCGCCCGCCGCGCGCCATGTCGCGGCGGGGAGCAGGTTCGAAGACGAAGCGGGCATGAGATTCCCCCTGACTCTGTGGTCGCTGACGCTTTGACCCCGGCAGGCGGTGCAAAGGTTCCGCCTGAGCAGCCTGGCCGCCTGGAAAATGCTCCCGGTCAGTGGTGCTGGCCGGCCCCCTCGCCGGCGCCGGTGGCGATCGGTGCCGGTGCGAACAATTGCGCGCAGTCGACCGGGTCGAAGTGATAGTGCTGGCCGCAGAAGTCGCAATGGATGTCCACATTGCCGCGTTCTTCCAGGATGCTCTCGATCTCGGTGCGGCCGAGGTTCTGCAGCATGCTGGCCACCTTGGGGCGCGAGCACGAGCAATTGAAATGCGGGCTGAGCGGCTCGAACACGCGCACGCCGGTGTCCTGCAGATCTTCCCAGAATAGGCGGCGCAGCAGCGTGTCGGGCGTCTCGGCGAGCAGTTCTTCGCTCTTCAGCGTGGCGCCGAGCTGGCAGGCGCGGTCCCAGGTGTCGAGATCCTGCGCGCGGGCGCTGCCGCCCAGCGGAGCGCCGGTTTCACCCACTTGCGCGGGGCCGCGTCCGGCATGGCCCTCCATGGTGCCGCCGTAGCTCGGCAGCTTCTGCAGCAGCATGCCGGCGGCGACCTGGTCGTCGGCGGCCAGCCACAGGCGCGTGTCGAGTTGCTCGGAGGCGCGCATATAGTGCTCGAGCACCGCGGCCATGGATTCGAAGGTGCCATGCGCATCGGCCAGCGGCACGATACTCTGGTAGGCCTGCTGGCCCGGCAGCTTGTCCTTCGGATCCAGGGTGATGGCGAAGCGGCCGCCGCCGTGCACGTTGACGAGATCCTCCAGCGTGGCGTCGTCGGCCACCTGCACGCCTTCGGCCAGCTTGGCCGTGGCGCGCATCGACAGGTCGGACAGGCACTCCACCACCAGCATGCGCACCGGGCCGTCCCCGTGCACCTGCATCACCAGGGCTCCGTTCAACTTCAGGTTGGCGGTGAGCAGGGCGGCCGCGGACATCATTTCACCCAGCAGCCGGCGCACCGGTGCGGGATATTGATTGCGGCGCAGCACGTCCTGCCAGGTGGCGTGCATGCGCACCAGCTCGCCGCGCACGGGGGCCGCGTCGAACAGGAATTTCTGCAGGGTGTCGGGGGAGGTGGTGTCAGTCACGATGATCCGTCGGTAAATCGGTGCGGGCGCAGTCCTTGGCCGGCGCGCCTTAGTCGATGCGTTTTAGTTGGGTCTTGTACAAGGCCTGGCGCGTGGCGTAGGTCTCGGCATTGCGGTACAGGTTGGCCACGTCCTGCTCGGTGAGCTCGCGCACCACCTTGGCTGGCGCTCCCAGGATCAGCGAGCGGTCCGGAAAGACCTTGCCCTCGGTGACCACCGCGCCGGCGCCGACCAGGCATTCCTTGCCGATCACCGCGCGGTTCAGGATCACGGCCTGGATGCCGATCAGCGAGCCTTCGCCGACGGTGCAGCCGTGCAGCATGGCCTGGTGGCCGATCGACACCTTGTCGCCGATGGTCAGCGGGCAGCCGGGATCGGTGTGGAGCACGGTGCCTTCCTGCACATTGCTGGACTCGCCCACCACGATCGGTTCGTTGTCGCCGCGGATCACCACGCCCGGCCATGCACTGGCGCGCGCCTTGAGCGTCACGTTGCCAATGATGGTGGCCTCCGGTGCCACGTAGGCGTCCGGATCGATGATCGGGGTGAGGTCGCCGAGCTGGTAAAGCGCCATGAAGTCTCCTGCACAAGTTCGTATGGGTATATGGGGTCTGCCGCCGGCCTTTAAAGAGCGTACGCCGGCGGCGCCGCGCGGCGGGAGATTGTGCCGGCTGCGCTGCGCGCCGGCCCTACAATGGCGGCAACCCGGATTTTACGCTTATGCCAGCCAACCTGACCGATGCCGCCCCCGCGGGCGCGCCCGATTCCGCCTTTCCTGTCCTGCCGGACGCCACCGGCCTGTCCCTGCGCCGCCAGGCGCTCGCCATCCTGTGCCTCGACGACGCGCGGCAGAAGGCGGCTGCCACGCGCCGCTTGCGCCAGGCAGCCGCCGGCATGGCGCCGGAGGCACTTGGCGTTGCCGAAACCATCGCCGCGGAACTGCCGGTGCCCGGGCGCCCGGCGCTGCCGGAACTGGTGGCGCCGCAGCGCGTAGAGCGTCGCCGCTCCATCCACACGCCGGCCGGCCGGGCCGCGATGATCCACGCGCTGGCCCATATCGAGTTCAATGCGATCAATCTCGCGCTCGATGCCCTCTGGCGCTTCGGCGGCATGCCCGCGGCCTTCTATCACGACTGGCTGCGCGTGGCCGACGAGGAGGCCCTGCATTTCACCCTGCTGGCGGATCATCTGGGCAGGCTGGACGCGTGCTATGGCGATTTCCCGGCGCACAACAGCCTCTGGGAAATGGCGGACAAGACGGCTGGCGACGTGCTGGCGCGCATGGCGCTGGTGCCGCGTACCCTGGAAGCCCGCGGACTGGACGCCTCGCCGCCGGTGCGGGCCAAGCTGGCGGCCGCCGGCGACCACGAAGCCGCCGCCATCATCGATATCATCCTGCGCGACGAAGTCGGGCACGTGGCGATCGGCAACCACTGGTACCGCTGGCTTTGCGCCGGACGCGGGCTTGACCCGGTCGAGACCTATGGCGAACTGGCGGTACGCTACCAGGCGCCGCGCCCGCGTCCGCCGTTCAACCTGGGAGCCCGCCGTGCCGCGGGCTTCGATGATGACGAGCTGGCCTGGCTCGAGGCGCAGGCAGCTCAGTAGTGCTCGGTCACGAGCATCAGCCCCGGCTGCGCGCCGTCCGGCACATCTCCCCTGGAGAATCTCATCGTCTCGACCGAGGCGCGCGCGGACTTCAATTGCACCGTCTTGCCCGGCATCAGCGGCAGTGACGCAAACTCGGCAGCCTGGGTGCCGTTCTGCGGGCAACTGACCGATGCGGCGGGCGTTCGCCCGCCGCTGATCTGCGGAAGGCAGGACGGCGCGACGATGGCGCCGCGAAAGACGATCATGCCATCCGCAGCCCACGCGGGCGCCGAGAGCCATGCACATGCCAGGGCCAGGGCCAGAGGCAGGCGGCGCGGGAGATTGCGGATGGAGGCGTTACCGGTGCGTGGTTGCGTGCTCATTTTGTTCCCCTGTTGGTGGTCGAGCGGATGTCAATTCAGGCTACGTCGTCGGAAATTTCTTCTAATTTGTTCAGAATTTTATGTCTCAATATTAGGAAATACAATCGAGCTTGGTGGAAATTTCCTATGCATTTTTTCTAGTGCCTTGTTTCAGGTCATGTCCCATTTCCGGCGGGCTTGCGTTTTTGGAGTGCAACTTCTAGTTCGGATTTTTCTTATTTGAAGCGCGTGTCCTGGTTTTTGTTTTTTATAAGAAAAGTCTTAAAAAAGAAAATGAAATGATCGTGGCCGATGGATTGAGAGCGTTGCCAGGGCAATCGTGCGCAGATGGATGCGGACCATCGGTGCGGCACCCCCATGTATTCGCTAACGTCAGTCCCGGCGAATACTTGACGGCAAAATCCGGCCGGGCAGGATGGCCGCCGGGCCGGAACGGGAAGATGTGAGCAAGGAGGGGGGCTGGCCGGCTGTGCGGTGGCCAGCCCCGGGGGCTGGCCTAGCGGGACGGCGTCGTGCCGCGCTGCGCTTCCATCTCGCGCAGCAAGCGCCGCTGGATCTTGCCGGTAGTGGTCATGGGCAATTGCGCGATGAATTCGATGGACTTGGGGTATTCGTACGGCGCGAGCTGGCCGCGTACATGCTGCTGCAGCTCCGCGGTCAGCGCGGCATCGGCCTGCGGGGAGCGGGCCACGGACGGCAGCAGCACGATGAATGCCTTGACCACCGCGCCGCGCTCCGGATCGGGCGAGGGCACCACGGCGCAGTTCGATACGGCGGGATGCTTGAGCAGGCAGTTTTCGATCTCGCTCGGACCGATGCGGTAGCCAGACGATTTGAAGACATCGTCGGCGCGCCCCTGGTACCAGAGGTAGCCGTCCTCGTCGATGCGTGCCATGTCCCCGGTGCGGCACCAGCGCAGGCCATCGTGCTCCAGGTACCTGGCGGCGGTAGCCGCCTCGTTGCGCCAGTAGCCGAGGAAGAACACCGGGTCCGGATGCCCGTGCGCGTCTGTACTGCACACGGCGATCTCGCCCTCGTCGCCCGGCGCGCAGGGCTGGCCGTCTTCATCCACGACGGCGAGCCGGTGGCCGGGATAGGGGCGCCCCATGGAGCCGGGGCGCGCCGGCCAGCCGAGCTTGCCATCGTCGTTCTGCGCGGTGCAATTGCCCACGATGTAGTTGATCTCGGTCTGCCCGAACATCTCGTTGACCACCACGCCGAGCGCGTCGCGGCACCAGGCGAACACGGTCTCGCCCACGGCTTCGCCCGCGCTCATCAGCGCGCGCAGGTGCAGGCGGTATTGCGCGCGCGGCGCCGGGCAGGTCTTCATCATCTGCTTGAGCGCGGTCGGGAACAGGAAGGTATTGGTGACCCGGTAGCGCTCCATCAGTTCGAAGGCGACCTGCGCGGAAAAGCGCCCCTGGTAGCCTACGATCGGCTTGCCGAAATACAGCGCGGGCATCAGCGCGTCCCACAGGCCGCCGGTCCAGGCCCAGTCGGCCGGACTCCAGAACACATCGTCCGCCTGCGGATACCAGTTCTGCGAGCAGACGAAGCCGGGCAGGTTGCCGATCAGGGCGCGGTGCGGAATCACCGCGCCCTTCGGCGGCCCCGTGGTGCCGCTCGTGTAGATCAGCACCGCGGCCTCGTCGGCCTTGGTCTGCTCGGCGGTGAAGGACGGCAGCTCGGCTGCCAGCAGCGCGGTCCAGTCATGCTCCGCGCGGCCGGCGGCGGCGCCCACGCCGATCACGCAAGCCAGCGCCGGGCACTCGGGGCGCGCCGCCAGCAAGCTGTCGATGGCGCTCTCGTCGGCAATCGCCACGCAGGCCTCGCTGTGCTGGAAGCGATAGGCCAGCGCTTCGGGGCCGAACAGCATCGACAGGGGCATGGCAATGGCGCCGAGCTGGTAGATCGCCATGTGCGCGATCACAGTCTCGATGCGCTGCGGCATGACGATGCCGACGCGGTCGCCGCGCGCCACGCCGAGCGCGCGCAGCGCGCGCGACAGGCGGTTTGCTTCGGCCTGGATATAGGCGTAGCTGTGGCTCGCGCGGCGGCCGTCTTCGTGTTCGGTGTAGACCGCGACCCGGTCGGCGCTGGCGGGATCGCGCGCCCAGCGGCCGCAACATGCCTCGGCCAGGTTGAAGTGCTCGGGCACGTGCCAGCGGAAGCTCTCGTGCAGCGCGCGGTAGTCGTCGCGCCGGCTTGAGGGCGGGGGGGATTCGGCCATGCTGGGTCTCCTGTTCTTGTGTTCGTCCTGCATCCTGTGCCGCCGGCGGGCGCTTGCCCGGTCCGGCTTGCCGCTATAATCCGCAAACGAACGATCGTTCTATTTTTATCGGGCTTCCCTGTCGTCGCGGGTGAAAGCGTCGGCCAGGAAGGCACCGGGGAGACAACCATGACAATCAGAGAAACCTCGCGCTCGGAATTTATCACGTTGCGCGGGCTCGACATGCACGTGCGCCACTGGGGTCGCCCCGGCGCGCCGAAGCTGTTCCTGCTGCACGGCTGGATGGATGTGGCTGCGTCGTTCCAGTTCATGGTGGACGCGCTGGAGCGCGACTGGCACGTGATCGCGCCCGACTGGCGCGGCTTTGGCCAGACCGGCTGGCCCACGCGCTATCCGGGCACGGAGTCTTACTGGTTCGCCGACTACGTGGCCGACCTGGAGGCGGTGCTCGACCATTTCCACCCTGACGCGCCGGTGAACCTGGTGGGCCACAGCATGGGCGCCAATGTGGCCTGCATCTATGCCGGTATCCGTCCGGCACGGGTGCGCCGCGTGGTGGACCTCGAAGGCTTCGGCATGACGGCCACGCGCGCGGAACAGGCGCCCGGGCGCTACGCGCGCTGGCTTGACGAGCTGCGCGAGCGCCCGGAGCTCAGGACCTACGACAGCCTGGAGGCCGTGGCGGCGCGGTTGCAGAAGACCAACCCGCGCCTGCCGGGCGAGCGCGCGGCCTTCCTGGCCCAGCACTGGTCGGCGCGCAATGCGCAAGGCCGCTGGGAAATCCTGGGCGACCCGGCGCACAAGATGATCAACCCCGTGCTGTACCGGCTCGACGAAGTGATGGCGATCTGGGCGGAGGTCACCGCGCCGGTGCTGCATGTGGAGGCGCGCGACTCGCAGACGCTGCGCCATATCGCGCGCCACCAGCCGCTGGATGAATTCCGGCAGCGCTTCAGGGCTTTCCGCGACTTCCGCGAGGAGATTGTCGACGCCGCGGGCCACATGCTGCATCACGACCAGCCACGCGTGGTGGCGGCGCTGGTGGAGTCGTTCTGCGCGTGATGCGGCGCGCCACGCTCAGGCGTGCGTCAGCCTTTCCTTGAGCGCGGCGTTGTTGCTGGTATGCACATGCACCAGCGCCTTTTCAGGGAACGCGTAGTGATAAGCCTTGCGCAGCGCCAGCGCGGCCTCGTGAAAGCCGGACAGGATCAGTTTCTGCTTGTTCGGGTAGAAGGCGATGTCGCCGGCGACGAAGATGCCGCGGCGCGAGCTCTCGTAGGTAGTGGTGTCCACCACGATGCGGCCGGCGCGCATGTCGAGATCCCACTGCGCGATCGGGCCCGGTTCCGACACCAGGCCATACAGCGCCACCAGCTCGTCCGCGGGCAGGCTGATGGTCTCGTCGCGCGTGCGGATATCCACGCCGCTCAGGGCGTCGCCTTCGGTCTTCAGCGCGCCCAGCATGCCCACGACGAAGTCCATCTCGCCGGCTGCCACGGCGGCGCGCATTTCCGCCACCGAGCCGTCGGCGGCGCGAAAGCCTTCCCGGCGGTGCAGCAGCGTCACGCGCGCGGCGGTCTTGCGCAGCGCCAGCGCCCAGTCCAGCGCGGAGTCGCCGCCGCCGGCCACCACCACGCGCTTGCCGGCGAAGCGCGTCACATCGCGCACCGCGTAGTGCAGGTGACGGTCTTCCAGCGCCGCGGCTTCGGGCAGCGCCACGCGTTGCGGGGCAAAGGCGCCGGCGCCGGCGCAGATCAGCACGGCGGCCACGTCGAAGCGCTTGCCGCCGTCGGTGGTGACCAGCAGGCGGTGCGGATGATCGTGGGCGCCTTGCCCTGGCGCGGCGGGCGCGCGGGGGATTTCCTCCAGGCCGTTGGCGCGTTCGTTGAAATGCATGGGAAACGCGAACGGCGCGCACTGTTCGAGCAGGCGGTCGACCAGGTCCTGCGCCAGGCAGCCGGGCACGGCCGGAATGTCGTAGATCGGCTTCTCCGGATAGAGCTCGGTGCACTGGCCGCCGGCGCGGTCCAGCACGTCGACCAGTTCGCACTTCAGGCCGAGCACGCCTGCCTGGAAGGCCGCGAACAGGCCGACCGGGCCCGCGCCGACGATCAGGACATCGGTACGGATCACATCGGGCCCGACAGTGAAGGCGGCGGCGGGGGGGCTGGCGGGCGTGGCGGAAGCGTCGGTCGGCATGGCTTGGCGCACGGCGCGCGCTGCGCCGGCGGGGAGGAGGATTGCAAGGCCCCAACTATACCGCGCGGCGCGCCGGACAAGCCCGACGCCAGCGTTGGTGGCAGGGCTATCGGCGCTGCCGGGCGGCATGCACTGTGTGCGTCGTCCAACGCGCGCCGGGCCGCCGCGGGAGTAGAATAGCGGCATGCAAAACCCTCACGCCATCAACGCCGATCTTCATTGCCACTCAACCGTGTCCGACGGCATGTTGTCGCCACGCGAAGTGGCCGGGCGCGCCCATGCGGGCGGCGTGGCTTTCTGGGCGCTGACGGACCACGACGAGGTGGCGGGCCAGACCGAGGCGCGCGCCGCCGCCGAGGCACTCGGCATGCGCTATGTGCCCGGCGTGGAGATCTCCGTGACGTGGGCCGGCCAGACCGTGCATATCGTCGGCCTGCAGATCGATCCGGCATGTCCGGCGCTGGTCCAGGGCCTGGAGGCCACGCGCTCCGGGCGCGCCTCGCGGGCGCAGGATATCGGCGAGGCACTGGAAGCGGTCGGCATCGAAGGCGCCTACAAAGGGGCGTTGCGCCACGTGGGCAACCCGGACCTGATCTCCCGCACGCACTTCGCGCGCTGGATGGTGGAGCAGGGACTCTGCAAGTCCGTCAGCGATGTGTTCAGCGAATACCTCGGCGAAGGCCGCCCGGGCTATGTCGGGCATCGCTGGGCCCGGCTGGGCGACGCGGTCGGCTGGATCCAGGCCGCCGGCGGCATTCCGGTGATGGCGCATCCGGGCCGCTACAACTACACGCAGCTCCAGCATGACGCGCTGTTCGACGAGTTCGTGCAGCTCGGTGGCGCGGCGGTCGAGGTGGTGACCGGCAGCCATACGCCGGACCAGTACCGCCAGTATGTCGATGTCGCGCACCACTATGGCCTGATGGCCTCGCGCGGCTCGGACTTCCACGGGCCCGGCGAAGGGCGCATCGGGCTGGGCTCGCTGCCCCCGCTGCCGTCGTCGGTCACACCGGTCTGGCATGACTGGTAAGCCGGTGCGGCCTCCGGCCGCCCGGCGCCTCCCTGGCCCGCCCCCGTCATGCGCACCGTCCGCTCCCCTTCCTCGCAGCTCCCGCCCGGCGTGCACGCGGCCTTTGCGCCGGGCCTGCGGCCACTCGCTTTCAGCCCGCACATGTCCCAATACTTCGATATCCACCCGCTCAACCCGCAGTCGCGGTTGATCAAGCAGGCCGCACAGATCATCGGCAAGGGCGGGCTGATCGCCTTGCCGACCGACTCCAGCTACGCACTTGCGTGCCGGCTCGACGACAAGGCCGCGGTCGAGCGCCTGCGCCGCCTGCGCGGCATCGATGACAAGCACCACCTGACGCTGATGTGCAGCGACCTGTCCGAGCTGGGCAACTTCGCGCGCGTCGACAACCGGCAGTACCGGTGGCTCAAGGGCGCCACGCCCGGGCCCTATGTGTTCATCCTCGAGGCCAGCAAGGAAGTGCCGCGCCGGCTCTCGCACCCGGCGCGCAAGACCATCGGCGTGCGCGTGCCCGACCACCCGATCCCGCTGGCGCTGCTGGCCGAAGCGGGCGAGCCGCTGATCTCGGCCACCCTGCAGCTGCCTGGCGACGAGGTGCCGCTCAACGAGCCCGAGGTGATCCGCGCCCGCCTGGAGAAGCAACTCGAGCTGGTCATCTGCGGCGGCGCCGCGCCGGCGCAGCCGACCACCGTGATCGACCTGACGAGCGGCGAGCCCGAGCTGATCCGGCAGGGTCGCGGCGACATCGGGCGCTTCGGCCTCTAAAGCGCCGCCTTCACTTTCCGCGTGGCGCAGCCGCCGCGCGTCGCCTGCACGCCGGGACCCCGGTACAATAGCGCCCCATGGATTCTTCCCTGATTCAGACCCTTGCGGTCTACGCCCTGCCGGTGCTGTTCGCGATCACGCTGCACGAAGCCGCCCACGGCTACGTGGCCAAGCTGTTCGGCGACAACACCGCCTATATGATGGGCCGCGTCAGCATCAACCCGGCGCGCCACATCGATCCCATCGGCACCATCGCGGTGCCGCTGTTGCTCTATTTCATGACCAGCGGCCAGTTTGTGTTTGGCTACGCCAAGCCGGTACCGGTTGCCTTCGACCATCTGCGCAATCCGCGCTGGCATGGCATGTGGGTGGCGCTGGCCGGCCCGGGCAGCAATGTGCTGCAGGCCTTCCTGTGGGCGCTGATGGCGATCGGCCTGGTGCTAACGCAGGTGCAGGAGCCCTTTTTCAGCCAGATGGCGCGCGCCGGCGTGCTGGTCAACCTGGTGATGGCAGCCTTCAACCTGTTCCCCGTTCCCCCGCTCGACGGCGGCCGCGTGCTGACTGCGCTGCTGCCGCAGCAACTGGCGCGCGCCATCTCGCGCATCGAGCCCTATGGCATTTTCGTGGTGCTGGCCCTGGTGGCCGCAGGCGTGATCACCAGGGTCTGGATGCAGCCGGTGATGGGCGCCCTCAGCGGGCTGGTGCAGCTGATGCTGCAGCCCATCCTGGCACTGGTGCAATAAGGCCTGGGGCGGAGCGCTTCGCCTCATCCGGGCACGCTTGCGAGCCACGCCCGGACACGCTGCATCGAACACGCTGTACCAAGTACCGAATTCCCACACAAATACCGACATGTTTCCCGACCGCGTTCTCTCCGGCATGCGGCCCACCGGCGCGCTGCACCTGGGCCATTATCACGGCGTCCTGAAAAACTGGGTCCAACTGCAGGCCGAGTATCCATGCTTTTTCTTCGTGGCGGACTGGCATGCCTTGACTACCCACTACGAATCGCCCGAGGTGATCGGCGAGTCGGTGTGGGAGATGCTGATCGACTGGCTCGCGGCCGGCGTCGATCCCGAGCGCGCCACGCTGTTCATCCAGAGCCGCGTGCCCGAGCACGCCGAGCTGTTCCTGCTGCTGGCGATGGGCACGCCGCTGGGCTGGCTGGAGCGGGTGCCGACCTACAAGGACCAGATCGAGAAGCTCAAGGACAAGGATCTCTCCACCTATGGCTTCCTCGGCTACCCGCTGCTGCAGGCGGCCGACATCCTGATCTACCGCGCCGGCCGCGTGCCGGTGGGTGAAGACCAGGTGCCGCACGTGGAGATCACCCGCGAGATCGCACGCCGCTTCAACTACCTGTACGGCCGGCAGCCGGGCTTCGAGGAGCGCGCGCAGGAGGCCGCCAGGAAGCTGGGCGGCAAGCGCACCAAGGCCTATCTCGAGCTACGCCGCGCCTACCAGGAGCAGGGCAAGACCGAAGCGCTGGAAGAGGGCGCGGCGCTGGTGGCGCAGTCGCAAAGCCTTTCGACCGAGGACCGCGAGATGCTGCTGGGCTACCTGGGCGGCTCGCGCAAGACCATCCTGGTCGAGCCGCAGGCGCTGCTGACCGCGGCCTCGCGCATGCCGGGGCTGGACGGCCAGAAGATGTCGAAGTCCTACGGCAACACCATCCGCATGCGCGAGGACAAGGCATCGGTGGAGAAGAAGGTGCGCACGATGCCGACCGATCCGGCACGCGTGCGCCGCACCGATGCGGGAGAGCCGGCGCGCTGCCCGGTGTGGCAGCTGCACCAGGTCTACTCGGACTCGCCCACGCGCGAATGGGCGCAGGCGGGCTGCCGCAGCGCGGGCATCGGCTGCATCGAGTGCAAGCAGCCCGTGATCGAAGGCATCCTGCGCGAGCAGCAGCCGATGCTCGAACGCGCGCAGAAATACATGGACGACCCCGCGCTGCTGCGCGCCATCGTCGCGCATGGCTGCGACAGGGCCGGCCAGGTGGCACGCGAGACCATGGCCGACGTGCGCGCCAACATGGGCCTGGGGTACCGATGAGCACGACGGGCGGCATGCCGCCGCTGCATGCACCGGCCCCGCCCTCGTCATGGGTGGTGCGCTGGGCGCACCTGGTGCGCCCCCAAGCGCGCGTGCTCGACCTGGCCTGCGGCAGCGGCCGTCATGCAGCGTGGTTCGCGGGCCGCGGCCATGCCGTGCTTGGCGTCGACCGCGATGGCGCTGCGCTGGCTGCGCTGCCTGCAAGCGTCGAGAAGCTGGTGGCCGACCTCGAGCAGGGCGCGTGGCCACTGGCAGGGCTGGCGCCGTTCGACGCCATCGTGGTGACCAACTATCTGCACCGGCCCTTGTGGCCGCACCTGCTAGCCGCGCTGGCGCCTGGCGGCGTGCTGATCTACGAGACGTTCGCTGCCGGCAACGAGACCGTCGGCAAGCCATCCAATCCGGACTTCCTGCTGAAGCCGGGCGAGCTGCTGGAGGTCGTGCGCGGCAGCCTGCGCGTGGTCGGCTACGAAGATGGTATGCTCGAAGCGCCTAAAACTGCCTTTGTGCAGCGCCTCTGCGCAATTCGCGAGGTGGCGGACGAGGCTGGCGGCGCCGCCGGCCGTGCGCCGCCGCGTTATCCTTTGCCGGCCTGAAGTGCGGCCCGGGTCGTTTGCCGGGCCGGTCGGCGAGACCCGGGCTTCACGCGTTGAACCGGCTTGGGTTTTCCCCGGTCGAAGGTGCGGTCGGAAGGCCCGGGCTATCCGGTACAATCGCGGTATTCGTTTCCCGAATTCTCATACGTTATGACACAGATTAACGGCAGCATCGTCGCAATCGTGACGCCGATGCAGGAAGATGGCAGCCTGGATTTCCCCGCGCTGCGCGCCCTGGTCGACTGGCACGTTGCCGAAGGCACCGACGGCATCGTGATCGTCGGCACCACCGGCGAGTCGCCCACCGTGACGGTGGACGAGCACTGCGAGCTGGTCCGCGTGGCCGTGGAGCAGGCCGACAAGCGCATCCCGATCATCGCCGGCACCGGCGGCAACTCGACCAAGGAAGCAATCGAGCTGACCGCCTTCGCCAAGAAGGTCGGCGCCGATGCTTCGCTGCAGGTCGTGCCTTACTACAACAAGCCGACCCAGGAAGGCATGTACCGGCATTTCCGCACCATCGCGGAAAGCGTGGACCTGCCCGTGCTGCTGTACAACGTGCCCGGCCGCACCGTGGCCGACATGCAGCCCGAGACCATCCTGCGCCTGGCGCAGGTGCCGGGCATCGACGGCGTGAAGGAAGCCACGGGCAATATCGACCGTGCCGCCCAGCTGATCAAGGATGCGCCGGAAGGCTTCGCCATCTACAGCGGCGACGATCCCACCGCGATTGCGCTGATGCTGCTCGGCGGCCATGGCAATATCTCGGTCACGGCCAACGTGGCGCCGCGCAAGATGCATGAGCTCTGCGTGGCGGCCTTGAAGGGCGACGCTATCACCGCGCGTCGCATCCACATGGAACTGGTTGCGCTCAACAAGGCGATGTTCGTCGAGGCCAACCCGATTCCCGTCAAGTGGGCACTCCAGCAAATGGGCAAGATGCAGGGCGGTATCCGCCTTCCGCTCACCCCGCTGTCACCGGAATACCACGACGTGGTGCGCAAGGCGCTGTCGGATGCCGGCCTTCTCGGCTGATCCCGCAGCACCCTGCCGTCGTCCCATCAACTAGGATTGCGTGTCAATGAAACTCAAGCTTAACCGCCACGGTGCAATGCAGGTTCGCCGTGCCGCCCTGGTCTTGCCCGTGCTGGTGGCAAGCGCGATGTCCGGCTGCAGCAGCATCAACGATGCGATGGCACCCGACAAGATCGACTACAAGTCCAACGCCAAGCGCACCGGCACGCTGGACGTCCCGCCGGACCTGACCAAGATCGAAGGTGACCGCCGCTACTCGGTGCCCGACCAGAACGGCACGTCGACGCTGTCGACCTACAACCAGACGAACAAGGTAGCTCRGCAGCAGGTTGGCACCGAGAACGTGCTGCCCGCCACGCAAGGCGTGCGCATGGAGCGCGACGGCAACCAGCGCTGGCTGGTGATCAGCAACGGCATGCGCTCTGACCAGTTGTGGCAGTCGCTGCGCGAGTTCTGGCAGGAAAGCGGTTTCCTGCTGGTCCAGGATTCGCCCGAGACCGGCATCATGGAAACGGACTGGGCCGAGAACCGTGCCAAGATCCCGCAGGATTTCATCCGCAACACCATCGGCAAGGTTTTCGACGGCCTGTACTCGACCTCCGAGCGTGACAAGTTCCGCACGCGCCTGGAGCGCTCGCAGAACGGCAATATGGAGATCTTCATCAGCCACCGCGGCGCGCAGGAACAGCTGACCGGCATCGACAAGTCGCAGACGGTCTGGACCGCGCGTCCCTCCGATCCCGAGCTGGAAGCGGAATTCCTCTCGCGCTTCGCGCAGCGACTCGGCGTGCAGAAGGAGCAGGCCGACCGCATGGCGAAGAACGGCGGCACGCCGGCAGCGGCCGGGGCCTCTGGCGCGGCGGCTGCTCCTGCGGCGGCGGCCAAGGCACCCGCGGCGGGCAGCAACCTGACGCAGGTCAATGGCACCCAGGCGCTGCAACTGGCCGAGCCGTTCGACCGCGCATGGCGCTCCGTCGGCCTGGCGCTGGACCGCGTCAACTTCACGGTGGAAGACCGCGACCGCGCCCAGGGCCTGTACTTCGTGCGCTATGTCGACCCGCGCGACACGGTCGATAACCGCGGCTTCTTCTCCAAGCTGTTCACCAAGACCGGCACGGAAGATAGCAAGCGGGCGAAGAAGTACCGCGTTGCGCTCAAGGGCGACGGCACCGGCACGACCGTGACGGTGCAGAACGACGCCGGCCAGCCGGAAGGCACCGAAGTCGGCAAGCGCATCCTCTCCCTGCTCGACGAGCAACTGCGCTGATCGCGGTGAGCGCTGCGCAAGTACGCCCGCGGCGTCCTGCCGCGGGAAGCTCCCGCAAACTGCCGTGCGAGGCTGGCGCATGATGCGCTTCGCCTTTCTCGGCAGCGGCAGCGAGGGCAATTCCCTGTTGATCGAATCGCAAGAGGGCACCACCACCACGCGGGTGCTGCTCGATTGCGGCTTTGGCATTCGCGAGACGGCGCGGCGCCTGGAGCGGCTCGGCGTCACGCCGGACCAGCTCGATGCGGTACTCGTCACGCACGAGCATGGCGATCATGTCGGCTCGGCCTATTCCTTTGCATCGCGCCACGACCTGGCGGTCTACACCAGCCACGGCACATGGCTTGCGACCTCGCACCTGCGGGGTGCGGAAACGGCCGATGTGCGCGTCTGCTGCGCCGACCACCCGCTGGTCATCGGCGGCCTGCACATCCTGCCGTACACGGTGCCGCACGACGCACGCGAGCCGCTGCAGTTCGTGCTGAGCGACGGCGATGCAAGACTCGGCGTGCTGACCGACGCCGGCATGGAGACGCCTTACATCACCGCGCGTCTGGCGGGCATGCATTCATTGGTGCTCGAGTGCAACCACGACCGCGAGATGTTGCGCAATTCGGCGTATCCGGCCTCGCTCAAGCGGCGTATCGGTGGCGATTTCGGCCACCTTGCCAACGAGGTCGCGGCCGATATCCTGGCGCGCGTGGCGCACGCGGGGCTGCAGCGCGTGGTTGCCGCTCACCTGAGCCAGCAGAACAACACGCGCGAACTGGCCACCGGAGCGCTGGCGGCGGTGCTCGCCGCGTCGGCGGGCGAGATCCTGGTGGCGGACCAGCACGAGGGCCTGGGCTGGCAGCCGGTCAGGGCCTGACAGTGACGATGTGACATCTTCGTCAGGTGTCGCGGAAATGTCGCGGAAAACATGGACGAAAAAAAGCCGACCCGAAGGTCGGCTTTTTTATCGGTCGAGACCGATTACTGCTTGGCAGCCGGAGCCGATGCGTCAGCAGCCGGGGCCGAAGCGTCAGCGGCCGGAGCCGATGCGTCAGCAGCCGGAGCAGCAGCGGGAGCCGAAGCTTCCGGTGCCGGGGCAGCAGCGGCAGGAGCCGAAGCTTCCGGTGCCGGTGCAGCGGCTTCTTCTTTCTTGCCGCAAGCGGCGAGAGCAACGGCGGCGAGCAGCGATGCGATCAGGAGAGACTTCTTCATTGTTCGTCCTTTAACTTTAATAACAGAAAAACAGGCGATGAATAATTACCGGTAATTATCGCTCTTGAACTGCAAAATAGAGGCTCTCCCGGGTGCCGACAAATGCAGTGGTACACAGTACTAGCCAGCCGACGATTATATCCGCGTTTTCCCGGCTTGTGTAGCGCTGTCTTTTCCTGTTTTTGGTTGTTACGGATTATTACAGGGTAGATGGCGCAAGTTGCAGCCATCCTTCGAGTGCCCAATGATGGAAGGTCTCCATCAGGTCGGGCAAATCGGCGCACGCGGCTACTTCCGCGGCACTTAATTGGCGCCGATCTCCCAGTTGCCGCAGCCATCTTGCGAGTTCTGGCGGCGGTTCGTAGGCTTCTCCGTTGATAAAGAAATGCGTGCGGTCATACAATGCGATCGATCCCGGCGCTAGCACGATGCCGTGAGATAGCGCAAGTTTTGTGTATTTCTTCAGTGTGATTTCGGGCACGACCGGGAATTCCACGGTCGGTTTCGGTTCGGAGAGATGCGCACCCAGAAATTCGGAAATCATGCTACCCGACCAACGCAGGGCACCGAGGCGTTCGCTTACCGCACGCACCATGCTGGCGGGCAACTGGGCCGGACGCGCGGTGGCGGGTTCGCCGGGGTCCGCATAGCGCCCGCTCAGGTCTTCGTTATCCTCTACCGTCTCCGACAGCCAGGCGAGGAAATGCCCTGCCAGCTCGCGGTAGGCCGGTGCGCGGAAGCCGATGGAGTAGGTCATGCACTCGCCTTCGGCGACGCCGTCGTGGGCGTACTGGGGCGGCAGGTAAAGCATGTCGCCGGGTTCCAGCACCCACTCCTGTTCGTGTGTGAAGTCCGCCAGGATCTTCAGCGGCAGGTCCGGCACCAGATCCAGCTTGGTCTGGGAGGAGATGCGCCAGCGCCGCCGGCCCGATACTTGCAGCAGGAAAACGTCGTAGGAATCGAAGTGCGGGCCGACGCCGCCACCGTCGGTGGCGTAGCTGACCATGAGGTCGTCGAGCCGCGCATCGGGGGCGAAACGGAATTGCCCCAGCAATGCCGCGGCTGCGCTATCGTGGAGGTTGACGCCCTGCACGAGCAAGGTCCACTGGCGCGCCTTGCGCGAGGGCAGGTTGTCGGCGGCGAACGGGCCCTGCTCGAGCTTCCAGCGGTTGCGGAAGTGCGACACCAGGCGGGCCTCGACGTCGTCGCGGTCGGCCAGCTCGAAAAGGGACTCTGGCGATACCGGCGGCACGATTCCCGGTACGGCCTGTCGGATCAGCAGGGGCTTGCGGTGCCAGATATCGCGCATGAAAGCGGCCGGCGTCATGCCTCCCAGCAGGGGGAGCGGCACGTCGGGATCGACGGGGCCGGGGGGCAGGGCCTGCGCGTATAATGCGGAATCGTTCATGGAGTCAAGAATTGAAAATCGCTAAGAACACGGTGGTATCCGTGGTGTACAAGCTGTCGGATGCGCAGGGCAATCTGATCGAGGAGTCGGATGAGCCGATGGTCTACTTGCACGGCGGCTATGATGGCACGTTCCCCAAGATCGAGGAAGCGCTCGAAGGCCACGAAGCCGGCTTCGAGACCCAGCTCCAGCTCGAACCCGAAGAAGCGTTCGGCGATTACGACGCCGAGATGGTCAAGGTGGAACCGCGTGACCGTTTCCCCGAGCCGCTCGAGATCGGCATGCAATTCGAAGGCGTGCCCGAAGACGGTGACGAAGACGATTCGATCATCTACACGGTGACGGACGTGGCCCAGGACAAGGTCGTGCTGGACGGCAACCATCCGCTGGCCGGCATGGCGCTGCGTTTCTGGCTGCAGGTGTCCGAGGTGCGCGAAGCCACCGACGACGAAGTGCAGCATGGCCACGCCCACGGCGCCTCGGGCGTCGAGGTGGTGGACGAGGATGAAGACGAAGACGGCGGCAACCGCACGCTGCACTGAGCGCAGGCCCGCTGCGCGCGCACCTGCTACCAAAGCCGGCTTAGCCGGCTTTTTTCATGGGTGGCACGCATGGAGGGCGCGCATGAATGGCCCGCCCCGCATCACTCCGCCTCCGGCCCATCCTTCAGGGTCACTTCGAACGGCTTGGGCGAACCCGGCGTGATCGACAGCTCGGCGAACTGCCCGGGCGTGCCGGCCGGCAGCACCACGCGGGTGACGTTGCGCAGCACCTTGCCACCTGCATCCTTGAGCGGTGTATCGATGCCGAACCCACCCTGGCCGGTATGTACGAGCAATACCTGGCCGCGGTAACGCGTGGCGAGATCGCGCAGCTGGCGCTTGTACTCCTGGAAGCCATCGCGCGCGCGGCGGCGCAGGAAGCCGTCGAACAGGGAAGGCTTGCCGCGTTGCTCCCAGCCGTTGCCGAACTGCGGATCGGCATGGGCCAGCACAACGATGCCCGGCAGGTTCTGCTGCTGCGCCAGGGAGAAGGCACGCGCGAGCCACTGGCGATTGGCCTCGCGGCGGTCTTCGAACTCGCCGTTGCGGCCGCCCTCCGAGCGATAGTGATTGTTGTCGCCAGGCAGGTTCAATGCCACCAGCAACACGCCCCCGGCGCTCCAGCGCACGTTCTCCCGGAAGCTGCGGAAGGTGGCCTGGTCGGATTGCCGCATGAGCGGCACGACGCGCTGGCCCAGCGTGGTGTCTGCCGGGTAGAACAACTCGCGCAGCCGGTTCAGGCGTTCCACCGGATCGAAATGGCCGTTCACGGCGCGCTGGCATTCCGCCCAGTCGGTTTCGCCGGGCAGGTAGACCAGCGGCAGCGGCGACTGGTCAAGCAGGCGCTGGCGCGCCGTGAGCAGGGCATCGCCGCAGGATTCGGTATCGCCCTTGATGCCGCCGAGGTGCACCACCATGTCGAGCCGGCGCGCGGCGGCGTATTCGAGCAGGCGCGTGGTACCGTCTTCGGCCGCAGGCCACTGCGGCTGGTCGGCGATCAGGGCGATGCGCACGGTCTCGCTGGCCGGCGCGCGAACGCGATTGGCCTGCGCGGCCAGCGCGTCGCCCGGCAGCGCGGGCGACGCGAGCACTACGCCGAGCACGGTGCAGCCTGCCGCCCGGGCGAGCGCGCGCGCCAGGCTGCGCCGGCTTGCCAGCCCGGTCGGCGTCATGCGGTGGCTACCGCATCCCTGGCCAGCGCACGCAGGCGGTAGAGCGCATCGAGGGCTTCGCGCGGCGTGAGGCTGTCCGGATCGAGTTCGCCGATGGCGTCGAGCAGCGCGGCTTGTTCCGGCGATATGGCTGTGTCCGCGGTGCCACTTGCCGGCTCCGCATAGTCATCCTCGTCGTCCAGCGGCGACAGCGGCGCCGCGAACAGGTCGAGCTGCGGCGTGGGCGTGGCATCCGCCGACTGCTGCTCGAGCCACGCCAGGTGCTTGCGCGCCGCGCGGATCACCGGCTGCGGCACCCCCGCGAGTTGCGCCACCTGCAGGCCATAGCTCTGGCTGGCCGGGCCGTCCTGCACCGCGTGCAGGAAGACGATGCCGTCGCCATGCTCCACCGCGGAGAGGTGCACGTTGGCTGCCTGCGTGAATTCCTGCGGCAGCTGCGTCAGTTCGAAGTAGTGGGTGGCGAACAGCGTATGGCTGCGGTTGTGCGCCAGGATGTGGCGCGCGATGGCCCATGCCAGCGCGAGGCCGTCGAAGGTGGACGTGCCGCGGCCGATCTCGTCCATCAGCACCAGGCTGGCGGGCGTGGCGTTGTGCAGGATGCCGGCAGCCTCGGTCATCTCCACCATGAAGGTGGAGCGCCCGCCGGCGAGATCGTCGGCCGCGCCGATGCGGGTGAAGATGCGGTCGATCGGGCCGATCACGGCGCGCCGCGCGGGTACGTAGGCACCCACGCAGGCCAGCAGCACGATCAGCGCGGTCTGGCGCATGAAGGTCGACTTGCCGCCCATGTTCGGGCCGGTGATCAGCAGCAGCTTGCGCGCTTCGTTGAGCTGGCAGTCGTTGGCGATGAAGGGCACGGATTCGGCGGCGAGCTGGCCTTCCACCACCGGATGGCGACCCTGCACGATGTCGATGGCGTTCTCGTCGACGCGCTCGGGCTGGGTCCAGTCCAGCGTCTGCGCGCGCTCGGCCAGCGCCGCCAGCACGTCGAGCCGGGCCAGCGCGCCGGCCACGCGCTGCAGTTCGCCGATATGCGGCAGCAATTGCTGCAGCAGCGCGTCGTAGAGCTGCTTCTCGCGCGCCAGCGCGCGGTCTTGCGCGGACAGCGCCTTGTCCTCGAAGGACTTGAGCTCGGGCGTGATGTAGCGTTCGGCGTTCTTCAGCGTCTGGCGGCGGCGGTAGTCGTCGGGGACCTTGTCGGCCTGGCCGTTGGTCACCTCGATATAGAAGCCATGCACGCGGTTGTATTCCACGCGCAGATTGGCGATGCCGGTGCGGGTGCGCTCGCGCGCCTCCAGCTCGACCAGGAACTGGCCACAGTTCTCCGAGATGTCGCGCAGTTCGTCGAGCTCGGCGTCGAAGCCGCGCGCGATCACGCCGCCGTCGCGCACCACGCTGGGCGGCTCGGGCGCCACCGCCGCGCTCAGCAGGTCCTGGCAGGCCTGCGGCACGGCCAGCTCGGCCAGGGTCAGGTTCAGCAGCGGCGCCGCGTCGTCGGGCTGCACGCAGGCCTGCACGTCGGGCAGGGCGGCCAGCGTGTCGCGCAGCGATGACAGGTCGCGCGGGCGCGCATTGAGCAGCGCCAGGCGCGCGGTGATGCGTTCCACGTCGGACAGCCTGCGCAACGCCGCGCGCAGCGGCTCGGTGCCCTGGGCGAGCAGGGCACCGATGGCCTGCTGGCGCGCCTGCGGCATGGCGCGGTCGCGCAGCGGGTGGTGCAGCCAGTGGCGCAGCAGGCGGCTGCCCATGGTGGTGGCGCAGGTGTCCAGCAGCGAGAACAGCGTCGGCGACTCGCCGCCGCGCAGCGTCTCGGTCAACTCCAGGTTGCGCCGCGTGGCGGTATCCAGGCCGACGAATTCCGATTCGCGCTCGACCGTGACGCCTTGCACATGGCGCAGCGATTGGCCTTGCGTGGAAGCGGCATAGTTCAGCAGCGCGCCCGCCGCGCCGAGCGCCGCGCCCAGCCCGGCACAGCCGAACGGGTCCAGGCTCGCCACGCCGAGCTGCTCGCGCAGGCGGCGGGTGCCGGCTTCCTGGTCGAAGTGCCACTCCGGCAGGCGCGTGCGGGCGCAGGCCAGCGCCGGCAGCTCGATGCCATCCGCGAACAGCAGCTCGGCCGGCCGGATGCGTTCCAGTTCGCGGCCAAGCTGCGCCACCTCGCACTCCATCAGGCGCAGTTCGCCACTGGCGAGGTTGAGCCACGCCAGGCCGGTCTTGCTGACGCCGCGGCGCGTGGTGTGCTGGTGCACGGCCATCAGGAAGGTGTCGGCCTTGTCCGGCAGCAGCGCCGCGTCGGTCAGCGTGCCCGGGGTGACGATGCGAACCACCTTGCGTTCGACCGGTCCCTTGCTGGTGGCCGGGTCGCCGATCTGCTCGCAGATCGCCACGGATTCGCCCAGCTTGACCAGCCGCGCGAGGTACTGGTCCACCGAGTGGAAGGGGATGCCCGCCATGCGGATCGGTACGCCGTTGGAGGCGCCGCGCGCCGTCAGCGTGATGTCCAGCAGGCGCGCCGCCTTCTCGGCGTCGTCATGGAAGAGCTCATAGAAGTCGCCCATCCGGTAGAACAGCAAGGTGTCCGGGTGGTCCGCCTTGATGCGCAGATACTGCTGCATCATGGGGGTGTGCTTGCTGCCGGAAGCATCTGCCGCCGTTTGATCCGGGTTCGTCTTTTTCTGCAATCCCATTGCCATTAAACCTGTTTGGCACGGAAAGCCGGCGCTACGCCGCCTTTCCGTGCTTGCCATCGCCTTGCCGCCCCGACTGGCGCACATGGCGCATGGCGCCGGCGCGCGCCGGGAAAAAGCCGGCCGCGCGAGGGGGCTGCCTCGGGACGCAAGGGGGTATTTCGGAAGATGGGCGATATGGTACAGCACCGGCCGCCAGGTCTGGAGGCGCGGGCTGGCCGGCGCGGCTGCCGGGACGCAGGGCGAGCGCCCGGGGAGCCGGGGCGCTGCCTGCGTGTCGTCTTCAGCGGAAGACCAGAACGGGGATGGTGCTGTGGGTGAGCACCTTCTGTGTTTCGCTGCCGATCAGCAGGCCGCTGATGCCGCTGCGGCCGTGCGAAGCCATGAAGATCACGTCGCAGCCCTGTTCCGTCGCGGTGGCGATGATGCCGCGGTAAGGCGCCGCGGAGACGGAGGTCACCGCGGCGCACGGCACGCCGGCCAGCGCGGCGGCCGCTTCGACGCGTGCCAGATCGCTGCGTGCCGCGGCCTCGACACGTTGCTCGAATACCGAGCGCTTCTCGTGACCGGCATCGCTGGACTGCAGAAAGGGATATTCCTCCACGCACATATAGGCGGTCAGCCTGGCGCCGGTTGCGCGGGCGAACTCGATGGCGGCGGCGACAGCCTTCTGCGAGAGCGGGGAGCCGTCGATGGGGAGCAGGATATGTTGGAACATGGGCGTGTGTATGTGTTTTGGAAAGAACGGACGACGTGGGGGTGGCCGGCTCAGGCCGAGGCCCTGCGCAGAATGCCGTAGAGCTCGTCCTTGAGCCGGAGCTTTTCCTTCTTGAGCGATTCGATGGTCACGCTGTCGGCGGGCACCAGCCTGGCTTCCATGTTCTTGATCTCCTGGTCCATGTCATTGTGGCGATGGAACAGCCTGGCGAAGTGCGCGTCCTGCGCCTTGAGCACCGAGATCAGTTCGCGGAATTCGGGAAACATGCGAGGCTCCTTCAGGTGGGAATCCGGGCTGCGCGGTGATCGGTCGGGGGTGCGACGGGCGCCGGCAGCGCATGCCCTCATTCTGCAGCGGCGGGGAGCCGCCGGCCTTGATATGGATCATGCGCCGGTAAACGCCTCGCAACAATACGTTCGCCCAAACAAAAACGCCCGCCCTGTGGAGGGCGGGCGTGGCGCTCGGCGGCGGCCGCTGGCAGGCGCTCAGGCGGCGGGCCTAGCGGGCTTGGCGTTGTCGAGCGAGTATGGCGACAGCAGGCGCACCATTTGCGCGAAGGCCTTGGGGTTGCCTGCCAGCACTTCGCCTTGCTCCAGCTGGCGGGCTTCGCCGGCGTAGTTGCCGGTCAGCCCGCCGGCCTCGGTCACCAGCAGCATGCCGGCGGCCATGTCCCAGGGCTTGAGGCCTTGCTCGAAGAAACCATCGGTGCGTCCGCACGCCACGTAGGCCAGGTCCAGCGCGGCAGCGCCCGGGCGGCGCAGGCCGGCGCAGCTGCGCGTCATCAGGGCGAACAGCTCCATGTACTGGTCCAGACCTTCCATGTCACGGTACGGGAAGCCGGTGCCGATCAGGCAGTCGGCCAGCTTGTCGCGGCGCGAGACGCGGATGCGGCGGTTGTTCAGGAAAGCCCCGGCGCCCTTGCTGGCGGTGAAGAGTTCGTCACGCGTGGGGTCGTAGACTACGGCCTGCGCGGGCACGCCCTTGTGCAACTGGGCGATGGACACGCAATACTGGGGGAAGCCGTGGATGAAATTGGTGGTGCCGTCGAGCGGATCGATGACCCAGACGTATTCGCTGGTTTCTTCGCCCTCGGCCCAGGACTGGCCGGACTCTTCCGCTAGAATGGCGTGTTCCGGGTAGGCCGTGCGGATGATCTCGATGATCGCAGCCTCGGCGGCGCGGTCGACCTCGGTGACGAAATCGTTGTGCTGCTTGCGGGAAACATGGACCCGGTCGACGTCCATCGACGCGCGGTTGATGACGGAACCTGCCTTGCGGGCCGCCTTGACGGCGATATTTAGCATCGGATGCATGAATCTCTCCAGGCCGGCCAGGAGTGCGCCGCCTGGCGCAAAAGGCCGGCGCGCTGCCCTCCGGGGGCGGCTGACAACACAACGAATTGTAGAAGAACGGGCGCGTCGCGATCGTGCGAGACGGGCGGCGCACCGAAGATGAAGCCTGGATTGTATATGAACCCGCTGAACCAGACGAGTGCCGCCGCCGGCGACGCCCCCGCCGTGCCGCGCAAGGCAGTCAATGTGACTCTCGATGCGCCCGCTGCCTTTGCCGCCGTGCGCTTCGTGCTGGTGGAGACCAGCCATCCCGGCAATGTCGGCGCGGTGGCGCGCGCGATCAAGACCATGGGTTTCGGCGCCGAGCCGGGCCGCCTGGTGCTGGTCTCGCCGCGCGAGCCGGAGGTGCGCGCGCACCCGGATGCCGTGGCCATGGCCAGCGGCGCCGACGACGTGCTGGCCGCCGCGGTGATCGTGGACGATATCGAAAGCGCGCTGTCCGGTACCGCTTATGCCGTGGCGCTGACGGCCCGCCAGCGCGAGTTCGGGCCGCCGCGCCTGCTGCCGCGCGATGCCGCCGCACAGGCCGGCCAGCGCATCGCCCTCCAGCTTGCGGCCGCCCCGGTCCCGGGCATGCCCGCGCCGGGCGCCCATGTGGCCTTCGTCTTCGGCAACGAGCGTTTCGGCCTGCCCAACGAGGCCGTGGACCGTTGCTCGGCCGTCACCCATATCCCCGCCAACCCGGCCTACACCTCGCTCAACCTGGCCCAGGCCGTGCAGCTGGTGGCCTACGAGATGCGCCTGGCGCTGCTGGAGCCGCGCGCCACGCCGCAGGCCGAGATCGGCTATGCTGGCGAACCGGCCACGGCGGAGCAGGTGGAGGCGATGTTCGGCCATCTGCAGACGGGTCTCGAAGCGATCGGCTTCCTGGACCCGGCCACGCCGAAGAAGCTGATGCCGCGCCTGCGCCGGCTGCTGGCGCGCAGCGGGCTGGAGCGCGAGGAAGTGAATATCCTGCGTGGCATCGCCAAGCACATGCTGCTGGCCTCGCAGGGCAGCGTCCCTGGCTCCCGGAGTGGGCCAGGCCAACAGGAGAAGTGAGCGGTGGCGGAGATTCCTGCCTTCTACATGCGGGGCGGCGCCAGCAAGGGTCTGTTCTTCCTGGCTGACGACCTGCCGTCCGATCCCGCCGGGCGCGATGACGTGCTGCTGCGCGTGATCGGCTCGCCCGACCCTTATGGCACGCAGGCCGACGGCCTGGGCGGAGCCACTTCCAGTGCCGGCAATGTCGTGCTGGTACGCCGTTCGCAGCATGCCGGCTGCGACGTGGACTACCTGTTCGGCGCGGTGGCAATCCGCGCGGCCCTGATCGACTGGTCGGGCCGTTGCGACGACCTGTCCGCGGCCGTCGGGCCGTTCGCGATCTGGCGCGGCTTCGTGCCGGCGCGCGACAGCATCACCACCGTGCGCATGTGGCAGCAGAACACGGGCGAAGCCATCGTGGCGCGCGTACCTTGCCGCAATGGCCATCCGCTGGAAGCCGCCGGTTTGCGCGAGGCGGGCGTGCCATTCCCTGCCGCGGAAATCGTGCTCGACTATTCGGAGTCGGACTCCATCGCCTCCGCCGCTTCCTCCGCTTCCGCCCCTGCCTCTACTTCGCAACCGCTGGAGCGCGCCCTGGTGCGCAGCAGCGCGCGGCGCCTGATGACCGGCCTGGTCCACGTGCCAGAGCGATGTTGACGACTGGCGCCGCGGGTGTCCGTGCCACGGCACGGATGCGACAGCGGCGCTTGCGCAGTCAATGTCCATGACGGCAGCAGGGCAGCAAATCTCTTACACTCCCTGCTCCCGTTCCCACCGGCCAATGACCATGCCGGCGATCGCGTTTTCCCCCGGATGGACCGGGGCGCGCGGCGCACGGCGTGGCAACACGACACGACCAAGATGTTCTCTCGTCTGAAGGAAGATATCGACGCCATCATGCGGCGCGATCCCGCCGCGCGCAGCCGTCTCGAAGTGCTGACCTGCTATCCCGGGCTGCATGCCGTGATGTTCCATCGTTGCGCGCATGCCTGCTGGAACGCCGGCTTTCACTGGCTGGGCCGGTGGATCTCGCACTGGTCGCGCTTTCTCACCGGGATCGAAATCCACCCGGGCGCCACGGTGGGGCGGCGCGTGTTCATCGACCATGGCATGGGCGTAGTGGTGGGCGAGACCGCCGAGATCGGCGACGACTGCACCATCTACCAGGGCGTGACCCTGGGCGGCACCTCGCTGTACAAGGGCGTGAAGCGGCATCCGACGCTGGGCGCCAACGTGGTGGTGAGCGCCGGGGCCAAGGTGCTGGGCGGCTACACCATCGGCGAAGGTGCGCGCATTGGCTCCAACGCCGTGGTGCTCAAGCCGGTGCCGCCGGGTGCCACCGCGGTCGGCGTGCCGGCGCGCATCATCTTGCCGGATGCGCCCAGCGACCAGCAGGGCGCCAAGCAGGAATTCTCCGCCTACGGCATCACGCCCAACGCGGACGATCCGGTTTCGCTGGCGCTCAAGAGCCTGATCGACAACGCCGCGCAGCAGCACGAGCGGCTGGAGACCGTGCTGGCGGCGCTGGACCGGCTCGGCGAGCATCTCGAGAACACGCCCAACGACCGTTTCGATGCGAGCGAGCTGCGCAAGCTGATGAAGTAGGTGATGAAGTAGGGGCTGCGGCGCCGCGGCTCAGTCCAGTTGTGGCAGCACGCTGAAGCCGCCGGCGTCGAGTTGCAGCACCGCGGCGCGCGGGCGCTTGCCGTCGAGGTCCCAGTCGGTCAGCACCCAGCGCACGCCTTCGGCGCTCTCGTGGCGGGCGGGCCGGTGGGTGTGGCCGTGCACCAGCACCGGCGCATGGCTGGCGTGCAGCAGCGCTGCCACGGCTTGCGGCGTAGTGTCGCCGTAGTCCGGCAGGGCGTCGCGGCGCGCCTGGTTGGCGCGGCCGGCCTCGCTGTCGGCGCGCAGGCGGCGCGCCACGCGCAGGCGCAGCGCCAGCGGCAGCGAGAGGAAGGCGCGCTGCACCCAGGCCTTGCGAGTCCAGTGGCGAAAGCGCATGTAGCGCTGGTCGTCCGTGCAGAGCATGTCGCCATGGCTGAGCGCCACGCGCTGGCCGGCGCAGTCGATCACGGTAGGGTCGGGCAGCAGCGTGGCCCCGGCAGCGCGCGCAAAGCGCTGCCCCAGCAGGAAATCGCGGTTGCCGTGCATCAGGTACACCTGCACGCCGTGCCCGGCCAGCTGATGCAGCCTTGCCGCGACCTGTGCGGCGAAGGGGCTGTCGGTTTCCTCGTCGCCCACCCAGAACTCGAAGAAATCCCCGAGGATGAACAAGGCGCGCGCTTGCAGTGCGGCGCGCGCGAGCACGCGCTCGAAGGACGCCAGCGTGCGCGGCATGCCCGGGGTGAGATGCAGGTCGGAAATGAACCACGCCGGCGCGGGCACCGCTAGGGCGCCGGCCGCCGGCATGGAGGGGGTCACGGTCATGTGCATGGAAAGAGAATACGGCTCGACAGCCGCGACCCGCGGGGCCCGGCGGTGCGTCCCGCCGGGGATCGCCGTGGCGTTACTCGACCACCACGGCCTTTTCGATGACCACGTCTTCGAGCGGCACGTCCTGGTGGAAGCCGGCGCTGCCGGTGCGCACGCCCTTGATCGTCTCGACCACGTCGGTGCCGTCGGTCACCTTGCCGAACACGGCGTAGCCGAAGCCTTGCGGGGTCGGCGAGGTGAAGTTGAGGAAGTCATTGTCGACCGTGTTGATGAAGAACTGCGCGGTGGCCGAGTGGGGCGCGTTGGTACGTGCCATGGCAACCGTGTAGCGGTCGTTCTTGAGGCCGTTGCCGGCTTCGTTCTCGATCGGGGCGTCGGTGCCCTTTTGCTTCATGCCGGGCTCGAAGCCGCCGCCCTGGATCATGAAGTTCTTGATCACGCGGTGGAAAACGGTGTTGTCGTAGTGGCCCTTGCGCACGTACGACAGGAAGTTTTCAACCGACTTCGGCGCCTTCTCGGCATCGAGTTCGATGGTGATGACACCCTGGCTGGTGTGGAGTTCTACCTTGGACATTTGCTTTCCTCTGTTCGGTGATGCCTGGTGGTTGCCTGGCGTTGTGATTGCCCGGCGTTATTTGACGACCGTGGCGGACTCGATGACGATCGGCGTGGCCGGCACATTGCGCATCGGGCCATATGACGTGGTAGGCGCGCTCTTCATCTTTTCGACGGTATCCATGCCATCCACCACCTTGCCGAACACGGCGTATCCGTTTCCGTCCGGCTGCGGATAGTCGAGACTGGAATTATCCACCACATTGATGAAGAACTGGGCGGTGGCCGAGTTGGGATCGCTGGTGCGGGCCATTGCCACCGTGCCGGCCTTGTTCTTCAGGCCGTTCTGCGCTTCGAGCTGGATCGGCGCGCGCGTGGGCTTTTGCTTCATGTCGCGGTCGAAGCCGCCGCCTTGCACCATGAAGCCGTTGATGACCCGGTGGAAGATGGTGCCGCTGTAGAAGCCGCTCCTGACATATTCCATGAAGTTGGCGACGGTCTTGGGCGCGGCGTCCGGGTAGACCTCGAGCGTGAACTTGCCGGCACTGGTGACGAACTGCACCCGCTCGGTTTTGGTCTGCTGGGCCTGCGCGGCCAGCGGCGACAGCGCCAGGGCACCGGCGAACATGCCGGCAAGGACGAGGCGACGCGAAAAGATCATGCTTGGCTCCGTGGATCGGGGAAACATAGGGGCAGGGCGGCGGCGCCGCGCCTGTTGGGCCTGTCGGGCAATGTGCTACCGGGCGGGCTCGGCAGCGGCTTCGCTGGCCGGCACGGCCGCGGGGGCGCCGGCGCGGGTGGCCGGCTTGCGCGCGCTGCCGGCTGCCGCCGGCGTGGCCGTGGCGGGCACCAGTTGCTTGAGGCCGGCCGCGGCTGCCGCGTCCTTGGGGTTGCGGCGCAAGGCATCGCGGTAGGCATTTTCGGCCAGGCGGCGATAGACATCGCCGAGATTGGCATAGCCGACGGCGAAATCGGGTTTGACATCGACCGCCAGCAACAATTCCGCTTCGGCGCGCTTGAGGTCGCCACGCTTGGCGTACAGCAGCGCCAGGTTGTTGTGCGGCTCGGGCAGCTCGGGGAAGTCCTGGGCCATCGACGACAGCGCGGCGATGGCTTCATCCTCGCGCCCGGCCTGGGCCAGCGCCCAGGCGCGCTCGAAGCGCGCCTGCGCATTGCGCGGGTTGGTGGCCAGCACGCGGTCGAAGCGGTTGATCGCCTCGTCATAGCGCTTCTGCGACGCCGCCTTCTCCGCTTCGGCCATGCCCGGGTCCGCCGAACGCACGCCGCCAGGCGGCGTGGCCGGCGCGCTCAGCGAGAGCGGGCCGTTCTGCGCGCCGGCAGGCCCTGCCGCGCCAAGCAGGCCCGCCAGCATCGCCGCCAGGCCAAACGATGCGGCCGCGATGCGTCGGCGCGCGGGCTGGGATGAAGCAGATGTCAAGGTGGGCAGGAACAGGCTCATGTAAGGGCGGTCCGTTATACTCCGCGGCATTCTAGCAAAGCGCGGGCATGCCGGCCGCGTATTGACGCGCACCGCGTTTTGCCGTGGTGCGCCGCGCGGCGTGCGGCGTGCCACCGCGAATTGGCGCTTCCGGTAAGATATGGGTCGCGCCTGGATTTGYTCAGGCGCAAAATGCGGGACCCGCGGATGGCGTGACAATGTGGTGCGACGACGATGCGCTGCGCTCCCGCCGCCGCTGTCATGCCTGTTGTGTCGTTGTGCCTGTTGTACCTGTTGTGCCTGTTGTGCAGGAGACGGCGCGCCGTTGCCGCCTTGTCGTCTCGCTGCGTTTGCTTTGCCGTGTTGTGCCGTAGCTGTCGCAACCTGTCATGCCGCCGGCAGGATTTCTCTTCCATTCACCTCGCTTCATGTATCCACTGAATATCTACAACACGCTCGCGCGTGAAAAGCAGCTCTTCGTGCCAATCGAACCCGGCCGTGTACGCATGTATGTCTGCGGCATGACGGTGTACGACTATTGTCACGTTGGCCATGCGCGCGTGATGGTGGTGTTCGACATGGTGCAGCGCTGGCTGCGCACCGCCGGCTACGAGGTGACCTATGTCCAGAACATCACCGACATCGACGACAAGATCATCCGCCGCGCGGCGGAGAACGGCGAGACCATCGGCGCGCTGACGGACCGTTTCATCCGCTACATGCACGAAGATGCCGACGCGCTTGGCATCCAGCGCCCGGACCACGAGCCACGTGCCACCGACTACGTGCCGCAGATGCTTGACATCATCGGCAAGCTGGAGGCGCGCGGGCTGGCCTATCACGCCAGCGATGGCGACGTGAACTACGCGGTACGCAAGTTCCCGAACTACGGCCGCTTGTCGGGCAAGTCGCTGGAAGACCTGCGCGCGGGCGAGCGCGTGGCGACCAACGAGGCCAAGCACGATCCGCTGGACTTCGTGCTGTGGAAGTCGGCCAAGGAGAGCGAGCCCGCCGAAAGCAAGTGGGAGTCGAAGTGGGGCGCCGGCCGCCCGGGCTGGCATATCGAATGCTCGGCCATGAGCTGCGCCTTGCTCGGCGAGCATTTCGACATCCATGGCGGCGGCGCCGACCTGCAGTTCCCGCACCATGAGAACGAGATCGCGCAGTCCGAGGGGGCCAGCGGCCAGACCTTCGTCAATATGTGGATGCACAACGGATTCGTGCGCGTGAACGACGAGAAGATGTCGAAGTCGCTCGGCAACTTCTTCACCATCCGCGACGTGCTCAAGGAGTACGACGCCGAAGTGGTGCGCTTCTTCATCCTGCGTGCGCACTACCGCAGCCCGCTGAACTACAGCGATGCCCATCTCGACGACGCACGCCATTCGCTAACGCGCCTGTACACCGCGCTCAAGGATGTGCAGCCCGATGGTGAGCCGCTCGACTGGGAAGAGGCGCACGCCAGGCGCTTCGTCGAAGCCATGGGCGACGACTTCAACACCCCGATCGCCATGGCCGTGCTGTTCGACCTTGCCGGCGAAGTCAACCGCACCGGCTCGCCGCAGATGGCGCGCCAGCTCAAGGGCCTGGGTGCCACGCTGGGCCTGCTCGAGCGCGACGCGCATGCCTTCCTGCAAGGCGGCACGGCCGCCGACGGCCTGCAGCCCGGGCAGATCGAGGCGCTGATCGCCGCGCGCAAGCAAGCCAAGGCCGGCCGCGATTTCGCCGAGGCCGACCGCATCCGCGCCGAACTGCTGGCAGGCGGCGTGATCCTCGAAGACAAGCCGGGCGGTGCCACCGAGTGGAGGCGCGCTTGAACGCTGCCGTGCGCAAGACGGCGCCGCCCGCGGCGCCCGCCAAGACTGCCGCGGCCGCCAAGGCCGGGCAGCCGGCAGCGCCAAAGCCGCTCAAGGCAACTACCGCGGCCAAGACCGCAGCGAAGCCCGCAGCGAAGCCCGCCGCCAAGCCGGTGAAGGCCGCACCCAAGGCCGGCGCACGCGCGGGCAAGGTGCCCGCCTTGCCCGAGGCGCAGGCAGTGCCGCTGCCGGTCGAGACCGTGGTGGACGCGGTGCGTCCCGCGTACTGGGACGAGGCTTGCGCCGACCTGATGAAGCGCGACCGTATCCTGCGCAAGATGATCCCGACCTACGGCCCGGCGCACCTGATCTCGCGCGGCGATCCCTTCATCACGCTGGCCCGTTCCGTGGTCGGCCAGCAGATTTCGGTGAAGGCCGCGCAGACCGTGTGGGAACGGCTGGCCGCGCTCTGTCCGAAGCTCACCCCGGCGCAGATGCTCAAGGCCGGGCACGAAAACCTGGCTGCCTGCGGCCTGTCGCGGCGCAAGGCAGAGTACATCGTCGATCTCGCCGAGCACTTCAAGGCCGGCCGTGTGCATGTGGGCAACTGGGCGGAGATGGACGACGAAGCCGTCATCGCGGAGCTCACGCAGATCCGCGGCATCGGTCGCTGGACTGCCGAGATGTTTCTGATGTTCAATCTGATGCGGCCCAACGTGTTGCCGCTCGACGATGTCGGGCTGATCAACGCCATTTCGGCCAACTATTTCAGCGGCGAACCCGTCACGCGCAGCGAAGCGCGCGAGGTTGCCGCCAACTGGGAGCCCTGGCGCACCGTCGCCACCTGGTACATGTGGCGCAGCCTTGACCCGCTGCCGGTGACCTATTAGCCTGAAAGGGCACAGAATTTACGGGGAAGTGCGCGAGACTGCATCCGCAGACTTGCGGTTTTGGGGGCGAATTCCGGTAGAATCCGCCCCTTCACAGACGGGTACGTGTGATTCTCATGAAAACCACCTTCCTGGATTTTGAGCAGCCCATTGCCGAACTCGAGGCAAAGATCGAAGAACTGCGTTTTGTGCAGGACGATTCGGCTGTCGACATCTCCGAAGAAATCTCGCGGCTGGCCGGCAAGAGCCAGCAGCTGACCAAAGACATTTACGCCAACCTGACCCCATGGCAGGTGGCGCAGATCGCCCGGCATCCGCAGCGTCCCTATACGCTCGACTATGTGCGGGAGATCTTCACCGATTTCCACGAACTGCACGGCGACCGCACTTTTGCGGACGATCTCTCCATCGTGGGCGGCCTGGCCCGCTTCAACGGACAGGCGTGCATGGTGATCGGTCACCAGAAGGGCCGCGACACCAAGGAGCGCGCGCTGCGCAACTTCGGCATGCCCAAGCCCGAAGGCTACCGCAAGGCCAAGCGCCTGATGGAGCTGGCGGACAAGTTCGGCCTGCCGATCTTCACCTTCGTCGACACCCCGGGCGCGTTCCCGGGCATCGATGCGGAAGAGCGCGGCCAGTCCGAGGCCATCGGCCACAACCTGTATGTGATGGCCGGGCTCAAGGTGCCCCTGATCGCCACCATCATCGGTGAAGGCGGCTCCGGCGGCGCGCTGGCGATCGCCGTGGGCGACGTGGTGCAGATGCTGCAGTTCTCCACCTACGCCGTGATCTCGCCGGAAGGCTGTGCTTCGATCCTGTGGAAGACCGCCGAGAAGGCGCCGGAAGCTGCCGAGGCGCTCGGCCTGACCGCGCATCGCCTGAAGGCGCTCGGCCTGATCGACAAGATCGTCAGCGAGCCGCTGGGCGGCGCGCACCGCGACACCAAGGGCATGGCGGCCATGCTCAAGCGTTCACTGGCCGATTCGCTGCGCCAGTTCCAGGGCATGGGCGTGAAGGAGTTGCAGGCGCGCCGTCATGAGCGTCTGCTGGCCTATGGCAAGTTCAAGGAATCCGGCGCACCGGGCTGACCCGTCCGCCGGCTTGACCGACAAGGTCGCACAGGCTCTCCAGGCCGGTGCGGCCTTTGTTGTTTCTGGCCACGGCGGACGGGCAGGCACGGTGGCGGTGGCGCTGTCGGGCGGGCGCGACTCGGTCGCGCTGCTGCACGCGCTGCGCGCGGCGGTGTTGGCCGGCGCGCTGCCGCTGCGCGTGGCGGCGCTGCATGTGCATCATGGCCTGCAGGCGGCCGCGGACGAGTGGGACGCCTTCTGCGCTTCGCTGTGCCGCGAGTGGCAGGTCCCGTTCTTCAGCCGCCGCGTGGTGGTGAGCCAGCAGCAGGGCGAAGGCCTCGAGGCCGCCGCACGCCGCGCGCGCTATGCCGCGCTCGAGTCGATGTGCGGCGAGGCCGGCGCGGCCCTGTTGCTGTTCGCGCATCACCAGGACGATCAGGCCGAGACCGTGCTGCTGCGCCTGTTCCGCGGCAGCGGCCTGGCCGGGCTGGGCGGCATGCCGCGCCTGCGGCGCATGGGCACGAACCGGCAGATCGTGTTGCTGCGCCCCTGGCTGGACGTGGCGCGCGACGAGATCGACGCCTATTGCGTGGCCAATGCGCTGCCCTGGATCGACGATCCCTCCAATCACGATCTGCGTTTCGCCCGCAACGCGCTGCGCCAGCACATGCCGGCGCTGGCGGCGGCGTTTCCCGCCTTGCGCGCCAATGTGGCTCAGGCCGCCGCGCATCTGGCCCAGGCTGGCGAGTTGCTCGATGCGCTCGCTACGGAATGGATGGCCCCTCTGGTGCGCCCGCCGCGCGATGCCGGCACCGTGGCCGAACTCGATCTCGCCGGCCTGCGTGCGCTGTCGCCGGCGCAGGCCGATGCCGTGTTGCGCCTGTGGCTGCGCGAGCTCGGCACGCAGGCGCCATCGACCGCGCGCCTGTGCGCCATGCGCGCGCAACTGATCCGGCACGACGGCGGCGAGCCTGCCATCCATCACGAGGCGCTGGTCTTGCGGCGTTTCCAGGGGCACGTGCTGGCTTGTCGTGCCGAGGGCGATCTCTCGCCGCAGGAACTCGCCATGCAGTGGCGCGGCGAGGCGAGCCTGCCGGCGCCATGCTGGCGTGGCGAGCTGCGCTTCACGCGCGACGACACCTTCGGCGTGCCGGAGGCCGCGTTGCGCCAGCCCTTGCGGCTGGCGCAGCGGCAGGGCGGGGAGCGCATCGTGCTGCGTCCGGGCGGCCCCGCGCGCGCGCTCAAGCAGGCCTATCAGGAAGCCAGCGTGCCGGCGGCGCGGCGCGCGCGGCTGCCGCTGCTGTGGGCAGGCGATCAACTGCTGTTTGCGGCCGGCCTCGGCATGCATCGCAGGTGGCCCGGCGCGCCGGCGTCGCCGCGCTGGCGTATCGAATGGTCCGAGTGGCCCGCCGGCGTCGTGCCGGCCGGGTAGGCGCCGCAGGAATCGCTGTCGCGCCGACGCGCCGATGCCGCGCGTGCGAGCCTCGCTCCACATGATCCTGCGCCCCGTGAGGCCGCCTGCGCCTTGCCTCGGCGGAGCTCTTCGTGTATTTTCAGGGGTTTTGCACAATCGCTGGCGTCGACAAGAAGATGGCTCTCATCGTTCACAAATACGGCGGCACTTCGATGGGTTCTCCGGAACGCATCAAGAATGTCGCCAAGCGCGTTGCCAAATGGCATCGCGCCGGTCACCGCGTAGTCGTGGTGCCTTCGGCCATGTCGGGCGAGACCAATCGCCTGCTCGGTCTCGCCAAGGAGATTTCGGCACAGCCGAACCCGCGCGAACTGGATATGCTGGCCTCCACCGGCGAGCAGGCCAGCGTGGCTCTGCTGGCCATTGCGCTGCAGGTCGAGGACATCGACGCCATCAGCTACACCGGCTGGCAAGTGCCGGTGAAGACCGATTCGGCCTACACCAAGGCACGTATCGAATCGATCGATGACGAGCGCATCCTGGCCGATCTCGACGCCGGGCGCGTGGTCGTCATCACCGGGTTCCAGGGCATCGACGGCGACGGCAACATCACCACGCTCGGCCGTGGCGGCTCGGATACCTCGGCAGTGGCCATCGCCGCCGCCATCGAGGCCGACGAATGCCTGATCTACACCGACGTGGACGGCGTCTACACGACCGATCCGCGCGTGGTCGAGGACGCCCGCCGCCTGGACCAGATCACCTTCGAGGAAATGCTGGAAATGGCCAGCCTCGGTTCCAAGGTGCTGCAGATCCGTTCGGTGGAGTTCGCCGGCAAGTATCGCGTGAAGACCCGCGTGCTGTCGTCGCTGACCGACCCCCTGATGCCGCTCGAGAAGGAAATGCACTCGGGCACGCTGATCACTTTTGAGGAAGAGTCTGAAATGGAAGCAGCCGTCATCTCCGGCATCGCCTTTGCCCGTGACGAGGCCAAGATCACCGTCCTGGGCGTGCCCGACAAGCCCGGCATCGCCTACCAGATCCTGGGCCCGGTCGCCGACGCCAACATCGACGTCGACATGATCATCCAGAACCAGTCCGTCGACGGCAAGACCGACTTCACCTTCACCGTGCCGCGCGGCGAATACCAGCGCGCACTGGCGATCCTGAACGACGGCGTGAAGGGCCATATCGGCGCCGCCAGCGTATCGGGCGACCCCAAGGTATCGAAGGTATCGGTGGTCGGCGTGGGCATGCGCTCGCACGTCGGCATCGCCAGCAAGATGTTCCGCACGCTGTCCGAAGAAGGCATCAACATCCAGATGATCTCCACCTCGGAAATCAAGATCTCGGTGCTGATCGACGAGAAGTACATGGAGCTCGCCGTGCGCGCGCTGCACAAGGTGTTCGAACTGGATCAGGCGTGATCCGGCTCGGCAGGCCGCATGCGGCCCGCCGGTGATTCTGTCGGGGTGCACAAATTTTTTGTGATTGGTGATCGAAACTTCGTTGACCAAATCAAAACACCTCGATAGAATACGCGCTTCGTTGTGTGGCCTCCCTCACACAACGGCAGGTTTGGGAGACGTGGCCGAGAGGTCGAAGGCACTCCCCTGCTAAGGGAGCATCCGGGCCAAAACCTGGATCGAGGGTTCGAATCCCTCCGTCTCCGCCATTATTGGCGGCGAAACCCCGGAAGATTGCGGTCTTCCGGGGTTTTGTTTTTTGTGGGTCTGTCCGGACTGCTACACAGCCATGCGGGTGCTACACATGGACTGGTGGAGTATCCGATGGCAACCCACCTCACGACGCGGCAGTGTCTGCTATCTTCGCCGCAAAATTCCCCAAGACTTGATTCAGCAGTATGGCAGGCAAGAGATTGTCCGCAGTCTGCACACGAAAGACCGTGCCCAAGCGGAGCGACTGTTACGCCGCGCATCGGTTGAACTTGACGACGAGTTTGCACAGAGACGTGGAGAGGCAACATCGCCTTCCGTGGAGCCGACGATTGCTCCGCCCGTTGTCGCATCAGGTAGCAAGAAATCTCTCTGACTCGAAGGATGACGACGAGCATGGACGGCCAGTAGTAATCGGTCTCCGTCGCCGGCGCGTGGCCGCCGCGCTTCGCCGCGAAGGATACGAATGTCCTTGCGGGCGACCATGCCGAAGCGAACTTCTCCGTGGTCGATATCCAGGACTTCTAGCGTGACCGCGTCCCCGATCACGCAGGATTCGCCGGGACGGCGAGAGAAGGCGACCATGAGGGGACTCCAGGTGGGTAAGGTCGGCGCGCATCCGTGCTGATGGGCATCGGCTCTGGCAACGCCAAGGCGGGTAGCACTTCGCTCGTTCGATGGCACGCTGTATGGCCACGAGTGCCTGCGGGCTGTTTTCCAGCACGTCGAGCCGATCAGGCCTGCAGCGGTAGTGACGATGTCGGTGACGCTTGCCGCAGTAAGCTGCGCCAGCGAGCGGAGGCCCATCTGTTCCAGCCGGGCCACGACCGTGGAGCCTACGCCTTTCACGGCCAGTAGGGCTGCGCGTTCATTCTCAGAAAACGCCATGCAAGGTTCCGCCTTAGCCCTCATGACCTTACGCCGCGTGCGGCCATCTCTATCGTGACCAGCGGGCCCGTTTCTCCCTCGAATGCTTCTGGGGGTGGCGTAGCGGGACGTACTCTGAACAGGCGGCAGGCGGCCCACCAGCACAGGGCGGCGAACAGGTTGTAGGGGAATAGCAGCGCCCAGAAGGGAAGCATCCAGTTCTTCTTGCCTTGCATTTCACCGGGCTCGCCAGTGCGCCACGGAACGTAGTGACGTACCGCTTCACGCGGAGTCAGGCAGATATTGTTGTGAGGGATATTCCACCAGTGGGGCGCCGGAGGCAGCGGCAGATCACTCGGTCCCTGGGCCATGAAATGGCGGATGTACTCCCAAACCTGGGCAACGTGAGCGACACGTGCATCGCTGGGGTCGTTCCCATCTATCGTTATGAACATGGCCTCCGGCGCGGGCTTCGACGGAGAGGCCGGCGGTCCTTGATTGAGCATATGCAGTATCAGCGAATGGGTAACGCTAACCGCGCGTCCGGTGAATTCCATCTTTGATTGCATGCCTCCCTTGGCACTGCTCCAGTCTCCAACGAGGAGATATTTTCCTTCACGGTAATACATGTATTTATTTTGTCGGTTCCAATAAAAATTGGATCTGCTTTTTATTAAATGTATTCGTAGATAAAGAAGTGCGAATGAAAATAGAGATAGAAATAAAATGACAATGAATAATGACTTATCGAGTCGTGATTCGTACGATATGTTTTTTGCAAGGTAGTAAATTAGGAATGCGGCCGCGCATATTATTCCTGTAGCGTAAATTTTACCCATGAAGGCGGAGTCCGCTGGCCAAGGGTTTCGCAAACAGAGTACATGCCGACCCATGGCCACATACTGATCCCCAATCGCGGGAGCCGCATCCGGCTTGCTGCGAGCCGACCATAACCAGTCAATTGCCATGACCTGCCTCGTTTCGGGTCTTGTGCATCATGGCCTTATGCCGCGCGCGGCCATCTCTATCGTGACCAGCGGACCCGTTTCTCCCTCGAATGCTTCTGGGGGTGGCGTAGCGGGACGTACCTTGAACAGCCGGCAGGTGGCCCACCAGCACAGGGCGGCGAACAGGTTGTAAGGGAAGAGGGCGGCCCAAAACGGTAGCAGCCACCATTTTTTTACCTGCGCTTCGCCGGGCTCGCCTGTCCGCCAGGGGGCGTAGTGGCGCCACGATTGGGCTGGTGTCAGGCAGAGGTTGTTGTGGGGCACGTTCCACCAGTGCGGTGCGTGCGGCAACGGCAAGTTATCCGGCCCATGAGCCATGAATTGGCGGATGTATTCCCAGACCTGGGCGACAAAGATGGTGCGAGGGTCGCTGGGCTCGTTGCTATCGATGGCGATGTTGTAGTTGGGCGCCCAGGATTTTGCGATCAAGCGGGCCTGCTCGCTGCTTGGTTCGGTGCCAAAGACATTGAGCAGAAGCGAATAGCTCGTACTGAAAGATCGGCCAGAGTATTCCGTTTGGCCCAGCATACCCGCTTGCACGCGACTCCATTCGCCGACGTGCAGAAGTTTTCCTTTGCGGTAATATACTTTCTGGGTGATTCGGTTGAAATAGAAATTTGACTGTCGACTAATAAAGTTGATTCTATAGGCAAGCGATGGTAAAAATAAAAACAGCACCGGAAAGCAAACAAGAGATATCGCGATAATTGAATCTGTATTAATTTTTATTAGGTCGTCATATAGGTAATAAATAAAATAAATTACCCATGAAAAAATAGTTGTTGAGTACATCTTACCCATGAATGCCGAGTCCGCTGGCCATGGATTGCGCAGGCACAGCACCTGCCTGCCCATGGCGATGTATTGGTCACTGACGGCGGGGGCCGTCTCGGGTTTACTGTTCGGTGTCCATAACCAGGCGATTGCCATTATTTTCCATTCAGCCGAAACTGCGTGGAGACTTGTGTGCTTTCATCCATCGCATAGGGAAACCAATTGCTCGCCGACCGAAACCGATGCCGTTTCCGCTGGATATCGGCAAACGTGGACCGCCGTTGGAAGTCAGGCGCGATCATTGCGTTCCTCGTCGGCGAAGCCGCACAGCCGGTCATTCTCCGGCGGAAACTGAGGTTCCGGGTAGGTGAGGATGATGAGTTGGGGGAGTGCCATCACCGGCATGACCAGCAGCACGATGGCGAGGTCCACCCAAAGGGTGAGCGGAAGCCACCAGCGGCGGTTTGGATCGGTGAAGGAGGCGAGCACCCAGCGACCGCCGTAACGCAGCAGTACATCGCGCCAACTGCGTGGTGGCGATTCCACGGTGGGGGCCGGGAGACTCGGATCTCCTGTCATATACCGTTGCAGCCAAGCCCATCTACAATCGGTAGGGAGAACTAATACAGAGTCAATGGAAATTCTATAGTCCGCAACTATGGGAATTTTGGCCAGCTTGGGCTCTGGTGTGTTGCTTGTATATCCGATGAGGTACAAATACGGCGCGCTTCTTCCTGTTGAATAGGCGAGTGCTTGGATGTGGTTCCACTCCATAACCAAAAGTTCTTCATTGCCCTCTTCTGGGTAAGGTGAATAGTAGATTTTCTGAGTTTTTCTATTAATACGAACTCGGCTAGATCGATAGCGGAAGCGTGGTCCAATGAGTCGCGCCGATAGGAATCCGGAAAATCCAAATGCAAGGCAGGAGAGGCTGATCACAAGGAAATAAGTCGTATTATCCCGTGAGTGGCTCAGTGTCGCTCCGAGTATTAGTGTGATGCTAAGCAGCAAGCTGATCCTCAGAGTCAGCCCCTCATTGTTTCTCTGCATGGTTTCCGAGATCAATTCGATTCCGTGCTCGCTTTTCCGAAGAATGGAGATTCCCGGGATGGAATTGGGATTTATCTCGGAAGACAATAGATTGCTTGCGGATCTGAATTGACGCCATTTCCGCTGGATCTCGGCGAGCGTGGGTCGCCGTTGGAGGTCAGGCACGATGATCGCTATCCTCGTCGGCGAAGCCGCACAGGCGGTCGTTCTCCGGCGGAAACTGAGGTTCCGGGTAGGTGAGGATGATGAGTTGGGGGAGCGCCATCACCGGCATGACCAGCAGCACGATGGCGAGGTCCACCCAGAGGGTGAGCGGTAGCCACCAGCGGCGCTTTGGATCGGTGAAGGAGGCGAGCACCCAGCGACCGCCGTAACGCAGCAGTACATCGCGCCAGGTGCGTGGTGGGGACTCCACGGTGGGGGACGGGAGGTTTGGGTCTCCCGCCATATACCGTTGCAACCATGTCCACGTTGATTCATTGTGGTAGCCGATATGAGCCCCGATGATGGGGACTTTGACAAGTTCGCGTTCCGTTAGGTTTGACGTGTATCCAACAAGATATAAATAGCCTTGGCCTTTGCCTCGATAGTAATCGATGGCCAATAACTCGTCCCAATCGAGAGTCCAAAGAGAATCAGGACTTTCATCCGGATACGGGGCGAAGTAAATCCTTTTCGCCTTGCGATCGACCCGCACAGCTGAATTGCGATAGCGAAGTCGATAACTCAGCATACGTGATAAACTAATTACCAGTAGATACGCGATCGGGAGTATCGCGGCGAAACAAAACGGGAGTGGTGAATCCGTGTTTGACTGCAACAGTCCGACGCCAATGATCATAAAAGCGCCAAAAGTAATAAGCGCCCCCATGTGCCACGATATTGTTGTGTCGTTTCGCTGAAGAGTATCCGCTGTCAGTACTATGCAATGTTCGCTCGAACGAAGGATGGTAATGGTCGGTTTAACACTCGGATCGGGCTCTAGTGGTAGGGTCGTACATGCCGAGCGAAACAGGCGCCATTTCCGCTGGGCGTTGGCAAACGTAGGCCGCGCTGGGGAGGGGGGTCGTATCGTCATCTGGACACCTTGACCGGCTCAAGCAGATCGCTATCGATAGGATCGGTCAGCCAGGTGCCGCGGGTGAACTCCAGCGGCTCCCGTTGCGGCATCAAGGCCAGCATGGGCTGGTCCTTGGGATCGGGCCGATAGCAATAGTCCAGTTCGACCCGCGCGTCGGCGCGCATGCTGATGCGCCACGTCAGCACGCGGGTGCCATCGCGCACGGCATCGCTACTGGCAATCAGGCATTCGTCGTCGTAGGGGAAGCGATACTCCGGTGAGGTCACGATGGGGCCTTCCACCTGACGCAGGGGTTTTTTGCCACGGTAGACACGCAACTCTTTCTGGAAGCGTGCAGCGGCATCTGCCGTGGCCGCTACGGCGGCGGTTGCTTTGTCGGTCTCATCGCTTTGGTCTTTGATTTCCCGATAGCTGGGTAAGCTCAGCGAAATAGAGAGTGTGCCTACCCCTTCGGCGGCGACCTCGCGGTGCAGTGCTTGAGCGTCTTGCCATAGGCCATACAGGGGCAAGGCTGTTCGCCAGGCAATGTTGCCCAGGCTAAAAGGTACGGCGCTGGCAGGGCTGTCCCAATCGGCCACGACACGCACTCCGTAAATTGCGCCGTGGAAGGCCGCCAACTCGTCCTCCAGGGTCTTGAAGCGGTAGCGTGCGTCGCCTTGGCTCCAGAAACTATGAGCCAGCCAGACCTCATCGGGCTGGAACCTGGCCATGGCTGCTTGTATTGAGAAGTAGGTGACGCCGACTGTCGCCACAGCGGCCAAGATCAGCCAGCCCACAGGGCCCATAAAGCTGAGCGTGACGCCCACGGCATTTAGCAGAAGACTCGCACCGACCAACGTACCGCAACCCGCGGAGGCCATGAACATCTTGGCGGCTTCGGTATTCTGTTCACTTCCGTATGCTTTGCTAGCACGCAGGAGGTCTGCTGCAGCGCTTAAGAATGCCGCCCCCGCTCCGAACTTTGTCGCGAGAGTACGAGCGGCGATTACCTCCTGACTACCGCGCACGACATTGAGTGCTCCGCCTTTCGCTAATCCTCTGAGTTGAAGAATGTCGCCTTTGATGTAGTAGCTGGCGCTTAGGACAGCCGAAATTGCCGCAAAAGCGGCCACTATGGATGTCGCTCGTTTGGAGGCATCACCCGATGTCATTTTCCCCTGTGCGAAATCCTTAAGCGATGACCTAAGAGACATAACTGCCGAAACTGCCGCCACTCCCGTCACCGCATACTCCCCGGCCACGATGCCCTTCTGCGTGGCGGCATAGGCTCGGCTCCCCTGCAGGCGTTGCAGGGTACGCTGGAATATATTGCCCTCCAGCCTGAACTTCTGGCCTTCGCCGGCGGGCGCGGGGCTGATGTAGTCCTTGCCGGCGCCCTTGGGTACTTCTTCATAGAGCAGCGTGGTGGCGGGCTGGCCTCGCAGTTCCCGCTTCACGGTGATGCCCCATTTCCTCAATTGCTCGGTGTTCATGTGCTGCTCGCCGCGGAACTGGGCATATTGGCGATTGGCTTCAGCGCTCGTCACGCGGTAGGTGACGACGGTGCTGCCGACACGGATCTCGGCGAACAGGCGCACGCGCCGGGCGACAAGATCTGCTTTGGCATCCGGAAGGGTCTTGTCTGCCAGGAGCGGAAGCATCAGGTTGATCAGCGCGTCGGAATGAGGTGTGGCTGGGTGGCTGATATTGAACTGGAAGATCGGGGCGAATGCCGCTACACCGGTATCCAGCGCTTGCTTCAGAATATCGGGATTGGTGAAGTTGGCGTGCAGCTCCGGTATGCCATGTGCCAGTGCCAGCCAGACCGGGCTGCTGCGATGGTCGGCCAGGACCAGATCGCGGACGCTGTCACGGCCGGCGGCGCTGTGGGTCAGGCTGCCAGCGCAGCGGGCGACGACGTTTTCATAGTCCTGGGCGTTGCGGTGGCTACCTAGGTCAAAGCAGGACAGGGCCTTGCCGAAGAGGCCATCGCTCCACCCCTTGCCGATGGCGCTACCTGCGGTCTTGACCCAGCCATCGAGGTCCGCTGCGCACTTGTCCAGGGTCTCTTGCAGCGTTTTGATCTTGCGCTGGTAGGCGAAGATGAAGGGCATGGCGTTGCCATCGATGGTGTTGGCATTGTCGCTTTCGTAGTAGCGTACGAGTCGTTGCCGCTTCAGGTAGAACTCACTGGTGGTTTGTTTTTGCACACTACTGAGGTACTGCTTGATCAGGGTGGCGCTGGTGTAGGCGTGGTTGTTGTCGATCTCATAGATTTGGCGTTCGGCTGCCGCGACGGCCGTGAGGTGGGCCAGTTCGCTGGTGATGCCGATAGGGTCCTGTAGCACCGCCGCCAAGGGCTTGACTCTCTTGTCGGAGGCACCATCTGCGCTCGGCGGCAACGCACCGTACATGCCGGTCAAGATGGATTGGTACGTCATGATGCGATCGCCCAGGGCAATCTCGCTCCAGGCACAGGGCCGGGCGCGGCCGGAGATGGCCGGCGTCACCAGTTCCGGCGTGGCTGTTGCGAGATGCACCGCGTCGAAGACATGCCGCTGTCTGGGGTCACCGGCAGGGGAGAGCTGGGTCGCTAGCTTGTCGCGGATACCATCCTTATTGGTTTCGATGCGCCAGAGTCGGGCGTGGCTCAACAGGGTTTCGCTGACCATGAGGTAGACGGTGTTGGCCACTTCTGTTTCCGGCGCCAGCAGGTAGGGTCTGGCGCCGACGGTATCGGGGCGGGCATAACGTCCGGGTGTGTCGTCGTTGGCATCCGCCTCGGTCCACCAGATGGGCGCGAAGCGCACGTCGCTGGTGACCTGGTAGTGCTGGGTCCACATGCGGCTGTTCTGGTAATAGAACAGGTAGACATWAGTGCCAGGACGCAATACACGCAGGCCATACGCCTTGCTGCCCTTTAGTTCCGGATAGCCTTTCACGCTGAGTGTCGGGAAGACTGCGGCTTCGAAGCCCTTGTCAGCGATGCCGTAGCGCAGGGGGTAGACCGGGACGCCGCGCTGGCACGACGGCGGCGAAATGGCGCAATTCCTTGGCTTCTCACTGGGATGCGCGGGTTGAAGTGCTTTTTTGAGGGGCAGGGTCACGGTGGTAATCCTCAAACTACTTTCTCGTCCTCGAAGCGCAGTTCGTTGTAGCCCTCGCCCTTGTGGGTCTGGCTTTTGATGGTCATGCGGGTCTTGTGGYGCGGCAGCGCGTAGGSYGGCAACTGGTTCGATCGGTACGTGCGGCCGGTGATGACCGGCTGGTCAGGATCGCCGTCCCAGAAGTCGACGATGACCTCCTGGCCGATGCGCGGGATGGCGGGGCCGGCGTGGGCCAGCTGCACGTCGAGACGGAAGGTCTCGGAGAGGGCTTCGTCGAAATCGAACGCGATGACTTCGAAGTCGACCCTGTCGACGACGGCGAAGGTGAAGCGCAGGGCGGACTGGCGTGGCATGGCAAGTTCCTGGCAAGGCGATATCACCCGCCGGCCGGCGTACCTGTGGCGCCGACTGGGGTGGCCGTCTATGGGCTGTCACTTGCGGGGGAGAATGCCGCAGGAAAAGGCGCGCAGGTCTCGGATGTTTCGGAAAAGCCGTGTGGAAACGGCGTCATTCCTTCGGTGCCTGATGCCGCAACGGCCCCCGTCGCGGCATCATGGCCAGTGTGGGATCGCGACGCACGTCGTCGGGCTTGGGCGTTTTCACCGGTAGTGTGGCTCTGATAGAGCGGCGTGCCGCCCAGGCGCAGGCTGGGCGGCAGCCGCTTGATGGTCTCCGCTATTCACTGTGGCGTCCCCTCTGGCTCCAGCTTGGCCGGGCCGATGGAGGCGGTGAAGAAGCAACCGCCTAAACGTGCAGATGGTGTGGTCCCCATGATGCTAGGCATCGTCGTTCACCTGCGGCGATGCCATGCCGCACAACTCGTCGATGTCCGTGGGAAAGGGCGTGTAGGGCACGTTGTACTGGATGCATGCTTCCACGCTGTCGGGAAACGCGTTGATCAGCAGCCAGCCCAGCCACAGCGGAAGGGTGATGGGC